>JBGVFY010000068.1:0-19077 GCA_045121435.1 Paludibacteraceae bacterium | reverse complement strand
GCTGACTTGCACGCTGCGATAGAGACTATCTTGCTCGGCACGGTGATTGACCAGTTGTAGGCGTTGTTGTGCCAAACGGTGATCCTCCTCCGCACGGAGGTATTCCTCACGAGCAATGAGTTGGTCGGCATACAGGGCACGCTGCGCTTCGGCGGTGCGGCGTGTGCGTTCCACCTCCATAGCCAGTTGCAACCGCTCTTGCTCCAGACTGAGTTTCTGCTGCTCCATAGAGATGAGGGTGTTGCGCAGAAGGTTCTCTTTCTCAGCGAGTTCGGCTTCGGAGTTGAGGATTTGCAGGTCGAGGTTGTCGTTGCTGAGCACCAGTATGCGGTCGCCTGCCTTGACATGCGCACCCTCTTCCACGATGATCTCTTGCACGACACCGCCTTCGAGTGGCGAGAGTTGGATTGTGGTCATAGGTTGCACTTGTCCGTTGAGACGGATGTAGTCGTTGAACTCGCCTTCAGTGACGGTGGCGATGGTTATGGTGTCGGGGTCGATACGCATAGCACCATTGCTGCTACGCGCAAGGAGAATAATGAGCAGTACAGCCACTGCTGAGCCCAACCAATAGGGCAATGCTTTGAGGGTAAAGGCACGGGCAATGCCTTTTTTCTTTTCGATGATTTTATCCATGATGTTTATTTAGATGTTAGACCGTTTTACTATTAGACCGCTATGCTGTTGGATGTTAGACTTCGCCTTTCATCACGCAGCGCGTTCTTACAATCTTATTGGCAAACTGCGTGCCAAAATATGTAAATCACTGATAGTTAGCGCAATGCCATTTTTAGCACTTCGTATATATGTAAAGAAACTTTACAATTGAGTGTAAAGGGATTTGACAGTGTTAGATGATATATAAGTATCCCACAACTTAGTCAACAAACTAAAAGTGCTGTTATTAAGATTTGTGAGATAATTGGCTATACTTGGTATATTTTTTGTCATAATAATGAACGATTACCAATGATCGGTGTATGCGGTAGTGAGAGTGCACTCGAATCCGAATAATAATCGCAAATAAAATTACAAAATGAAACGCAAAACTATTATTACAGCCGTCATAATTCTTCTGCTTGGCGGTATTGGAACTATTAAAGCCTTCACAGCATTGAAGAAAGAAGAACCACAAGAGATACGCGGTATTGTCGTGGATAGACACGATAGTGTTTGGTATGAAACGCAGCAACACTTCTGGTTACAGAAAGCGGAGGACAACCCTACAGATGAACATGCATGGCAACAAGCCTTTGAGGCTGCGCGTTATGCAGACATGTTGGCTGAGGACTGGGGACGCACTCAACGCAAACAGGCTATTCTCAATAAGATGAAAGAGAATATTCCTAATTCGTTCACTTATAATCTCTGCATGTACATGACTGAAATAGCCGTTCGTGGTGGTAATCCAGATCCGTATGCAAAGCAAGCCCTGCAATTAATGCCAGACAATATTGCCCGCAAAGATGCAGAGACACTAATCTCTTATCTTTGGATGAGTGGCAAAACCTTAGCAAAAGATAAAACACCTAATGTAGAACAGAAGCATCTCACTAAGTTTGCTCAACATCTCTACACAACCAATGCTTATCCGTCCTATTTGTTGCGTTATACATATAACTCGCTGCAAGGCATGGAGGAAAACGCCATCTATTTTGTTAATGGCGATGTACCCGGATATACATCTTTGGTCATTCAAGAAGCGCTCAACCAACATACAGATAAAATCATTGTTCCTGTTTCATTCCTTTTTGTAGATACTTACCGCAAAGCCTTGTGCGACTTCCTGGGTATCAAAGATTTTGAGGTCAAGAAAGAGTACACTGCAATGGATGATTATTTCCAAGACTTATTAGAGCATATTATTGATAATAGCAAACACCCTATTTATTTCTTCCCAACAGATAGCTATCCCGAAATAGATTCCTTTAAGAAGAATCTATATAATGAGGGACTTGCATTTCGTTATAGTACGAAGCGTTACGATAATATGGCTATTGCAAAACATAATGTCGAAACGAAGTATAACCTGCAATATATCACAGAGCCGAACTTTGTTTACGAAGAACAATGGAAGGGAAGCGAGCGCATTCAACTCAATTATGTAGTTATGCTTGCACCAGTTGTCAAGAGCTACAAGGAAAGCGGTGATACGCTTCACGCTGATCAATTGATGCGATCATTAATATCTGCCGTGGTACAAACTTCCTTGCCAGATGAGGAGAAAGTGAAATACATTAATCTCCTAAACGATAAGCAGAAATGATATTCTCATTATTTACAAATTATAAATCAACATCAGACGAACAACTCATGAAGCGTGTTCGTCTGATGAACGATGAAAAAGCCTTTAACGAGTTACATCGCCGATATGCGCGATTATTGCAAGGATTTTTCTTTCGTCGATTAGGAGGGGATGAACAACAAGCAGCAGACTTACTACAAGAAACTTTTGTACGAGTGTGGACATCACGTACATCATATTCAGCAAGTCAACCATTCCGTACTTGGCTTTTTTCTGTAGCCTATAATCTATGCAAGAATACCTACCGCAGCAACCAACGTAAACAAGCATATTTAGAGTCATTATCCACTGAAGAACCTATCGAAGAAGAGACGACAACGATTCAACTTGATGCCGTCACTTTTGACCAAGCATTGCAACAAGCACTATCTCGTTTAGACGAATCACAACAACTATTATTTGAATTACGATTTACGCAAGAGTTAACAGTTCCCGAAATAGCAGTAATTATTGGTGTACCAGAAGGAACAGTCAAGTCACGCCTACACACACTAACTAATCATCTACGACTAAAATTAAAAGATTATGAATAATACATTTGAAGATCAACTAACAGCTTCTGCACGCCGTTTGCGTGAGGCGCAAGATGCAAAACTACATGTAGCAGCATCACCAGAAATAACGCATTCGCCAACACATCTTCGCAGTCAGTATTGGGGATGGATAACCACTCCCGTTGCCGCCGCAATAGGGTTACTCATTGGTTTGTTTATCAATCACCAAAGTGAGACAAAAAACGATTATATAGTGCCTGTAGTTGCAGTAGAAACGACTGGAAATAGTATTCTTGACGATGGTGCAGATTATAGTATGTTCATATCCATGTAAAGAAACTTTACAATTGAGTGTAAAGGGATTTGACAAAATTAGGTGGATTTTGTTTTTTCTCTTGTGCATATCATTTTTTTTCACTACCTTTGCGAGCGTATTATAAAAATTGCAAAACACCATAATAATGAAACAGGTATTATCTTTATGCATGATTTGCTTTTGGGCAATATCAGCGATAGCGCAGCGCGCTGCTGTCCCAGTTGACTATGTGGATTTGGGATTGCCAAGTGGTACTTTGTGGAAACTACACAATGAAGCAAAATTTTATACTTATGAAGAAGCAATGACTACATTTGATAATCAATTACCAGAGAAACATCATTTCGTTGAATTGGAAAAATTCTGTGAGTGGAAATGGATAGATGATGGTAGTTATCAGGTTGTTGGTCCTAATGGTAATAGTATGATATTACCAGCAGCAGGCTACCGTGGTTGCGGCATAGAAATAAGCCATATAGTAAGCAATATCGGTATAAATGGTTACTACTGGTCATCCACTCCCTACGATTCAGACAATGCGTGGAACCTCTGCTTTGATTCTATTGGAGTTTATATCTATCAAGACCGTAAATGCGGCGGAGTATCCGTGCGCTTAATCCAATAATTTAGGATATTGCGTTCGCAAGAACGTTATGCAAAAGAATCCCCACAGAAAGCCCACCTAAGTCCTAGAGATCTCCTATGGTGGTCCCGAAACGTGCAGGGAACTTTTACTGTGGAATTCATCAAGTACATTGCTAGGAGTGCGTTCTGTCGCACTCCTTCAGGTCCCGAAACGCGCAGGGAGTTACACTCCCAATACAATAGAAGGGGAGATGTTTAGTTTTTGGCTTATTGTTCGAGCGAGCGAGAGGCTGGGCTCTACTTTTCCGTGCATGATTTCACTCAAACGAGGGGCACTGATACCAAGCATAGCTGCCACTTTGGTTTGAGTCAATTCCATCTCAAACATACGCAGTTTGATAGTAGCAACTAATGTAGGTTTACCTATCGGATAATGTATATCCTCGTAATCCGCCACGAGGTTAGAGATAAGCGCCAATTCGATATTTTCTGGGCTATCCTCTGGAATATTATCTCCCCATGTCAACGGAAGTAATTCTTCTATACGAGCAAGCATTGCTTCGTATTCTTTTTGTGTCTTGATAGCTGTCATATCGTTATAAATTTGAAATATCTGTTATTTTGTCGTATTCGGCATGCGTGCCAACAAAGCGAATATATACTAATTGAGGGGTAAATTTGATGACTACCACCAGTCGAAAATCATTGCCTTTGATATTAAATACATAATGTTGATTGCCTACATAGTCCACGGAATTAAAGGTTTGGCGGATGTCTGTAAAGTTATTCCATTGTGCATCTTCGGTCTTGGCGTACCAATCCTCTAAAGCGTCTTTAGCTTGCGGATGCGTTGTATAGTATTCAACCAATGCCTGTTTTTTAATGACCCTCATAGTCCTATTCGTTCAATTACTCTGCAAAGATAATGCCATTTTTCCAAATAACAAAATATTTTTACGAAAAAGTGTAATTTTTTGTCACTTTTGTGTCTTTTTAGGAGAAAATACAATATTTTCGACTCATTTTGCTATTTTAGAGTTGTTCGAGGTAGCTGGTACCGTTGTAGTAGCGGACTACGCAGGATTTGATGAAGTACTTCAGTTGAGCATTGAGGTGCTCGGCTTGGGCATTGAGGTGATTGTCGGAGGAGGTCTTTAGTTCGAGGGGAGATATAAGCCCTTGTTCGAACTTCTTGCTATTGATGGCGTATGCCTCCTGTTGCGCTTTGGCTCGGCGGTCGGCTTGCTTGAGGGCTGCCCTTGCCCCATCACGGTCTTGCATTGCGCGTTGAATCTCGCTCTCAACCTCGTGAAGGGTTTGGCGATATTCCGCTTGAGTGCGTTGGTAGGCGTGTTTCTTGCGCGCAATATTCGACTGGCGCGATAATCCGTCGTAGATAGGGATAGACAAAGACAACTGCAAATACTCGCCGCTGTTGTTCACAAACTGACTGGCGAAGGGGGCAGCCAGATAATCCTCTTTGCCCGGATAGGTGTAGTAGCCCGTGGACCAACCGCCACTGAGCGACAAGGAAGGAGCCAATCGCCAACGCGCAGTGCGCAAGTCCAGTTGGGCGTTCTGAACACGATAGCCCGCTAAAGCAACCGCAGGGTGACGGAGGGCGGCAGTAGCGAGTTGGTCAGAATTGTTTAGCGGTTGTTCAATATGGTTCAGCAGTTGTTCTTTGTCGTCCAATATTGGATCATGTTGAACTATCAACTCGTGGTCTTCGTCCCAAAGCATGAGGTCTTTGAGGGTCATAAGGGCATCGCTGAGTTGGTTGCTGACGGTGATATGTTGGTACTCGCGGTCGGCAAGGTCGGCTTCGAGTTGGATGATGTCAGCGTAGCTTTTTTGTCCGAGTTGCTCTTGTCGTTGCGCTAAAAACAGGTTGTTTTGTGCGGTTGCGACCTGCTGCGAGAGCACCTCTGCCATCTCGGTGAAATACACCACATTGCAGTACGCCTCCATGACTGCAAGGCAGATTTGGTCGCGGAGTTGCTGCTCTTGGGTGAAGCCCATCTGTACGGAGGTCTTAGCGATCTTGATGTTGTTCACCGCCGAAAAACCGTTGAAGAGGGTGATACTGCCCGACACCGAATAGCCGTTGCTGAATGAGGAAGTGGAGATGTAGTTGTTAGTTTCGGGGTCGATTCCGCGTCCGAAGTTCAGCGAGGCGTATGTGCCGCCTTGGATAGTAGGGGTGAAGGCACGGAGGATGGCTTCGCGGCGTGCGATGCGGGCATCGTCGTTGTTAGCGCGTTGGATTTCCATTTTCGCAGAATGGGTGAGAGCGTATTGCATGCAGTCACGAAGGGAGAGGGCTGACCAAGTTTCGGATATAGGATATTGGCTGCCCTCTGGGCTATTGGACGGCGTTCCGCCTATTGGGTGTTGAGTGTCTGCGATAGCATTAAGATGAGCGCAGACACAAAAGAGAAAAAGGATAGTGTATTGCTTTAACATATGGGTAGGTTTTGTTTTGCAATATACTATCCAAATGGCGTGCCAAAGTAGGCAAGATGCTGATTATCAAGAGCGTGGCATTTTGGCGGGTGTGCAAAAGTGTAAAGAAACTTTACAAATGGGTGTAAAGGAAGTTGACAGAGGCGTTTGGCAATTGGCTGTATAAAAAAATATTTTTTGTGGAAAAATAGATATACACTTGTGTATATCAGAAATTTTGTGTAATTTTGCAGGCTGATTAGATGCCCTAATAAGGCTATAGGATTGATAATAATAACTAAAAACAATATATTGTGAAAACGAACTACTTGAAGAGCAGACATATCGGTCTGACAGAGCAAGACCAACAACAGATGTTGGAAGTAATCGGAGTGAAAAGTGTGGATGAACTCATCGCACAAACAATGCCTGCGGATATCCTGTTGGATGAGCCGCTTGATTTAGATGAGCCACTCAATGAGCAAGAACACCTCAATACCATGCACCAAATGGCAGCGAAGAATCAACTCTATCGCTCGTATATTGGTCGTGGTTGGTATGGCACCAACACTCCAGCAGTGATTCAACGCAATATATTGGAGAATCCCGTATGGTACACCAGTTATACCCCTTACCAAGCAGAGGTAAGTCAGGGTCGTCTGGAGGCACTGTTTGTATATCAAACCATGATTAGCGACCTCACGGGGTTGCCATTGGCTAACTGCTCGCTCCTTGATGAGGCAACAGCCGCTGCCGAGGCAGTGACCATGATGCGTAACCTGCGCACCCGCGATATGGTGAAAGCAGGGGTGAAGAAAGTACTGGTAGATAAGAAAATCTTTGCCAACACATTAAATGTAATGCGTACGCGCGCGAAAGGCCAAGACATCGACCTCGTAATGGTGGATTATGCACAAGTGACCAGCAACTGGCTCGCAGAGAATGGTCCATTCTTTGGTGCCATTGTGCAATGGCCTAACGCTGACGGTTCGATTGAAGACTATACTGCCTTTATCGACGACTGCCACGCAGCCGGTATGAAGGTGACCGTAATCGCCGACCTGATGGCATTGGCATTGCTCAAACCACTCTATGCAGACATCATGTGCGGTAGCGCACAACGATTTGGTTTGCCAATGGGCTTTGGTGGCCCAACAGCAGGCTATATGGCTACCCGCGAAGAGTACAAACGCGATATGCCAGGTCGTATCATTGGACTCAGCAAGGACGCCTATGGCAATCCTGCTTATCGTTTGGCGCTTCAAACACGCGAGCAACACATTAAACGCGAGAAAGCCACCTCCAATATTTGCACGGCAGAGGCATTGTCGGCAGTAATGGCAGGTATGTATGGCGTATATCACGGTGCAGAAGGTATTCGTGAGATAGCCGAGGGTATCCACGGTAAAGCCGTGTATATGAGCGAGATGCTGCAAGCATACGGCTATGAGCAAGAGAATACCGAGTTCTTTGACACCCTAAAGATCCGCCCTGAGAATGGGGTAGAGGCTGTGCGCGAAGCTGCCGAGCAAATGGGTATCAACCTCTATTACGACGAAGAGGGTTGGATTGGATTGAGCATGGACGAGAGCGTGACTGTAGATGATATGAACGACCTGATTGAGGTGTTTGCACAAGCATCTGATAACCTTGCGCAATACGAAGATTCGGAAGAGGCGTTCGAAGGCCTTTGGGCGATTGCAGAGGAGCGTGTTCGCGAGGTGGATTACCTGCAAGAAGAGATATTTAAGAAATATCACACCGAGACCGAGATGATGCGCTATATCAAGCGTCTTGACCGCAAGGATATTAGTTTGACCCACACCATGATTCCATTGGGTTCGTGCACCATGAAGCTCAACCCAGCAGCAGCTATGATTCCTGTGACATACCCAGGTTATATGGGCTTGCACCCATTGGCTCCAGCAGAGCAAGTGGCAGGATATATGGAAGTGATGGAGGATTTGGAGCAACAATTGGCAACTATCACGGGCTTTGCAGCATGTAACTTGCAACCTACTTCAGGTGCTGCAGGTGAGTATGCGGGTTTGGTGACTATCCGTGAGTATCTGCATCAACAAGGTCAAGATCATCGTAATATCCTCTTGATTCCTGCTTCGGCACACGGAACCAACCCTGCATCATGTGCGCAAGCAGGTATGGTGCCAGTGGTGGTGAAATGCGATGAGAATGGTAACACCGACCTCGCAGACTGGAAAGAGAAAGCCGAGCAACACAAGGAGAACTTGGCGGGCTGTATGATCACCTATCCATCTACCCATGGTATCTTTGAGATGGCTATCCGCGAGATGTGCGAGATTGTACACGCATGTGGTGGTCAAGTATATATGGACGGTGCGAACATGAACGCACAAATCGGCTATACCAACCCTGGTGTGATAGGTGCTGATGTATGTCACTTGAACTTGCACAAGTCGTTTGCCAGCCCTCACGGCGGTGGCGGACCTGGTGTGGGTGCAATATGCTGCGCTGCGCACTTGGTGGACGCTATGCCACAAGCGGAGAATAACCGCGTATCCAGCGCATTGTATGGCAATGCGAATATGGCGCTCATCTCCTACGGTTATATCCGCATGATGGGCGAAGAGGGCTTGCGCGAATCCACAGCAGCTGCTATCGTGAGTGCGAACTACATGGCTGAGAAGCTGAAAGATGCCTTCGGCATTGTTTATACAGGTGTGAACGGCAGAGTAGGTCATGAGTTGATTTTGGATTGCCGTCAGTTCCATGCTATCGGTATTACCGAATCGGATATCGCTAAACGATTGATGGACTTTGGCTACCACGCACCTACATTGAGTTTCCCTGTGCATGGTACTTTAATGGTAGAGCCTACCGAGAGCGAGAGCTTGCACGAGTTGGACCAATTCATTGACGCGCTACTCACTATCCGCGAGGAGATTGCCGAGGTAGAGCGCGGTGAGGCAGATAAGAAAGATAATGTACTGCTGAATGCGCCACACCCTGAGTATGAGGTAGTTGCAGACGAGTGGAATCACCCATATAGCCGTCAGAAAGCAGCATATCCAGCCGAGTGGGTGAAGGCTAACAAATTCTGGATCCCTGTAGCACGCGTGGATAACGGTTGGGGTGATAGAAACCTTGTGGCGAGATTTTAAGAGGATTTAAAGGCTATAGTTTAAAGTTTAAAGGCTATAATTATGTCTAAAGGAAAATTACGTGAGCAACTCAAGGGGTATCAGCGCATGAAACCGCTGATTACTATCAAAGAGTATTTGATGATTATTCTTTGTACTATTCCATACGCAATAGCAGTCAATTGGATATTGGTGCCACATACTATTGTCGGCGGTGGACTGACGGGTCTATGTGAGATTATCTATTTTGCAACGGATACTTTTATTCCAATCTGGTTGAGTTCGTTTGTATGCAACTTGGCGTTATTGATAGCAGCCTTTTTCACTGTGGGTTGGCGCTATTGTGTGCGCACATTATGGGGTGTATTGTGGTACACTATTTGGCTGAAAGTCATTGAGATACCTGCTGAACCTGTAGTGAGCGACCCATTTATGGCAGTTATCTTGGGTGGTCTGTTTATGGGTTGTTTCTTGGGTGTAGTATTCCTCAATAACGGTAGCACAGGTGGTGTGGATATTGTGGCTATGATTGTCAATAAATACCGCCATTTGCCTATGGGACGCGTGCTAATGGCATGCGATATTGTGATTATCCTGTGTGCATATTTCTTACCTGAGATTAATGAACTGCCATTTGGCAGAGGCTTAGAGAAGATTCTCTTTGGTTTATGCTATACCTTTATGGCGGGTACAGCAGTGGACTGGGTGCTCAATCGTACACGCCAATCGGTGCAGTTCTTTATCTTCAGTAGCAAATATGAGGAGATTGCTGAGGCTATCATGACACAGGTACCACGTGGCGTGACATTCTTGGAGGCACAAGGTGGATATTCGAAACAGCCAGGTAAGGTCATTACTGTGATTGCTCGTCAATACGAGTCATCTAAGATATTCCGTCTCGTGAATGCCATTGATTCTAATGCCTTTGTGAGCCAAAGTCAAGTGCGTGGTGTGTTTGGTCAGGGCTTTGATCCGATTCAAAATAATGCATAAATAGCCATGGATATTGTGCCCATAAAATATCTACAATACCCTGTGGGTAAGGTGATTAAGGAGTATATCTTTATCTTTTTAGGGTTGTTTCCTTTCGCCTTAATGGTCAATTGGATTTTTGTGCCACACAATGTAGTGGGGGCGGGTCTAACGGGTATATGCTCGATTATTTACTATGCTACGCAGGGCTTCTTTCCACAGGTATTTGCCGAATACGGAGGTGCTATTCCATTGTGGCTCAGTTCATTGTCTATCAATGCGATATTGCTGATTATTGCTATGCTCACTGTGGGGTGGCGCTTCTGTGTGCGCACATTGGTGGGTGCGTTGGCGTTGGCGTTTTGGTATCGCGTCATACCCATGCGGGTAGAGCCACTGATTGCTGACCCTGTTACTGCTTGTATCGTAGGTGGTGTGGTGTTTGGTATGAGTCTGGGTATCGTAATGCTCAATAATGGCTCATCAGGTGGTACGGATATTGTGGCAATGATTATCCATAATTATCGCGATGTGTCGTTGGGTAGGGTAATGGTGATTTGCGATGCGATTATTATCGCCAGCAGTTATTTTTTGCCTATTCCCGAGCAGTTTTATGTAGCGGGTATGGATATCGTGGATTTCAAGATCAAGCGTATTCTCTACGGTTTGTGTATGACAGTGAGCTATACCGCTGCATTGGATTGGATTATGTCGCGTATGCGTCAATCGGTGCAGTTCTTTATCTTCAGTAGCAAGTATGCCGAGATTGCTACGGCTATTAACAATACAGTGCAGCGCGGTGTAACTGTTTTGGATGGAAAGGGATGGTATAGCCAACAACCAATGCATATAGTCACCGTTTTGGCGCGTAAGCAAGAAAGCCAACTGATTTTCCATATCATAAAGTCGATTGACCCTAATGCTTTTGTCAGCCAAGCCAATGTGAGTGGCGTCTTTGGCAGGGGATTTGATACAATAAAAGGGAAGTGATGCCTTTTACCTTTCGCCTTTAACTCTTACCCTATATACAAAAAAAAGAGGTCTCTCGACCTCTTTTTTTATATCTTATCGTTCACGATTAATGCCCTCGTAGATGGATTGCCGTGTGGGGTCTAAATCCATTAGTAGGTCATACACTTTCTTTTTCTCCTCGGGTGTTCCGCCTGCAAAGATATTTACCAACTCATCGTTTTTAGCATCAAGGAAAGTGGTCACTACATAGGTGGCTGGTCGTGCGCTATTGGCTTCTTTCAGCACGGGCAATCCTTCGGCTATGCGTGCGCGTGCGTTGGCTACATTATTCACCATTTCATCCAACCCTAAACGGTGGTATTCGTAGCAGAACATACGATAGGGTTTAAAAGCTTCGTCCATTAGGTTGTTAATCAGTGCATAGCGGTTGCGTTTGCTATCAAAGGTTTTCCATCCTTTGGCTTCTGCCTCCTCCAACGATGCTGATTGGGCTGTGGTAACGATATTTTCGCAGGCTTGGAAATAGGGGGTACCGCCCAACTTACTAAATGAATCCATATCATAACCGATAATCAGATAGCAATAGTAGGCTATCAACGCAGTCAGATTGCTGGTGAAACTGCTTTGTTGAAAATCCATGCGGTCGTATTCCTGATACGCAAACGAAAAAGTGTTGTCCTGAAAGTTCAGCACAGGGGTAGTATAGGTGGTACCAAATACAGGACGACGACTTTGACAAGTGAAATCGCATGTCAAGATATTGTTTTCCACGCTTTTCACTACCACCAACATGCTACATTCAATTCGCTCTTTGTCTTGAAAAGTGAGGTTGGTCCATTTCGAGGTGTTTACAAACTCCTCAATGGATTGCCTGAGTGTATTAAACATCTCTTTGTTGGAACCTTGCACTTGGTCCGAATTGACGGTAACGCTACATTTCAGTTCCTGTGCGGGGACTATCAATGCCCATCCTAATGCCACTACTACGATAATAGAACGCAACAATCTCATAATTCTTAATTCAAAATTCTTAATTCTCTATCGACAATATATTACCTGTTTGGGTGTTGAAATATATTTTGGGTGTTTTCTTGCCGAGCAATAGGCTTTTTGCCAATGGCACCTCCACACCGAACTGTGCGATAGGCAGTGTGGCTGACTCGCGCAGGTTCTCGCCAAATTCCACTACCACTTTCGCTGAACCAGGCAAGTTGTAGTATATTTGCGAAGGAATGGCTTTGCCTGCTTTGTCGCTTTCCAGAGGTGCGTATGATTGGCGTTTGCCTGCCAATGTCACGCGGATTGGCTCACCGCTGAGGTCATCTGCGGGCACGATACCAGCGTATTGGGATATACGACCTATAATGCGCTCTGTTACATCTTTGCTGGGCACATAGTGGATAGTGTGCGACAGGTGTTCCACTTTGCGCGAACCTATAAACAACTCTGCCAACATTTGTTCGCGTTTGTCCAACTCGCTCAGTACCAATTGCATGGCTTGACCATCTGCAGGAGTGTGTTCCACATCGCCTGCCAACAGGTTCATGCGCATTTCGCGGATATGATAGATTTGTTTGGCGGCTCCTTCTGCCATTTTAGCAATCGAACTGGCTACCATTTGCTCCTCCATGAGTGGCATTAGTGGGGTGGTGTCCTCCGTAGGGATATGTTTCTTTTCGGCAGGCGCCACCACCTCGGTGTAGGCTGGTACATTGTAGCCATACAGCAGTCCTTCTGGTGTCAGTGATAGCCATTGTGTTTCGTCTGTCACTTTGAATACACGATTCAAATCGGCAACGGTACGGATACCCAAAGTCAGGTTGGTTACTTCATAGCGTGTAGAGGCCTGGGTAGCTACATCTTTCACGCCGAGATAACGCTCGGCATATAAGTAAAACGGACCAGGCTCCACCGTTACTTTGTCATAATCAATGGTTATTGCCAACTGAGTTTGTGGCATGTAATACACTACTGCCATTTCGCTTTCTTTTACGGTTTGTGCCATGGCTATGCCACATGCGCATGTTGCCATCATAATGAGGCTCAAAAAATGCTTTTTCATATCTTTGTTTTTTTTATTATTCATAATTGGTGTAAGGTGTAAAGTGTAATGTGTAAAGGCTGGGCGGCAAAGCCGCATACCCCGTGCCTTTAACCTTTAGCCTTTCGCCTAATCATCTCCCCTCCATATCTCCCATGCGGCATCGGCTTGTGCGTAGAGCATGTCCAATCCGTTCACGGTGCGTGCGCCATGCTCTTGTCCTTTGCGCAAGAAGGCGGTGCATGCAGGGTTATACACGCAGTCGTATAGCAGGTGCTTGACGGTCAGGTACTGATAGGGAATATCGGGCAGCGACTCTACATCGGGATACATACCCAATGGCGTGCAGTTCACCACAATCGCATGGGCATCCATCACCTCTTTTGTCAGTTCTCCATAACCGATAACCTCTCGCCTTTCGCCTCTAACCTCTCGCCTACTCACCAATGTATAATCTATCCCCATCTGTTGCAACGCATATTGCACGGCTTTGCTCACGCCTCCTGTTCCTAACAGCAACGCGCGTGTGTCGTTGGGTGTGAGGTGGGGTAGTATGCTTTGTTGAAAGCCTATCCAATCGGTGTTGTAGCCTTTGCCTTGGCATACCACATTCACTGCTCCTATGTGTGCTGCCACGCTGTCAATTGCGCTGAGGTGGGGTATAATGGTCTGTTTGTAGGGGTAAGTGACATTAAATCCGTGCAACTCGTGCATTAGTGTGGCTATGTTGGATAGGTCATTTATCTCATATAGGCAGTAGGCAGCATCAATGCCTTCACGCATAAATTTCTCCGTGAAGTACCGTGCTGAATACGAATGCTCCAATGGCTTGCCTATTATCCCGTATCTTGTCATTACTCTTGCCTTTAACCTCTCGCCTTTAACCTCTCGCCTCTAACCTCTCGCCTCTAACCTCTCGCCTTATCACCTAATAACTTCACCTCCACTTTCCCTCCGCGTATCACGGCTTTGTGATTAGGTGCATAGAATGTTTTTCCTCCTTCGCCTTTTTGCAGGGCGTCATATATTTTGTCCACTTCAGGAAAGTGGTATTCGCGCAGTTGTTCGTATAGTTGTACTTTGCCTGCTGCTGTTGTATTGCGTTTCTCCAGCCAATCCACATATCCTTGCAGGTGTTCTGCTGTCGCGGCTATATGTTCAATCTCGGCCTTGGTGTAGTTAGCCAATTGTGCGCGCACGGCATTGCGTGTGATAGTGGTGTCGCTGTTGGTGGAGTCATTAACCCATGCTATATGTCGAATGTCGCGCAGGTAATATTCTATGTAGTCTCGTGTGGTACACAATAGTGGTCTAATCACGGGTACACTTCCTCCCATTGGATTTTCGCTTTTGGGTCGCATGCCACATAGTCCGCGCAGTCCTGTTCCGCGTTTCAGGTTCAGCAGTACGGTTTCGGCTTGATCGTTTTGGTGGTGTGCTACGGCTATGGCTTGACAGGCATGTTCTTCTGCCAGTTCAGCAAACCATTGGTAGCGCAATTCTCGTGCTGCCATTTCAATGCTTATGCCCTTCTCCGCTGCGTATCCCCGTGTATCAAAGTCCTTGACAAATATATCTCGTGCCTTTAAACTTTCACCTTTCACCTTTAAACTTTTTCTCACAAACGCCTCATCTCTATCACTTTCCTCTCCGCGCAGGTGGAAGTTGCAATGGGCTATGATACAGTCATATCCACCGCGCTGCAACACATCCCACAGGGCTATGCTATCAGCGCCGCCACTCACGCATACCAATACGCGGTCGCCGCGTTGCAACAACCTATGGTCACGGATATATTTTTGCACCCTGCGTAGCATTTTTTGCACTTTAGCCTGCAAAGGTACGATTTTTTTTGCATATATCAAAAAAAATCACTACTTTTGCGCAGTTTTTTATAACCCATGCCTTTAAACTATAAACTTTCAACTTTTAAACTAAACGAAAATATGTTCGCACTTATTACAGGAGCCAGTTCGGGTTGTGGATATGAATATGCTCGTATCTTGGCGCAAAAAGGATATGATTTGCTGATTGTTAGCAACGAAGAGGCTATTCACGATAAGGCCGCCATTCTTCGCACAGATTTTCCTGTGCAAGTTTTCTCATTGGTACGCGACCTCGGTACGCAAGATGCTGCTAAGGAGTTATACGATTATTGTCATACCAACCACATGGAGGTAGAGGTGTTGATTAATAACGCAGGTGTGTACCATGATCGTGATTTTATGGCGGACTCTGAGGTGTTTAATCGGCTGATAATGAATCTACACATGGTTACGCCTGCTATGTTGATTTATTATTTTGCGCAGGACATGGCTCAGCGTGGCAAGGGGTATGTGTTGAATATGTGTTCGGTTACGGCGGATATTGCGGTGCAACGCTTGGGTTCGTATGCAAGCACCAAGGCTTTCTTGCGCAATTTCTCGCGCTCGTTGTATGTGGAAATGAAGGATAAAGGTGTGATAATCACGGATGTTACTCCGGGTGCGATTAACACGGGTTTGTACAATCTCAAGCCTTGGGCAACCAAGTTAGGTTTGGTGTTGGGGTATATTGTGCAGCCTGATTATTTGGCGCGTAGGGGTGTGAATGCTATGTTCCGTGGCAGGGCGAAAGTCAGTGTGCCTTTTGTGTGGAACACATTGCTGATTGTATTGGTAACGCTCTTTGTTCCCACTTGCCTTCTCCGTCTCATTCGCAAGTTAGGCTTGTTTTAGTTTTTTACTTAAGACAACTTAGACAACCTCTGCGCGCGCCCAACATTGGCGCTTGCTTTGGATTATAATATCATTGTTTGTATTTTTGAATATACTCCCAGCCGCTGAGCAATGTTCTTATCTCACTTCGTTCGAACGATCGCGTTGCGTACGGCGAAGCGGAATGGTTGTTTGTGTTGTCTTTAAATCATAATTTTTGCATTGGTTGGAGTTGTCGTTTTTATATCCCCACCTGCCTCCTGCGCCTCATCCGCAAATTAGGCTTGTTTTAGTTTTTTACTTAAGACAACTTAGACAACCTCTGCGCGCGCCCAACATTGGCGCTTGCTTAGGAATTGTTATGATTGTTGGTTCCTCATTGTTGGTATTGTTGATAAATATATTCTCTGCCGCTGAGCAATGTTGGCGAAGCGGAATGGTTGTTTGTGTTGTCTTTAAATCATAATTTTTGCATTGGTTGGAGTTGTCGTTTTTATATTCACACCTGCGACAAGGCATACTCGGCTTTGATTTTATCCAATATGCGTTTCACTATCTCCATTACTTCGCCGTTGGGAGTATAGTCGGCGTTGCATGCGAAATTCACGCGTCCTTCTGATAACAGTTGTTCGGCTACAGTGCGTTTCTTTTCGTTGCCATAGATAGCGAAACTATATCCGCCATTGGACTTCACGGTGCGCATGCAGGGTACATCTGTCTCGCCATCGCCGAAATAAATCATTCGCTCAAAGGGTACTGGGCGCTCATTGGTGGGGACAAACTCGTTCACGCGTACTCGGTCGCTCACTTCGCGAATACCTTTGTTTATTTTGAATAGGAATTGTGTTTTCTTGGTGTAGTCCACCACCACTGCTGGCCAGCAGGCGTCGCCATTGCTGTCATAGAGGTAGCTGCACGCGTATATCTGCTCAAACTCTTTGGCGATGTCGCAGCCTTCAATCATTTCTTTGATACCCGAACTGTTGATATAGTGTTTCACCTCCACGCCTATGGCAGTGGCATATTGGTTGATGGCGTTAAACCATTCTGTCACACCAGGGAAGAAATGCACGCGCTTGCCATATTGTCGTAGCATATCGCGTGTGCAGCGAATGCCATGTCGTTGTGCTTCTGTTTGCAGGGCGTACATTACTACGGATATGCCACCAGCGTCATTGGTTTTGGCTAATTGGTCACATAGGTTCCAAAAGTCGTTAGGGTTCTCATAACCTATGTCTTGCAGCAGTCCAAACTCTTGCATATTGCCTGGTGCCAATGTCCCGTCAAAGTCATATACCAGGGCTATCGTGGGTAGGGTAGGTGTCATAATATATATATAAGGTGTAATTACGCTGCAAAATTACAACAAAAATTGGACATTTGCAAGTAAATGAGCGAAAAGTTCACTTTTCGGTGTAATTTGTTTGTTCGTGGGCTTGCACTATGTCCGCTGCGGTCACGCAGCCGTATGGCTATAGGGTAGTGCCGTACAGGGTAGGCACGACCGCCCATATTTATAGTATCGACACATTTTTTTATGTGGTAGTGTGGTAGTGTGGAAGTGAGTGTAAGGAGTGAAGGTTGAAGGAGTGAAGGTTGAAGGTATAAAGGAAAGGGTAAAAAAAAAGCAGCCACTCGTTTATGCGGATGGCTGCGATTGTTTTTAGAGTGCAGTATGCAGCGACTGGGGCTACAAGTGCACTGTGCTACAAGTTCTTCTTGGCGTTGTACGATTCAATGGTCTTGGTTTGGATAATGACCGCCGTATCTCCTCGGGTGAGGGATTTGCTTTCGGTGGTAATGGTGCGCGTGACATTGCAAGAGGTCAGCCCCATCGCCATCGCCACGGCAGTAACAGTAGCCATCGCCAAGTATTTGATTGCGTTGATAAGACGCTGTTTCTGAATGTTAGTCATGGTGAATTAAGGATTAAGGATTTCGCATTAAGAGGGCTAACCTTCATAAGGTCAGGAGGTGTTTTTGCGCCTTCCCCTCCATCGCAATCAGGAAGGGAAGACGAGATTTTACGCTTGGTACTTTGCCCATTCTTGGTTAAACACATACTGATACAGGCTCTTGTACTTGCTTTGTGCTTTGTACGCCAATTGGTCAGTCTGCATTTGCGTTGGGTCAGCCATGCGGGTGCGGGTAGCAGCAGCCACAGCAGCGAACTTGGTGCGGTGATCCACCTCGGCTTGCGACACTTTCGTGCTGCGCTTGCCATACGACTGGGTGTAGTTGAGTTTACTTGCTACGCGGTGTGCGAAGCCTACTTTGTGGTGCTTAGCCACTTTGCCGTGAATCTTCTCCACAGGGAATGCATATTCTACTTTTGCCATCTTTGTTTAAGGTTTAAGGTTGAATGAGTGAAGGTTTAAGGCTGGGGGCATGGGTGCTTACGCAGTGTAAGCAGCCCACTCCAATGCCCAGATGTACGAGCGGAAGGAGTCGTACTTGCGTTGTGCTTGGAACGCAGCAACATCCTCAGGCGCAGCAGCCTTGACGCGTGCAGCGGTGGAAGCTGCCACGGCTTTAAACTTAGCCTGATGTGCCAACTCCGCCTCGGAAAAAGGCGAGGTGCGTTTGTTGCATCGTTTTTGGGTGTACTGGGTTTTGCCACGCTTAGCGAAGGAGATGTCGGAGTGCTCGCAGATTTTGCCCGACATAGACTTTACCAAGTCCATAGGAGTGATTTTTGCCATAGTTTGTTGGTTAGGTTAAGGGTTAAACATAGGTTAAAGGTTTGCAAACTTTGAGGATTGAAGAGGAATCGAACCTCACTTCCCGCTAATGTAATGCGCACAGGTGTACTGCCGTGTTATACTATTCAATCCAAAATGCACCGTACTCGTGTGTTTACGAATACGGTGCAAAGATACAAAAAAAATCGTTAAGTTGTTGGTCAATAATTACCAATAATACAACTATTTTCGTTTTGCTTGCTCGGCGACGATCTTACGAACAGACTCCTCGCTCAAGTCATACTGCTCAGCACAAATTGCATACGCCATCATTGTGGTTTGTCCGTTGCGGAGGTGGGCGTGAAAATCCGCGTAAATCTCCCTGTTTCTGCATTCTATAGTCTTATTTCTACGGTTCATAAAATCGGTCGTTTGTTTGATACATAAATTT
>JBGVFY010000067.1:0-39012 GCA_045121435.1 Paludibacteraceae bacterium | reverse complement strand
TTTCCATTATCCATTACCCCATATCCCTTGTCCATTATCGCCTCTTTAGCCGCATCCAATCGCTCCTGTTCATCGGCGAGTATGCTTTTGTCTTTCAAAGGGTTATTAGGTGATACCATCAGCCATACCTCATCCAAATCGGTATTCTCTAATACCCACTTCGCCAAGCCCGTATGCCCAAAGTGTATCGGGTTGAATGATCCGCCGTATATTCCAATTTTCATGTGTCTAACTTCTAACAGCGTAGCGGTCTAACCTCTAACAGCGCAGCGGTCTTTTATGATTTTATCTAATTCTGCTTTTGCTGTATCTAAATCATCGTTAACGATGATCTTGTCGAAATAGGGTGCATCTGCCATTTCGATTTCGGCTTTGGCGAGGCGTTTTTGTATCATTTCTTCGCTGGTGTCGCCTCGTCCGTGCAGTCGGCGCGATAGTTCTTCTACGGATGGTGGTGCAATGAAGATTGCTAATGCCTCATCGCCAAAGATACGCTTGAGGTTGAGTCCGCCTTTCACATCAATGTCGAATACGATAGTGCGACCAGCCGATTGGATACGCTCAATCTCCGCTTTTAGTGTGCCGTAGTATAGTCCTTCATATACTTGCTCGTATTCGATAAAGTCTTGGTTGGCAATATGTTGTTCAAACTCTTCGCGCGAAATGAAGTAGTATTCTTTGCCATGTTGTTCTTGTCCGCGTGGAGCGCGAGTAGTGGCAGAGATAGACAATTCATACTGACCAGGGTAGGTCTCTAATAGGTGTTTGACCATCGTTGATTTGCCCGAACCGCTGGGCGCACAGAGGATAATAATCATAGGATATACTATTTGACAATTTACGATTTACTATTTGCGACTGCAAAGGTACAAAAAATATTTGAATTATGCAAGAGTAGTTGTTTTTTTGAGATACACAAATCTTCTTGCAAAAAAATACACTATTTATAAAATTCGCTATAGAACCGCAAATTTTCCCATCCGCACCACACAATAACCATACAATAACCACACAATTCGTGGCGGTTATAGTACCCTGCGAAAAGAAATTGTAAGCAAAAAAACTCACCCCGCAAATCTAATGACTTGCAGGGTGAATGACATCGTAAATTCTTATAAATCTTTAACAAGGCGGACCGATAGACCCCAAAAGCGAACCTCATCGGCACAATAAACTTCATCTGAATCGATGTAGAGGCAATACGGTTCGCTATCGATCTCAGTGGCAGACCAATAGCCGCCCGTACGCCGCACCTCGGATACTACCGAGCTGTAGCGATAGCCCGAAGCAGGAAGGAAGACTGCACCTGCAGTCTCAAGTTTGGACCACTGGTCAGGGGTAAAGGTTTGATGTTGACCGTATGCCTCTACACTATAGCCACTGCTAAAACCAGACTTAAAAATAATACCTTCAGGACATTTCCAGTCATCTGGCAATAGTATCAAACCATTGACCCCATTTACTTGAGCGACACCTTTGCGAGAGTGTGCTCTTGCACGATTATTCAGAAGATATTCCCACTCATCATAGGTCAATGTACGCCATGTATTGGGAGCATCAGCACCGATTTGATTTGTGCCCCAATCAACGAAACTACCCGAGTAATTGTTCTCATTTGTAGATGTACTTACACCAAATTTTGCGGAACCCGTACTTCCACTCCATCCAAATAAATCAATAATATCTCCTAAGGCACTTCCTACTTGTTCATCATAACCATATTTTGGGTTAGAAGTGACCTCACCACCTGTTACATTATCTACACCAATATAATCCCACTGAACATATGCAAATGACCAAGTATCGGTGGATTGAGTGTATTGCAAATTACCCTTTGAGAAAGTTACTTGCTTGTCGGCTGATACAGAAAACACACCGATACCTTGTGAAGGATTGGGGTCCTCATCCTCATCTGGACCGACTAAACTAATACTATCTACCTTAGCAACAGTACCGTCACTGTAATAAATATAAAACTGTGCAGAAGCACTGATTGTCATCATTAAGGCGATGACCGCCATAAAAATCTTTTTCATATTGTTGTGTTTTATTGTTTAAAAGTTTCACGCGCAAAGCGCTTGTTTCAAAGTTTCAAATTTAGAATTTAAGTCCCATCACATCGTACCAAACCTGTTTGCCATCAGGCATAGTGGCACGAATAAACAATTTGCCATTGAGCAACACTTTGTCTGTTTTGGCTTTGTCCAAAGAAGACACTTCTTCCAAAGAAGTAGTTGTGTCATCCTGCTTTACCATAGCAAAAGTGATACTACGAACACCTGTCACATCAGCCTCTGGCACACTCACAGCAAGACTCCCCTTGCTGCATAACACACTAAAGTCTGTCACAGAAGTGTAGTCCAATTGTACCACCTGCTTGCTGCCGTCTGCCATTTGTACCACCATAGCAGGTACAAGTTCGGCATCTTGAGCAAGAATGGGTACACTTACACTACATAAGAACAGACTTAGTAGAAATAAGGATATTCTTTTCATAAACTTGTTTTGTGGGAAGTTGGCTCCAAACGCCCCGTTGGTATAATTATAGAAAAAGCGTGGAACCTCTTTTTGCTTATTCTCCACTTCTAGGTTCTAGCAAAACCTCTAACCAAGAATAAACAATGAATGCCCACGCCGATATGTTCATCGTTGTGAGATACAACGAATTAAACACACCAAGGGGCATTTACCGCTCTCTTGTTTCGGGGTTATAAATTTGCTAGATTTAGAAGTGCCAAAACAAGCGCCAATAAACGCCTTTTAATTATGTCTGCTACCCTTCGCCGCTGATGTGCAGACATCCCCAGCGCAGGTTCACGGTGCAAAGGTAGTGAATTATTTTGGATTAAGCAAGAAAAATCGCTTTTAAGGGCGATTTTTCTTGTGTAGTTAGTCTAAGATTGCTTCTCGCAATGCCACAGAAGTGCTCGGAATTGTGCGCTTATTGTGCGTGTATTGTCCGTCTATTGTGCGTGAATAGTGCGTGTATTGTGCGTCTATTGTGCGTGAATAGTGCGTGTATTGTGCGTAATATACAAGATAAATAGAAAAAAATCGCCATCTATGTGCAAAACATAAATGGCGAAGCTCTTTACAATACGTTCAATACTTGTTCTTTGATTTGTTCGAGGATGTCTTTCATCTTTACTACGATAATCTGCATCTCGCTTTGGTTGCTCTTGCTGCCAAGGGTGTTGATCTCGCGTCCCATCTCTTGAGCAATGAAACCGAGTTTTTTGCCCACTCCTCCTATCGCCATTTGCCCATCGCCAATTGCCTTACCTGCACCCATGGTTTCGCGGAAGTAGCGGAGGTGGTTGGTTAAACGCACTTTCTCCTCGTTGATATCCAATTTCTCGATATAATATATCATCTCTTGCTCTAAGCGGTTGCGGTCAATAGCCTGCTGAGTGGCAGCACTCAGTTGTTCCAAGTTGGCTTCAATGCGTGCCTTAATCTTCTCTACACGACTTTGCTCGTATGGCTCTACCTCTGCCAACAAGCCTGCAATAGCATCCAACTTCTCGCAGAACATGGCGTATAACGAAGCACCCTCCTGCTCGCGAAAAGCATTGAATTGCTTGATTGCCTCCTCAATAGTTTGCTGCACCACAGCCCATTCCTCATCGCTGATTTCGCCTGCGTCTTGCACCTTTGTGACATCAGGCATACGCATCACAGCAGCCACTATATCTTGGTCGTTTGCCCAATCTAATTCACTTTGCAGACTCAGCAACTCCTTATAATAATACGCGAAGGCATCGCGGTTAATAGGCGTAAAGGTGGCTACGGTGGTGTCTTGCGCAGCATCTTGGTAGTAAATGCTCAAGTCAATCTTACCGCGCTCAAGGCGTTGTGCTATCAATGTGCGAATCTCCAACTCTTTGCTGCGCAACTGGGGCGCAACGCGTACGCTCAAATCCATCGATTTGGAGTTCAAACTGCGAACCTCTACGATTAGTTTCTTGTTGTTAGCTACCAAGCACTCTGCTTTGCCATAGCCCGTCATGGAGTATATCATAATTATGAATTAAGAATTACGAATTTTGAGTTTGTTCTGTGTGATTTTGTTCTATGTTATTTTGTATTGTATCGTTAGGCTGTGCCTGCTGTTGGAAATACGCAGGCGGACCATACATTACCATAATCCGATTTTCTTGCACAGCAGGTACTTGTTGCGTCTTGCAACCACTCAATAGGGCTATCAATGCACCTAATAGTATGTTTATTTTCTTTCTCATTTTCCGATACAAAACTTACCAAAAATGTTATTCAAAACCTCCTGCGAAGTGATTTGTCCCGTAATCTCGCCCAAGGCAGCCAAACAATCTTGTAGGTCCATACTCAGGAACTCGCCACTGATTTGCATTTGCAGCCCTTCTTGCACGCGGCGGATAGCCTCCTGTGCGCGCACCAATGCCTCATAATGGCGTGTGTTGCTGATAGTTACCGCATTGCGTGTGTCGTATTGTTCAGCAGCAAAACGAATCAATCGTTGCTTGAGTACCTCTACATTGCCACTTTTGGCAGAGAGATAGATCCTTGTCTCTTGCCTTTCGCCTTTCGCCTCTTGCCTTTCGCCTTTCGCCTCTAACCTTTCACCTATCAAATCTACCTTATTATATACGGGTATAATTGTTTTGTCTTGTATATCTCCTATCTGCGCGAGGGTGTCCACAGGTTGGGTGGCGTCTTGCAGGTGGATAATCACTGCTGCTTTTTGTGCGGCTTGGCGACTGCGCTCAATGCCCAAACTCTCTATCGTGTCCTCCGTTTGGCGCATACCAGCGGTATCAATAAAGCGGAAAAGCATACCGCCTAACACCAGCGTATCTTCCACCGTGTCGCGGGTAGTACCCTGAATATCACTCACTATCGCGCGCTCCTCGCCGAGTAGGGCATTGAGCAGGGTGGATTTACCCACATTGGGCGCACCAATAATCGCTACGGGAATACCTTGTTTAATGGCGTTTCCCGTCTTGAAGGAGCCCACCAATCTGCCGATAGTGGTATCTATCTCTTGTGCGAGGGCAAATAGTTCGCTGCGGTCGGCAAACTCCAGTTCCTCGTGGTCAGCGAAGTCCAACTCCAATTCTATCAGCGAAGTGAAGGTTAGCAATCGCTCGCGCAGAGCAGCCAACTCGTTGGATATACCACCGCGCAGTTGGCTCAGCGCCAAGTCTTTTTCGGCCTTCGTTTGTGCAGCAATCAGGTCGGCTACTGCCTCTGCCTCGGTCAAATCCATTTTACCATTGAGGAAAGCGCGTTGGGTGAACTCGCCTGCTTTTGCCAGTTGGCAACCTGCATCCACCAACCATTGCAACAGCGTCTGTTGGATATACATGCTGCCGTGGCAGGCTATCTCCACTACATCCTCACCCGTAAACGAGTGGGGCGCACGGTACACGCTCACCAATACTTGGTCTAATATATCTTCTTTGTCGGAATCCGGAAGCCGGAAGCCAGGATTGCGCCTAATCTCTCCATAATGCACGGTGTATGCCTTCGCTTCCATGAGCGACTTCCGCCCATGGAACAAAGCGTCCACAATCTGTATGGCGTCCGCTCCACTTACTCGCACCACGGCTATTCCACCGCTACCGTAAGGGGTTGATATGGCACAAATAGTACTCATTTTACTAATCTTATCCAGTTCCATTCGTTCGTGTGACGCGTTTCGGTGTGGCGTAGTCCTACGGTTTCTGCTGCGTTTACCAAATGCGGAATATCCTCGGCATAGAAACCGCTCAGCCATACTTCGCCTCCTATTTTCAGACTCTTGGCATACGCAGGCATGTGCTCCACCAATATATTGCGGTGAATGTTAGCAAGTATCAAATCGTATTCACCATCGGGTGGGGTACTGCCCAAACGCACATCCAATACAACTTGGTTGGCTTCGGCATTCTCCAGTGTGTTTGCCACACTCTTATCGTCTATATCTACAGCCACGACACTCTCCGCACCGCATTTCTTAGCCATAATGCCCAACACACCTGTACCGCAACCCATATCCAATATATGGCGCGCTTGCACGAAATATCCTTGTGCCTGCGCGTCTAAAAGTGCCTCTATCATCATACTGGTGGTCTCATGATGACCTGCGCCAAAAGCACAATGTGGCGTGATACGCACGCCCAAAGGCAGTTCCTCAATCTCATGTTCTGCCTCCCACTCCGCGTTCCAATTAATGTCCTCACACTGCTCTATACTGAGCAACGCTACACCCTCGGTGTCGGCAATCACTGCCTGCAACGCCTCTTGGTTCTCCGCTAAAACGGCAGTTTGGATATACGCATTGTCCCCGTCAAAGACCTCAAAGCCAATGTCGCACATTGCCTGTTCGAACAAGTCCTGTTCCCAATCCTCTGCAAAGGAGTATGTCAAATGTACTACGGAATACTGCATTATTGCATAAATTTCCTGCAAAGGTACAACTTTTTTTGCGTATATGCAAAACTTTTTGTACTTTTGCGTGATTTTTGGTAGAATGATTATGACTTATCAACAAACGATAGACTATCTCTACGCTTCGCAACCTGCTTTTCATTTGGTGGGTGCGTTGGCGTACAAACCGGGGTTAGATAACACTTATCGCCTTATGGCGCACCTTGGCAATCCGCATGAGCAACTGCGTGCGGTGCATGTGGCAGGTACCAATGGCAAGGGCTCTACCTCGCACCTTATAGCTGCGGCGTTGCAAGCACAGGGCTACCGCGTGGGATTGTTCACCTCGCCACACTTGGTGGATTTTCGTGAGCGTATCCGTATCTCGGGAGAAATGATTCCTGAGGCAACGGTGGTGCAGTTTGTGGCTGAACATAAGGCGTTTTTGGATCAAGTGCGCCCTTCGTTTTTTGAAACAACAATGGCGTTGGCATTTTGGTATTTTGCTCAGCAACAGGTGGACATAGCGGTTATAGAGGTGGGATTAGGTGGCAGGTTGGATAGCACCAATATCCTCACACCGCTTGTTTCGGTGATTACGAATATCGGCATTGACCATACGGAGTTCTTAGGCAATACCCTTGCGCAAATCGCCGAAGAGAAAGCGGGCATTATGAAAGCGCATGTGCCTTGTGTCGTGGGTGAGACGCACCCTGAAACGCAGGAGGTGTTCCTCTCCCGTGCGCGTGTATGCGATATATTAGGTGAGGGATTAGAGACAACGGATTGTCGTTTGTGGTCTGCTGACCAATGTGGTTATATGCGCAAACGCCGTTTGAAAGAGGCGCCTGTATGTCAGTTGCAGGGCGTGTATCAGGATAAGAATCAGCAGACAGCATACGTGGCGCTGCAAGTGCTCCGTAATTATTGTGGTGTGGAATTGTCCAAGGAGGCGATTGCTAAGGGTTTTGCTCATGTGTGTACGCTGACGGGCTTGCGTGGTCGTTGGGAAGTTCTTTCGCAGAATCCTTTAACTATTTGTGATACAGGGCATAACGGTCATGGCCTCCGCTATGTGGCTGAGCAGTTATCCAGCCTCATCGCCTCCTCGCCCAATAGCCTTTCGCCTCATCGCCTACACATCATCCTCGGTATGGTCAACGACAAGGACATTGACACTGTTTTGGGCTTGTTGCCCACAGAGGCTGTGTATTATTTCACGCAGCCAGCCACTTCGCGTGCCTTGCCTGCAGAAGAATTGCTTCGCCGTTGGCAACAACTCCATTCAATCGCCAATACCCAATATCCAATCGCCAATCGCCAATACCCAATCTCCGCCTATCCCACCGTGCGTGAGGCACTCACCGCGGCACAAGAGGCAGCCACGGCGGAAGACATTATCTTCATTGGTGGCAGCAATTATGTAGTCGGCGAAGTACTACGGCTATATAGTTGAAACAATTGACTTCTTCTTCCTCTTCGCTATTTGTCTCTTTTGGATGTAAATGGCGTTTTTTATAGCATTTCCCTTATAAATCTTAGGTGATTCTTAGGTTATTCATAGGTTATTCATAGGTTATTTATAGGTTATTTATAGGTTATTTAGCCAACTTTGCTATGTGATAAGCTGTACTGACCCCCATTTTTTGGATACATTAGGTGATCTAAAGAACAGAAAAATGCAGCAAAATATACATATAATTTGCATGATTCAAAAAAATGTTGTAATTTTGCAGTCGATTCCTACGCTGGAAGGAAATATGTCCTGCGAAAAGCGTTTCGCAAAGGTCTTTCTTGGGTAGTTTTCGAATATATTGAATAAGAAACAAGAGAATCAAAGCTTATACAATAGCTAAAATGATGAATAATACGACTGAAATAGCAGTACAATACCATTTACCAACGAATTGGGAGCAAGAGAAAGCATTTTCTTTTGACCATTTGTCAGAAGTCGTGACATTGTTGCATGACTCTGCCTATTCGGCAACGGTTAAAGCAGTCAATCGTTTTGCTACAGTTCGAAATTACGTAATAGGATACTACATCGTTGAGTACGAGCAACATGGTAGCGACCGTGCAAAATACGGAGATAGGTTGCTCAAACGTTTAGCAGAAAAAGTCAACAAACGCGGTATCAATGAGACGTTGTTGCAAATCTGTCGAAAATTTTATACTGCATATCCTCAAATATATGCTTATTTGACAGGTGAAATTTCTGCGACACCATCGCATAAATTGATTTCTGCGACGCCGTCGCATAAATTCGTGGAAATAAATCCGACACCGTCGGACGAATTGCTGGAAAAAAGTACGACGATATCGCACCAATTCATCACTACTCCAGAACAACTCATTTCACAATTATCCTTTTCGCATATTCGTGAAATAATGACCGTTGACGACCCTTTGGCACGTTTCTTCTACGAAACGGAGTGCATGAAATGTTGCTGGAATGTCAAGGAGTTGCGCCGTCAGATTTCTACGAATTTGTATTTCCGTGCAGGCATTAGTCAAAAACCCGAACTGCTATTGCAGCGAACAGAAATCAATACTTCTCCTGCACTAACTATCAAAGACCCATTCTCTTTTGAGTTTCTTGGTTTGCGTCCAGAGGCATTTACAGAGAGCGATTTGGAGAATGCACTTATTACTCATCTGCAAGAATTCTTGCTTGAGATGGGTAAAGGTTTTTGCTTTGAGGCACGCCAAAAACGCATGATTATAGATGATGAGTATTACTTTGCTGACTTGGTATTCTATAATCGCATTTTGCATTGCAATGTCATTGTTGAGTTGAAGGATGATGAGTTTAAGCATGCAGATTTGAGCCAACTCAATGCGTATGTTTCGTATTTTAGAGAAAATGAGATGCAAGAAGGAGACAATCCTCCTATTGGCATTTTGTTGTGTACACGAAAGGGAGAGAAGATGGTAGAATACGCGTTAGCAGGCATGGACAACAATTTGTTTGTTTCTACATATATGTTATCTCTCCCCAATAAGGAAACATTGCAAAATTTCTTGCTTGCTGAGATTAACAATGTGTGAAAAAAATACTAACCAAATAACTAACCCCTAAAATTACTTATAACTCATCACTATAGTTTATAGTTAATCCGCAACGCATAGTCCGTTGCCCGACATATTTGATATAGCGTTACCTCCCTGCCATTTATGCAAAATTCGCATAAGTGGCATTTTTTTTGTTCTACTACTTGCTCAATTCAAAAAAATATTGTAATTTTGCAGTCGATTCAGCCAGCCCGAAGGGATGGGTGGGTCAAGACATAATGGATTTCGTGCTTCGCAAGTGCTGCATGTTGTAGTTTTATTTCTACAAAGTGTTTCATTGAGAAGCAGGAAAAGGACGTTTTCTGAACGTTATCTTCGACTCGTCAAACTTCGCAACTTTGATTTACCAGAAGATACCGCAACGAAGCGTCCATGCCAAGGTGTATTATACCTATATGCGAATGTGTGTCCGTGAGGATACTGCGCATATGTCATTATATAATACGCGATTGGCGTGGGCTGGCTGAGTTGCTTATCCTGGTAAATAGGCAATGCGAAGGCCTGACGAGTGGGATAAGCAAGAAAGTTTCTCCCACGTCTTTTTTTGTATCCATAACCGTGGTATTAACCTTAATGCCGAAGCAGGGAGAGTGGTAGGCGAATGAAGAAAACAATTATGATTGTAAAAGAAAATTTAATCTCATTTAGGGTGTTATGGGCAGGTAATTATGGTAGAGTTGTAGATACTCAAAGAACTCTCGAATTAGTTTCTCTATGGTTGGTTAATCAGGAGGAAGATGTTCGGTTGGAATTGTGTGGAGCATCAATGGATGGTCCAATAGACTTAGTATTTGAAAGTATTGGTAATAAGAATAAAACAAAATATTTGATAGAACTCATTACTATGTTTCGCAAAAATACTGAAGTTGAACGCATTTGGTTGAAGTGGAATGATATTACTGATGATTTCATTTGGACCGATAAAGAAGCAAAAATTGAAATGAATAAAAAAGAGTACGAAAAAAAGGATTATATATTGATACATAAAAAATAATACACGGAAATTATGAAAACAATTAAATTCTTGCTGACAACGATAGCGGTGCTATTGGGCAGCGTAATGGCAAATGCCTATGATTTTACGGTAGATGGAATATATTACAATATTCTATCGTCAACAGAACTGACCGTTGAAGTGACAAAAGGGCGTTCTTCTAATTCTTATTATGGTTATATATCAATTCCATCTACTGTCACTCATGAAGATAAGATATACAGTGTTACGAGTATAGAATATGGGGCTTTCTCTGGTTGTTCTTCCCTTACCTCCATCACCATCCCAGAAAGCGTAACGAGTATTGGGAGGGATGCTTTCTCTGGTTGTTCTTCCCTTACCTCCATCACCATCCCCAATAGCGTAACGAGCATAGAATATGGGACTTTCTATGATTGCTCGTCCCTTACCTCTGTCATTATAGGCGATGGCGTGACGAATATTGGAGAACATGCCTTCTCTGGTTGTTTAGGTATGACTTCTGTGACAATTGGCAATGGTGTAACGATGATTGGACCTTCTGCTTTCTATAATTGTTCTTCTCTTACTTCCATCACAATTCCCAATAATGTAACGAATATTGGATACGATGCTTTCTCTGGTTGCTCAAATTTGCAATCATTAATTATTGGTATAGGTGTTCAGTCTATTGGTCGTCCTCAAACATTCGAGCCCACGAAAGTTATATGGTTACCCAATACGCCTCCGTATGGGTATCAAAATTTTACAGGTAAAATCAATTATGTTCCGAATGATCAATACTATATGAAAAATAAATATACATATCCTTTTCTAAGTAGCATGTTTGAAGTTAATGGTATAAAATTTGTTCCTATAATCCCTTCAGAACGAACTTGTGATATTATAGATTGTATATATGATAGCACGACTTTACAAATAACAATTGATTCAACTATTAACTATAAAAGGGTTGATATGACTGTAAAAAAAATAATGCCGTATGCATTTTATAATAATAAATATATCAAGGATTTATCTGTTGCAAATTCTGGGAATATAGAAAAATCCGCTTTCGGAAAATGCGAAAACATAGAAAATCTCATCGTGTCTAATTTAGGATATGTAGGAGATAGTGCATTTGCTATGTGTAAAAAATTAAAGACCCTTACAATATCCAATCAAGGACATATACATTCAAGTGCATTCTATTGGTGTTCCAATCTAAAAACGGCTACCATATCTAATGAAGGAAATATCGAATCTTATGCATTTTATGAATGTAGCTCATTAACAACAGTGAGATTAAGTAATTGCATTAGAGCATTAGGTGATGCTGTATTTGCTCGGTGTGATAGTTTACAAGAGATTACTCTCTCTAATTCTATTAAATCAATGGGTAAGAGGTGTTTCCAAGATTGTTCTGCAATGAAAAGTGCTATAATAGGAGATGGTATAGATTCCATAAAAGAGGAAACATTCTATGATTGTACTTCTTTAGAAGATGTAACGATTGGTAATAGTGTTACAACGATAGAAAAGTCCGCATTTGCCTCTTGTACCTCTTTATCAAAAATAATTATCCCACGAACCGTGATAAGTATAGAAAATAGTGTTTTTCGTTATTGTTCAGCGTTGACAGATGTTATTATAGAAGATCGTTCTACACCACTCAAATTAGGAAGTAATAGATATGATGGTTCGTTCCCTCTATTCGAAAATTGCCCTCTTGATTCTATCTATATCGGCGGCAAAATCACTTACAACACATCAAAAAATAGTGGTTATTCCCCCTTCTATCGTAATACCTCGTTGCGTACAGTTGTAATTACCGATCAAGAAGATCAGATATATGAGAATGAGTTTTATGGATGTACTAATCTAAATAATGTGACCATTGGGAATGGTATCAAAATTATAGGAGATAGAGCATTTAGTGGATGTAGTAGTTTAGATAAATTTTCATTCGGTAGTAATGTAGAGAGTATAGGTACAGAAGCCTTTTCTGATTGTGTGAATATGACACAGCTTGTTAGTCGCGCATCTATTCCTCCTATCTGTGGCACACAAGCTCTTGATGATATTAACAAATGGTTATGTGTTTTAAAAATTCCGCAGAATTGCATTGCTGCTTATCAAGAAGCAGAACAATGGAAAGAATTTTTCTTCATAGAGGATGTGGTTGAAGTGAAGAAATATGCAGTAATATACATGGTTGATAATGAAATATTCGCAACAGATAGCCTTGCTGTTGGTGATAGCATTGTTCCTATAGCAGAACCAACAAAAGAAGGTTATACTTTCAGTGGTTGGAGTGAAGCTCCTGAAACAATGCCTGCTCACGATGTAGAAATTTATGGAAACTTCTTCTTGTCAAGTGCTGTGGATAACATAGATGTGCCAACAAAGAAATCGCAAAAAGTAATTGAAAATAATCAACTATTTATTCTCTTACCGAACGGCAAAAAGTACAATGTCATGGGACAAGAGTTGTAATCCCTGCCTTTACACATTACACCTTACACTTTACACAAAAATCGCCCTCGTGGCGATTTTTGTTTGATTTAGCACCCACCTATGAACATCTTAGTGGTAACGAAGTGGTTTCGATAGACCCTCGGGAAATGGAGGAGACTCGCGATTCGATTAATTAACCAGCTGTTTGACCCTTATTATCGTCAGCCCATCACGGAGGGACAATATCACTTTCTCAAGGCGATTGTCTGCTGCTACCTTATCGTTGAAAGCGCGCAGGGCAACGGTCTGTTTGTCTTTGTCGTAAGCTGACTCAATGATATGACCATCCCACAGGGTGTTATCTGCCAATATCCAACCACCTTCGCGCATTAAGGGCAACACCAAATCCAAATAATCGCAATACTCCTTCTTATCCGCGTCAATAAAGACGAGGTCAAAGCCCGAGCCTTTTGCCTCTTGCCTCTCGCCTCTCGCCTTATCGCCTAATCGCCTCATCGCCTCTTTGGCATCGCCAATCACCAACTCAATCTTCTCGCCTAATGGTGAGAGTGCCAAGTTGCGACGGATACTATCCTCCATCTCATCATTATGCTCAATGGTGATGAGTCTGCCGTCCTCGGTCAGTCCCTCCGCGAGGCAGAGAGCGGAGTAGCCCGTGAAAGTGCCCAACTCCAATATGCGTTTGGGTTGAATCATCTGGCTAATCATACTCAGCACGCGTCCTTGCACATGCCCTGACAGCATACGAGGATTGATAACCTCAAGGTGTGTGCTACGGGTGATTTGTTGCAAGACAGGGCTCTCTGGCGAACTGTGCTGCTCAATATATTCGGATAAAGTCATAGCTATTTACTATTTTTTTTCAATTTGCCTGCAAAAGTACAAAAAAACTTGCATATACGCAAAAAAAGTTGTACCTTTGCACCCATATTGAACAATTTTGAACTATTTTGAACAACTTTGAACTATATTGAACAATGGAAAAAGTAATTAGTGGCATCCGTCCAACGGGTAATTTGCACCTCGGTAATTATTTTGGTGCAGTGAAGAGTTTTGTGAAAATGCAAGAGGAGTACAACTGTATGTTCTTCATTGCTGACTGGCACTCGCTCACGACGCACCCAACCCCAGAAAATATACGCACCTCTGTTCGCACTATTTTGGCAGAGTACTTGGCTTGTGGCATTGATCCGCAGAAGGCACCCATTTATGTGCAGAGCGATGTGAAGCAAGTGTTGGAGTTGTACCTCTATCTCAATATGAACGCCTACTTAGGTGAGTTGGAGCGTGTAACCTCTTTCAAGGAGAAAGCGCGCAAGCAACCTGACAACGTGAATGCGGGTCTGCTGACCTATCCATCCCTTATGGCTGCGGATATCCTGGTACACAAGGCGGATAAAGTGCCTGTGGGTAAAGACCAAGAGCAGAACATGGAGATGGCGCGCCTCTTTGCTCGCCGCTTCAACCGCATTTATAATGTAGAGTACTTCAAGGAGCCTGAGTCCTTCCATTTCAACGCCAAAGCGGTGAAAGTGCCTGGTTTGGATGGTAGCGGTAAGATGGGTAAGAGCGAAGGCAATGCTATTTATCTCTGCGATGATGAGGCTACTATTAAGAAGAAAGTGATGCGCGCCGTGACCGATGCGGGTCCAACCATGCTCAACCAAGTGAAGCCAGAGCCTATTGAGAACCTCTTCACGCTCATGCAACTCGTTTCTACTCCAGATACCTACGACTACTTCAACGACCAATACAATAACATGGCCATTCGCTATGGCGATATGAAGAAGCAATTGGCGGCGGATATTAATGCGTTCTGCGCTCCTATCCGCGAGCGTATCTTGGATTTCCAAAGCAACGAGGAGTACCTCTTGAAGGTTGCACGCGAAGGTGCTGAGGCTGCGGCTGCCAGCGCAGAAAAGACAATCCGCGAGGTACGCGAGATTATCGGCTTCCGCAACTAATCGCTATACTTTGGCACGGGTTTTGTAAAGATTTAGTAACGACCTTAATCTCATTAAAGTCCTTAAGGTCCTTACATGGTACAATGAAACGCTTTCTAATCATATCATTTATTGGGCTATTGATTCCGAGCCTTGTCGCCTTGTCGCCTCTCGCCTCATCGCCTATAGCTAATAGCCAATTGCCTTACACCGACGACTCCTACTATTGGTCGGGGGCAGATACGATTGTGCCTGTTGAGCCTATGTATGATAGGAATGCGCGTGAGTTTATCTTCTTGGAAGATACGACTCAATATCCCGATACCGTAGTCATGCGAATAGTAGAAAAATGAAACGCTTCTTGCTCATATTACTCCTTGCCTTTAGCCTCTCGCCTCTCGCCTATAGCCAAGATGTTCAGCGCTTCTCCGAGCGCCACTTGATGGGTACGGCACGCTATGTGGGTATGGGTGGAGCCATGACGGCTATTGGTGGCGACCCTTCTGCTGCGCAGGACAACCCTGCTGGATTGGGCTTGTACCGCCGTAGCGAACTCTCGCTCACGCTGGACGAAACAATAGACAATACTATACAATCCGTTGCAGAATTTCAAAATTCAAAATTCAAAATTCAAAATTCCCAACGCTCCCGTTTTGCTGCGCCCAATATCTCTGTTATTTGGGCATGGGGTAATCCGCAAAAGCAACGCGGCATGATTTTCAATAACTTCATGATTGCTGCCAACCGTTTGGCTAATTTCAACCGCGATATAGTGGTGAAAGGGCAGGGGATGGGTATGTTACCTTCTTTGTGCGCTATCACCAATGGCTTGGCGGAGCAATACTTGCAGGACAAACCGTGGAACGATAGCGAGATAGGTTGGCTCAGTATCTTGGGCTATGAGGCATACCTGATTGATCCTGTGGATAACAATCAATGGGAGCCTGCGTTGAACTTTACGGATGGTACGCTTTCTGTTTCCGAGTCGGGCTCTTACGACCAATACGCGATATCTTGGGGAAGCAATATCAGTAATCAATGGTATATTGGTTTGGGCTTGAATGTGCCTACTTTGTCCTACACCAAACGCACGGTGCATACCGAAACCGACCGCATTAATTCGGCTGAGTTGAAATCGCTCTATCACCTCTCGGGTGTGGGCGTGAGTGGCTCTGTCGGACTGATTTACCGACCTATTCAGGCATTGCGCATAGGTGCGTCTTTCCAAACCCCAACGGTGATGACCCTGTCGGTGCAGACCGAAGGCGATATGTATAGCACGGTGAATGGGCAGAAATACGAGGTGCTGACACCCTCCAGTGGGGTGATGAACGATGAAATGATGGCTCCTTTGCGTACCAGTGTGAGTGTAGCAGGGCAGATGGGCAATACAGGAATGATTGCGGTGCAATACGATTATGCCCACGCAGCAGCGATGGAGGATGTACATACCCTTCGCATTGGTGCAGAGGCGCAGGCATGTCGTGGGTTGTTCTTTAATGCGGGCTATGTGTATGAATCTTCGTTTATGAAGGAGGACCCTATTTGGTTGTTGGCGTATAACGATGTCCGAACAGATATGGACTATCGCTATACTACCTCTTCGCAATACGCCAGTTTAGGCATTGGTTATCGCGGAAATGCAGTGGTAGCGCAGTTGGCATACCAGTATCGTTGGCAAACGATTAATCAGTACGCCTCCGAAACGCAAGCCCTTCCGTTTGAGGTCGGCACGCAAACCCACCGCATTGTAGCCACTTTGGCTTGGAGATTTTAGGCTATGAGGTTAAAGGCACGAATATGCGGCTTTGCCGCCCAGCCTTTAAACTATAAACTTTAAACTTTAAACTATTTTTGGCACAGAAATTGTAGGAGTATAAATATAGATATTAATCTGATAGCGAGCTTGCGAGCGGTCTGACAGCATAGCGGTCTAACCTCTATCAGCGAGCGTAGCGAAGTGATCTTTCATACATTGTTGCATTGCTTAGAGACCGGAAAACTCAACAATTTTTACCTTCCGAGGTAGGTGCTTTTTCCAATGGCGTGCTAATACTCTCCGCCGAGACCGACCCATAAAGTCGTAGCGATGAGGTAGTTAGATTACAAAGGGTCTGTACCCCTCAAATCCTGTTTTTTAGGAGTTTTCTCGAGTAAAAGCAATGCAGCAATTTTTTTGAAAAAAATCTACCAACTACAGGCGCTTGCGCCGAACTACCAACAACTAACTAAATATGATTCGTTCTTACATTGCAGCCAATCGCACCCGCTTTTTGGAAGAGTGGGCGAGTTTGATTCGTATCCCCAGTATCAGTTGCCAACCTGCGCACCACGACGACATGCTTCGTTGTGCCGAGCGTTGGCGCGAATTATTATTGGAAGCTGGTGCACAACACGCCGAAATCATGCCCTCCAAGGGCAATCCTTTCGTTTATGCGGAGTACTCGCCAATATCCAATAGCGAAGCGTCCAATACCCAATATCCAACCGTATTGGTCTATTCCCACTACGATGTAATGCCTGTAGAGCCACTCGACCTGTGGCACTCCAATCCGTGGGAGCCTGAGATTCGCGATGGTCGCCTCTATGCGCGTGGCGCGGACGACGATAAAGGGCAAGCCATGATTCAGGTCAAAGCCTTCGAGTATCTCGTGAAGCATGGGCTGATGAACTGCCGTGTGAAGTTCATTTTCGAGGGTGAGGAGGAGATTGGTAGCCCAAGCCTCGAGGCTTTCCTCGAGGAGCACCGCGACTTGCTTGCCTGCGATATTATCCTCGTGAGCGACACCTCTATGATTGGCAAGGACACCCCTTCTATCACTACGGGCTTGCGCGGTTTGGCATATTGGCAGATGGAGGTCACAGGTCCTAACCGCGACCTGCATAGCGGTCACTTCGGTGGCGCGGTGAAGAACCCTATCAATGCCCTCACCGAGATGTTGTCGAAGGTGGTGGATGAGCACGGACGCATTACTATCCCCCATTTCTATGACGATGTGTTGCCAATACCAGAGGCAGAGCGCGAGATGATTGCCAAGATTCCATTCTCCGAGGAGGCGTATTGCCAAGCGATTGATGTAGATGCCACTTTTGGCGAGGAGGGTTATTCTACTTTGGAGCGTAATTCTTGCCGTCCTTCGTTTGACATTTGTGGTATTTGGGGTGGCTATACGGGCGAAGGTAGCAAGACTGTTTTGCCAAGCAAGGCGTATGCCAAGGTCAGTTGTCGTTTGGTGGCGAACCAAGACCACGAGAAGATTAGCCAGGCCTTTGTGGATTATATGAAAGGTATCGCGCCTGCAGGCGTGCGCGTGGATATCACGCCTATGCATGGTGGTCAGGGCTATGTATGTCCGATTGATATACCTGCGTATAAGGCAGCGGAGCATGGTTTTGAGGTGGCATTTGGCAAGAAGCCATTGGCTGCACGCCGCGGAGGTAGTATTCCTATCATTAGTAGTTTCGAGCAGATTTTGGGTGTGAAGACTATCCTTATGGGCTTTGGGTTGGAGAAGAACGCCATTCACTCGCCCAATGAGTCTATGGATCTCGAGGTCTGGGAAAACGGCATTGTGGCAGTAACTGAGTTCTACAAATATCTCACTTCTAACAGCGAAGCGGTCTAACCTCCAATATCTATGAATATCGTTATCATCGGTCAGGGCAATGTAGCCACCAACCTGGACTACGCTTTTCGCAAGCGTGGCGTGGCATGTCAGATGGTCAGTAGTCGTGAGGGGTTGGACCAGTTGCCTCCCGCGAATGTATATATCTATGCGGTGAAGGACGAGGCGTTGGCTTCGGTGGTCGCGCAGGTGCAGGGTCGGGAGCGTTCGTTGCACCTTCACACTTCGGGCACGATGCCTATCACTGTTTTTGGTGCCGACAAGCCCCATGCAGGTATTTTTTATCCTTTCCAAACCTTCAGTAAGGCGCGTGTGATTGAGGATTTCTCCACGGTGCCTGTGTTCTTCGAGGCGCGTGGGATAGATGATATCAGTGCGGTCTATTCGTTGGCATTGACCATCACGAGCCATGTCTATGAGGCTACGCAACAAGATCGCGAGCGTTTGCATGTAGCGGGTGTGTTTACGAATAATTTTACTAATCTCATGTACACCATGGCTGCGGAGTTATTGAAGAACACGCATATTCCTTTCTCGGCTTTGTTGCCTTTGATTGATGAGACGGCAGCCAAGATTCACACTTTGCCGCCGCGTGATGCGCAGACGGGTCCTGCTCGCCGTGGCGATGAGAATGTGATGAACCATCACCTCTCATTGCTCAACGAGGAGCAGCAAGCCATTTACCGCCTCCTGTCGGACGCTATTCAAAAACGCAATGAATAATTGCTTGTACATAAACCAATAACTCAGCAAGGTTGTCTTAATACTCGAAAAAATATTTCCATAAAACAACTATTTTTTTCTATAAATTGCGTTTTTCTTCCATTGACGGAATCGGCTATTGCAGGAGTCATTTTTATCTACTACCTTTGTACCGTCAATTGATTTTCAACTGAGTGAAAATAGTTGGCAACTTTGGAACTAATCATTAAACTTCCTACTATTATGAGCTGGAATTCAGATGCAGATCATTGTAAGGCTGATTACGATAATCATTCTGATCAATGTAATCCAAACAACGACGAGTATTGGCACTCGCGCGAAGATTAATCTTCATCAAGACGGCGCGAAGAATACTTTTTTACCTTTGCACCGTCTTTGATTTGCTATTAACATCAATTATATTATGGTAAGGCCATTAACTGAAATCACCCTTCTTATTGCTCAAAAGAATGAGAGTAATAAACGAAAAAGTACCACTCACCAAACTTTTCCGATAAACGAAATATTTGCAGTTACTTCCCCCGAAGGTACGGGAGGAAAAGGAGCACTTATTTATATCGCCAACAGAAAGGAACCGCTACAAACAGCACAGACATTCTCTTACAAAGATTGGCAAACAGAAATAGACCGTATAGATGAGGAAACAGGAAAAGGCATTTATATTGATACCTTCGAACAAATCACACCACGACTAATGGTCAACCTATTAGCTATTAAACCTTATCATTTAGATCGCGATCATAATCGCTTGTATATTCCTCCAAAGGAAAATGACCTATACATCCCATTAGATAAAGAACAATTTGCTATACTGACCAAAGAGGTAGCGCACGTCGATAGTAATTTTATTAGATTCTTATGGTCAAAGAAGCAACCCAAGCTATCAAACGAAACCGCAAAGAAATTCGCCTCAAAAGTCTTGGACCCCAACTATCGTAGCCCATACCAAAAAATGGAAGAAACGCATGACTTAATATTTGCTTGTCTATTCATCATCTTCATATTTACGCTTATCAATATCGCTCTGTCCATCGTCATTCTTTGCATTGTAGCATAAGTATTTGCGTTATTTAGCGCGGTATCGCCAAACACCCTGCAATGCAAATCCCCTCGACTGCAACTACCAGTTGAGGGGATTTTGTTATTTGTGGAAGATGATTTTATAGGCGAATAGTTGCTTGTTTTGTTTCGCCTTGCTTAATAGTTACAGCAGTTTTTCCTGCTATAACCTCTGTATCATCTTTGAAAGTGGCGAAATAAAGCGTTGTTTGGCTATCAATAATTACCAAATCCATCTCGCCTATTTCAAATGTGGCTACGCCCGAGGCATCAGTAATAACGGTTTTGTTTGCAAATAATGGTGTGCGAAAATCCATTTTCCACTTGGTCTCATCAAACATGCACACAGACATACCTGATTGAGGCATATTAGATTTCATCACTTGGATTTCAACTGTGGTTTTACCACCATTACCTTCACAACTGGTAAATGACAGACCGAAAACTACGGTCAATAAGATTAACAGAATTTTTTTCATTGTTTTTGTTTTTTAATTAGTTAAACATATATAATACAAAAAAGCGCGGACTATTTCAGTCTGCGTTCCAAGGTATCGCCAAACACCCAACAAAAACAACTGGAATAGCCCGCACATGGCGGACTTATCCTTGTACTTGCGTTTTGCTGTCTAAATAAATTTGGCGATTTACGGAACGCAGCAATTACAAGTCTAATACGAAATACGCTGCAAAGGTACAAAATTATTTTGATGCGCGCAACATTTTTATGAGTTTTCGCAAAAAAAGTATCTCGATGTATTCGTTATGCAAGCGGTTACGGGTTCATAACGGGTTCTTGACGGGTTAATAAGGTACTATCGTTATCCTATCAGTGGCACTTATATAAAGGTTTAGTCACAGGTTTAGTCACAGGTTTAGTCAGAATTTTCGTGAAATTCTGGCAAAAAGTAGATTCGCTCTTCTCTCGGTCATCTCTCGGTCGTCGGTCGGTGGAATAGGGAAAGGTATAGAGAAAAGCTACCTCTCCCATCGCTAACTTAATTAAAGAACAACGACAAACCTACCGATATGGTGATAGGACCCGAAGGATGCTTAATCTCACCTTTCTCAATGGCTGCTTGCTCAATGATAGTTGGCAGCAAGTGTTGGGTATAGGATGCCTCTGCAAAGACAGCAAAATTAGAGAAAATAAACCACTCTACACCCGCTGAGAAGCGTAGGGTAGGGACTGCGTGATCATAATTCTCCATCTCATAGGCAGGTAGGGTGAGAACGTCACCCGATATGGCATCATCAAGCGTGGGGTAGTATGGCTCCACATTCTTGACCGTAGCAATGGACACACCTGGTTGCACGCTGACAAAGAAATCCCAAGGGTGGAAATAGGGCTTTTCATAAAACGCCTTGATGTCTTTCACCAATGGCAGGCGGTAACCCACACTCATGCCAATCTCGTTGTACCACACTTCACCACTGCGGAAGTTCGTGCCATTCACCTTTAAGTCCTTGTACTCGTTGCTGTGCGTATCGTAGGTGATATACACAAACGTACCGTAGTTCTTGTGATGGCGCCAACCCAAACGCATAGCCGAATTGAATGTGCCTCCCTCTATACCATTAGGAGTCAAACCGACACCCAACACCGTGGGTAAATCCAGCGCATCGAAGAAATCGCCAAAAGTATATTTGTCTTTGAGCGATTCATTACTCGCTGTAATTAAGTCCTTCCCTTCAGGGGAGGATTTAGGAGAGGCTTTCTCTTGCGCAAAAAGTCCCATGCTCACTACTGAGCACAGGACTGTTATTATCATTGTTTTTTTCATATGCTTTGTAATTAAAAGATTAGAGGTTAAAGGTTAGAGGTTAAAGGCTGGTAATATGCGGCTGTGCCGCTACTTCCTGCCTCTCGCCTAATCGCCTTTCGCCTCTCCCCTCCCTTGAGGGAGGGGTTGGGGGTAGGCTTTCTCGCCTAATGATTATCTCTTCATTTGTGCTTTGGCTTGCTCGCGTGCGAGGCGTTGTTGCTCGCGTTGCATAGCCTCGAGGCGTGCAGCAAAGCCCGACTTCTTTTGTGTGCCTTTCTTCTTAGCGTTAGCCTCCATTTCTGCCAACACCTTCTTATCATCAATCGACCAACGGAAAATCATGGTTTGAATGATAGTCATCAAAAGACTCACGAAGTAATAATAACTCAAACCGGCTGCATAGTCATTGAAGAAGAAGAGGAACATCAGTGGCATGAGATACATCATCCAGCGCATCATCTTCATCTCCTGACCGCCTGCTTGTTGTTGCATGGTGATATGGGTGTAAACAATGTTTACAATAGTCATCAGCAAGCAGAACAACGACAGGTGCGTACCAAAGATAGGTATTGGTGTGTTCCATGTAATGATAGCATCGTAAGTCGAGAGGTCATTTGCCCAGAACAGCGATTGACCGCGCAACTCAATAGCGGTAGGCAAGAACCAGAACATAGCCATCAACACAGGGAACTGGAATAGCATTGGCAAACAACCCGACATTGGACTAACGCCTGCCTTCTGATACAATGCCATAGTGGCTTGTTGGCGCTCTTGCATTTTCTCAGGTGGATACTTGGCGTTGATCTCATCCAACTGTGGTTTCAGCACACGCATCTTGGCGCTTGACTTATACGAAGCAAACACAAAGGGCAAGATAATCAACTTAATAACCAAAGTCATCAGCAGAATCACAATACCGATATGCAAGCCCCATGAACTGAACAGGTCGAACATCGGAATCACCAATGCTTTGTTGATCCATGCTACGATTTTCCAACCCAGTGGCACCAACTCGTTGAGGTGCAACTTCTCCACGCTGGTCACATCCTTATCGTATGCTTTGAGTGTGTTATAGTGGTTTGGACCAAAATAGTAGCGCAGATTGGTGTTTTGCTTGCCAGTGATATCCAATGGCAGACTGGTGTTGGTCTTATACTCTTTGAGATAACGACTATTTGGATTAAATGGTGCAGACTCCATGGTGGTGGACTCAAATGCGTCTTCTGCAATCATTACGGTAGAGAAGAATTGGTCTTTGTATGCAATCCATTTCAGGCGTGCCGACTCATTGGCGCGGTCTGCTTTCATTTCCGATAGTTTGTCAATGTCGCCACCTACAAACATATATTGTAGTTGTGCGTATTTCGCCTCGAACTTACGACCTTTCTCCTGTTGTGGGATTTGTTGATTCCATTGCATTTCCATGGACGACATGTTTTGCGCCAACGCCAACTGCATGTTGTGTGGTTGAATGCTCATGCCCACCATATAATCATTTGCTGGCAGGGTATATACAAAGTCCAAATAGCAATCCTCGATATTGGTGTTGAGGCGCATGATGAGGGTGGTATTACCTTCGCTATCAGTAGCTTGACCTGCATTGGTGAAATACATGTTTTGCGTAGCCAAGATACGATTGCTATTTGTTACAAGCGTAAAGTTGAGGTTGCTCTCCTCGCCTTGGAACAGGCACAATGGGTTTACGCTGTCGCCGTATGCTTTGTACTCTTTCAGTTCGGCTTTCGCGATACGACCGCCACGGTATGCTACACCGATACGCACTTTCTTGTTCTCGAGGGTGATTATGCCCTCTTGACCTTGTGTGGCAGGGGCAAATGGACCATATACAGCAGCCAACTGCTGTGCCAAATCCTCTGCGGGAGTAGCAGCCGCTTGCTCGGCTTGGAGTTCTGCGGTGATTTGTTCGGAGATTAGTTTTGCCTCCAATTCTTGCGCTTGTACCAACGCAATAGAATCTTGTACGCGTTTACGCTCCGCCAGTTCCTCCTTGGAAGGGCGATTTAAAAATGAAAATCCTACAATGATTGCGGCTATTAACAGGAAGCCAATCCATGTGTTTTTATCCATTATCTTATACCTTATTTATTATTATGCAAAAAAGTTCAAAGTTGTTTAATATGGTTCAAAATGGTTCAATATTGTTCAAAGTTGTTCAATATTGTTCATTTTGCCCGAAAATCGTGCAAAGGTACTAAAAAAAACTGAAATATTCAAAAAAATGCACCTTTTTTGCATTTTTTTTCAAAAATATTTGGTCATGTCGAAAAAAAGCAGTACCTTTGCACTCGCTTTCGAAAAGGAAGCCTCGGGTAGTAGTTCAGCCCGGTTAGAATGCCTGCTTTGGGAGCAGGAGGTCGTGAGTTCGAATCTCGCCTACCCGACTAACCAAGAGAAGCCACTCAAATGAGTGGCTTCTTTCTTTGTCTATGTACGCAGCAAACAGATATGTAGTAACATCCACTTTCTCATGCGGTATATGGATTATATGCCTTCCGACTGTGCCACCTCGGAGGTCTTGCGTGGGTTCCAAGGGTCTTTGTAGGAGGAGAAGTTAAATAGCTCTTGTGTATGTGCCATCAAACGTGCGAAGCGCAGGAAGTAACCCGTATAGAAGGTGGACAACGGTACGTATCCTGCCAGCCAGCGTTCCTCTTTGGGGCGTTCGCTCACCCATTGGATGATACCAAAACCGATGTATCCAAACACCATACGAATGATATATCCGACCGCAAAAATCTCTATCAGGCGATCTGTGTGCATGAAGATGAGTGAGATGATATAAGCGAACCACACATAGTTAAAACCGAAATCATATACGATATTCTCTAAGTTGGATAGCATATTTGAGAAGGAGAAGTTTTTGTTTGGCATGAAGATGTCTCTATGTTTGCGCAAGCGGAAGCGCACGAGCGACTTGCTCCATCTCCGGCGTTGTTTGAAGAGCACATTCCACTTCACGGGTACATTGGTCATGCAGATGGCTTCTTCCGAGAAATAGACTTTGTAGCCGGCTTTGCGTATTTTTTGTGTAATATCGCCATCAAGTCCGGGGCCGATGTCCCAATAGCCCACTTGCTTGAGTACCTTGGTGTCAAAGGCACCGAAGGCGCCTGAGATGATATGATAAATACCCAACTCGCTGGTCACCATACGACCGACTTGGATCGTCTTGAGGTACTCAAGTGCCTGCATGGCGGTACAGATGGAGTCGTGCGAGTTGCGCACTTTGACCACGCCACCCACGGCTTTGATTTGGCTATCCATATAGAAGGGGATAAGGATGTTCTCCAGTGCATCCCTGTCCAAGGATGAGTCCTCATCGAGGTGGACGATATACTTGCCTTTGGCATAGAAGGAACCGAGGTTGGCGGCGCTGGCTTTGCCTCCACGCGAGTGTGCACGGATGAAGAGGTCTATGTACCCTGCATTCTCCAAGTCTTTGCATATCAGCGGTGTGGCATCATCCGAGCCATCATCGACGATGATGATCTCGTAGTTCTTATAGGTCTGCTCACGCAGGGATTGTACGAGTTTGTATATGTTCTTGCCTTCGTTTTTGCCCGGTGCTAAGATGGTGACTAAGGGATTCTCTATATAGAGCTTCATGCGAGCGATGGTGCGTTGTTCGCGGCGCTTGCGGTAATGCAGTTTGTGCCAGCATGTGACGATAATCTCCAGCAAATAGTAGCGGGGAAACTCCACAAAGAAGAGAAACCAGTAGGTGTTGAGCAGCACTTGCCATGATATATTGCGTGTGAAGCCACCTACGATATTGTCTATTATGTGGAAGAAAAAGTCCAGCATGGGCTATGTTAATGGGTCGTATATAGCGGTTCACACAGACGGCGAATATACTTTTCGATGTTTTCGTTAGACTCTCTAACGAGCAATGTCTGTTCCTTGGCTTGTATGAATGGACATTCAGCTCTCACGCTCGATAGTTTGTTCTCAATGCTCCACTCGATGGACTGTTGTGTCTCTTTGAACTCATCGGCGATGTTCTTGGAGGAGAGGAAGTAGTAGTTACCTTTGAAGGAGAAGTTATAGTCATAGAACACCTCGTGCATGCGGCGTAGCAGGTGCACTCTGTCTGCTTCGCTCATAGAGTCGGGCATGAGTAGATGCAGGCGGAAGGTGTAGAGTGTCTCGTTGAGTGCGCTGGTGTGAGAGAAGAGGCGCAACTGTTGTAGGTAGGAGTCAAAGTTCGAGTAACCGAACCACAGGTCTTTGCCGATCTTGATGAGTGCCTCGTTGCTGATGATGGACTGTATGCCTTCGGGTGTGTATCTGTATCGTATGACATCGATGGACTGTAAGTTAGCAGGTCGGTGCATGGAACCACAGTTGGCGCAGCGTACCTTCATCTTGGTGTGCAGGAAGGTGTGTCCACATTCGGCGCAGGTGTGTATGTCGGTGGGGCGGTCGTAGTCCACACCGATATGGCGCAGGTACTGGCGGCATTTGGGGCAGCGCAGTTTCTCGTCATATACATAGGTACTCTCTGGCGAGATATTCGCGCAGCGGAAGTGGTGCAACATTGGCTCTTCCTTGATATTCGAACTCTCGCACTTGGGGCAACACTCGGCATAAATGAGGTGACTACTCTTGCAGTGGGGGCAGATATGGGCACGCTCCACAAACTCTTGTGGCTCAGCGTAACCTAAATCCAATAGCTTCTGGTTGAACTCCAGGAACTCCTTGCGCGTTGCCACCTCGTTATTGGAGAGCAATGCGGCGAAGAAGGCAGAGTGACCTTCGGTCAGACCAGGAATGACGGTAGAGGTATAGGTGTATTGTCCACGACTGATAGCATATTTACATAGTCGAACGAAGAATGCTACGTAGGTGGAGACATTGGCTATCTGCTTGATTTGCAGTCGCTCTATCTGCTGGAAGATGTTTTCTGCTTGCTGTGTGACGGATGGATCAAAGGGGCTATTGGCTACACCATCAATCAGCACAGCCATCTTGCCCATTTGGGCGAGGTCATTGGCTTGCACAAAGCGGGGCTTCATCCAGCACTTGGTGGAGAAGATAGGGGAGGTCTTCTCCAGCAGTAGTCCCACTTCGTTTTGGGACATATTGCCGATATTGAGATAGACAATGTCAAACTTTTCTTCCTGTATCTCGGGGCTATTTTCGACATCAAAATATTGGTTGATAACCAGTATATTTCTGCCCTCTACATTGCTAACTATTTTGTATATTGCGTGTTCCATATCTTTATTCGTTGAGTATCAGTAGTGTATCTTTGTGGGTGGTATCTGGTTGCTCCTCTTGCAAGGTTTCGTAGTATTTATCGCCAGGGCGTATGAGTCCGTGTGTGGTGTGGAACATCATATAATCGCTGACTTCGTCTTCTTGCATCTTTGCCTCAATATTATTGATGCGTATGCGCACGGGTATGTTCTTGACCAATGTCCAGAACGGTATGACTTGTCCCGTGTCCACACCCATGACTACGATGACGGCTGTATGGTCGCGTGAGAGGGTACTACGCAGTTCGCCAGGAATCTCCTCGGTACGTGTACCCAGCATCAGTACGCTGGCGGTAAATGATACATCGTCATTGACTATCACCTCGGCTTGGGTATTACGGTTAATGTGCTTCATCTCGCGAGGCATCACGTAGGTGACCACAGAGAGGTTGTTGCGGTGGAGGTCAAAACTCTGCAAGGAAATGATGGGCTCGCCACGCAAGACCAGTGTCAGTTCGGGTATATACACTTTGGTCACGATACCTGAGTCCACGGCTATGGAGTAGCGCACCAGTCCCAGTTCCTTCATCAGTTCCACATTACGCATGTCTTGTACGCGGAGGAAACCTGAATTGTTGTTATATGTTTTCTGAACGGCCTTCTTGGTCTGGTCGAGGGCGTTCCACAACACACCCAACTTGCGGCGCTGGGCATTGTATTGCTCCTCCGCCTCTGCCAGTTCTTGCTCTATCTTCATCTTCTTGAGGTTGTCGCTCAGTCCGAAACGGATATTGTGGTCCTCTGTCTCCAATTGCTTCTTGAGCTCCTTGATACGCACTTTCAGCACCTCTAAGTCTTGGCGTGCCAAACCATAGTCCACGCGCATGTTACGGTTTTGTACCACTACGGTAGGTTCGCTATCGGTGGACTCGTGGCTGTAGAAGATGTTGCTATATACGTAGGAGAGCAAGGTGTCACCAGGAACGATGAAGTCGCCTACTTTCTTGTTCACCTCAAGCACATAGATGTCGTCCGCATGACGCAGGGTGTTCAGATCGGCATTGATGTATCCATCAAACTCCGTGTATACGATGTTCTTACCTATCCACAAACCGATGATGATGAGAATAGCAAGCAGGATAATCGTAAATACGATTTGCTGAGTAGCAATCTTGCGTTTTCGTTCTTTGAGAATGCTCTCTATGTCGTTTTGTCTTTCTTCGGAAGAAAATGAAAATTCTCTCATAACTATAGTGTTAATATGCTTATATGATGGTTCCTACACAAAAATCAAATATAGATGTATCGGTCAGATAGGTCTGCAAGGTCATTAGCAGGCAGTCACGTTGGTACTGATAGGATAGAAATTTCTCCCAACATACCAGATAGGTGTTATACTCCTTGGTGCGCAAGATGATATTGTATCCACCTTTGCGATTGAGATAGGCATGGCTGCGTATCTGCAAGTAGCGTTTGAGGTCTTGCATGCGATGGAGTTCGGCTGTCGAGACACGATTCAGACGCTCTATATCCAGTAGTATGGCGCGGATGTTCTCCTCTATCTTCTTGGTGGCTTCTTCTTTCTCCTTGTCGATAATCATGCGTTTGGCATCCATGGCGGCGCGTTTCTTGCCCGCTTCGCCTGTGATAGGGATATTGAAGTTCACACCGAAGTCCACATTGGTGGAGTTAGCCAAGTCGGTGCGGAAATAGTAGGAATAGCGGATGAAAGGCGAGATATTGAGTTTCGTCCAATAGGAGTGGTTCTCCATTTGCTGCGCCAGCAGTTCGGATTGCAGTTGCAGCAGGTGCAGGTCGGCGTGGTGCTCGCGGATATAACCGAGTAGCCCTGCCGAGTCAATCTCTACCACCAAGCCCGAAGGGTGGGATAGGTCATTAGCCATCGGATAGGTCTTGGACATGGCCATCAGCGCGCGTTCGGCTTCTGCCTTATCGTTGATGATGTCCAGCATCTCATCGCTGGAGATATTGCCATGCTCGAGTAGGTACATCTGCGCATCGTTCATCAGCGTGAGGTTCACCAGACGGTGTTGCAGAATACCCGACAGGAGACTGTCGTACTTCTGTTGGTAGAACTCCTGGTTCTCTGCCAGCAGGCGTGCCAGATTGGCTTTGTCCAGCTCTATGCGCTCGATGTCGCCTTGCAGCTCAATGGCTTGCTGGCGTCCTTGGCGATGAATGAGCGAGGAGTTGAGGAAGTTCCAACGCAGTTCCACCTGCACTTTGGCTTTGTAGCGCGACACGGCATCATCTTCATCAAGCGCCAAGCCCTCATCCAGACGGTAGTAGGTCTGTCCTGTGAGCGCCAGTCCTGTCTCGTGCTTCATGGCGCGCACTTCCGCATTCACTTGATTGGTAATCAGTGAGTCTGCTGCACTGGTGCTGTCTTGCGCTATCCACCAGTGTTGAAAATGCACGGCAGGATGGTCTGCTGTAGCACTGTCCGTATCACTGGATGCAAAAATCAGCGAATCCAACGCTACGAAGCGTTGTTCGAAGGTGTCAAAAAGCCGCTGGCTTCCGTCTTGCTGGGCGTAAGTCATGGTAGTGGCACTAATGACGATTAATATTACTAATAGTCTGTTCATACGAAGGTCATTATATATCACCCATATCCATTCAACCTGCAAAGATACACTTTTTTTTCGAATTATGCAAGTTTTACATAGTAATTCTCTATTTTTTAAGCAGAATATCACCAATTCTAACTATTAAACACAGAAAAAGCGGAGAAGTCTCCGCTTTTTCCGATATAATCAAATACGTTTGAACTGTCTTACTCGGTCATGCCCAATTCGTAGATTTGTAGTCCGTACATACCGTATGCCACGTAGATACGGCCGTCAGGACCTTTCTTCACGAAGTTAGCTGATTGCTTCACATCGGTGTCGTTGTTCACCTTGGTAGCGGCGCAACCTGTGTAGTGCAGACGCTTAATCAGGCGGTTGCAGATATTGCCATCGGTGCCGGTATAGGTGCTGTGCTTGTCCAGGATCACCAATCCGTCGCCGGCTGCGAGGTAGATATGGTGCTCGTCCACATCCACGCCGTTTGCGCTGCGGTTGCTACCACCTACGCGGTTACCTGCATAGTCATACACGCCAAAGCCGTTTTGACCCTTACATACGTAGATATACTCGTTGTCGCAGATACATACGTTCTTACCATCTACTGGGTAGATCGAACCTACCTCAAATGATGCCTCTTCCACCATTTGTGCGTTGTAGATAGTCACGATACCGCGCTCGGTGTTGTTGAGGGTCACTACCTTGCCGTTCTCTTGGTTGTAGTAGATGTATTTACCTTGGAAGTTCTCAGCGTTCTCGTTGATGTTCTTCTTCTCTTGGTTGCTATTGTCGTTTAGACCAAACTGATTGATACCACCGTTTGAATAGCCAGAGATGGTCACCAGCTCGTCGCCAATACGATCTACGCAGTTTGCAGAGTAACCTGTCAAGTTCACGCGCTCCTCTTTGTATTGCTCGATCTCTGGGAAGCGACCGTTAGCTGTCAAGGCTACCTTGGTCATCGCTGCACCCACCTTGTTGCTGGTAGCTGCGGTGTAAACCACGTTGTCAGAGAAGAAGATATGGTTGTACTTAAACTCGCTGTTCTCCATGGATTGCTCAAAGAGGCTGCTGGTAATATCATAGCTGTCGATATGAATCACATCAATGATACCGCCAAAGTCCTCTGCGCTATCCACTGATGGGCTGTAGTTGTGCTCGCTATACTTGAGGTTGGTCTCTGGATTAGCGTGCCAGCTCAGATATACCAAGTCGCCGTTGAATGCGATGCTGGTAGCAGAGTACTTGTGTGTAGGTGAGCTGCTGGTAGGAGGCAATACCTCTACTACAGGCACATTACCTACCTCTGGACGGCAACCGTCTTCTGATGCAGGAAGCCATGAGTCTGTGCCGATAGTCACGGTTGCTGGCACAACCATATTCTCTTCGTTGAGCACAGCTTTCTCATCAGCTACATCGTAGTAGAACTTGATGCGCAGGTCACCTTGCACGTCCAAGTTACCTGTCAGGTTGCCACATGGGAATGCTGCGGCTGCTACATCGCCAGGCACGTTGGTGTATTCGTTACCACGGTCAAAGTAGAGCTTACCACCCACTTTCACTACAGACTTATAGGTATCCTCTACGCCGTTTACTACGATGCGTTGGCTGCCCTTATCCACAAACATACCGTCGGTCACGATCTCGAAGAGCGCGTTCTTGAGGTTCATGGTACCTACGCCTTGGTTGGTGAGCAAGGTGTTGGCTTGCAAGTACTTGTTCACGTTCACCACAGCCGAACGACTGGACTTGAAGTCCAACTCGCGGAGCACATATACGCAGTCGTCAAAGGTAGCAACTGCTTCAGCCTCCACAAAGAGGTCATTAGCGATGGTCACCTTGTTGGTAGTATGGGTCTTACCGCCGTTGAGCAATGCAGTTCCATCTACATACATCTCGCGCTCGCAGTAGAAGTCAGACTCGGTATCTACTTGGAAGGCTGAATATGAATTTTCGTTGTTGACAGCGTTGTTGTTGGCTTTTACAAAGAATGGCTCACCTTCTGTGCCATAGATATACAACTTACCTGCATTCAACAAGCGCAAGCCCATGTTTTCTGGTGTAGTGATATTACCCCAGCAATATACATTGGTAGCTTTCTTGATATGCACCTTATCATCATAACCTGATTCGCAGTAGGTGAGTACAGCACCCTCAAGGATGTAGATGTTCAGCGGGGTGTCATCGTTCCACCATGAGTTGTTGAAGGTGGCGTCGGCTGCTACATAGATATCGATGCTGCCGGTTTGAGATGACCAATCTTGACTGATAGTACCAGTCCATGGCTCGTTGATATAATACGCTTTTCCACGGGTGAGCGTTACACCATTGTTCCAGTTGGTAGGCTGGTCTTTGAGTGGAAGTGCGTCCGCAGGAATAGCGGGTGCTGGGGTTGTTGCCACGCGTTTGCGTGCTGGTAGCAGTTTGTGACTGTTGCCAAAAACTAATCGCGATGACAATTGTGAGGGATCATCGATAATTGTTACATTTTCGGTGGTCGATACGCCAGGGTTTGTACCGTTGTCACATGATGCACTGGCAAATAACAAAATTGTCAATGTACAGACAATAGAGAAACTCTTTTTCATCGTTTTTTTTTTTTAGCTTGTTTTTTTATTAATGTATTAGTTTTCAGTTTGTTATGACTGTTTGTTGTAAGTGCGGAAGTGGCCTTCAAAAAAACTTTCCCGCAATTTACGCTGCAAAGGTAGTATTTTTTTTTGAATTACCAAATATTTTGGTGTATTTTTTGAACAAAAAAATCAATTTTGCTAAATCATATTTTACAAAATGCACCTAATGGGCGCAATTTATGATTGGATAATGCCGCCACCGACGACCAGACCGTCTTTGTACATCACCAGCGACTGACCGGGTGTCACTCCCCAGACTGGGGTCGCAAAGTGGATAGAAGCCCCCTCCAACTCCTCAAGGGGGAGAGTAGAGCTATTGGCTATTGGCGATTGGTAATTGGATATGGGTGAGAGGTGGGCAGGAACGGCAGGTGACTTATAGCGAATACGGGCTTGCACTTCGGGGGACTCGTGTAGCCAATCCCAATCGCGTACACGCACATCGGCTATCCTTGCTTCACTTGTTAGCAGGTCCTCGCGGTCGCCCAAAGTCACACGGTTGTGCGCTGCATCAATCTTCGTGACGAACTTAGGCGCTCCTAAGGCTATACCCAAGCCTTTGCGCTGCCCTATCGTATAGTGGCAATAGCCCTGGTGTATTCCCAATATCTTGCCCTGTGCATCCACATACTCGCCCTGCGGAACGGATACGCCCTGCTCCGCGAGGAAAGTGCGATAATCGTTGTTGGGCACAAAGCAAATCTCTTGGCTTTCGGCTTTCTTGCTGAGGGCTACAAAGCCATGATCCAACGCAATCTGTCGCACTTCTGTTTTGGTCAGTCCGCCCAATGGAAAGATTGTATGTCGTAGGTTCTCCTCGGTAAGCATCCACAGAAAATAGGTTTGGTCCTTATGGGTGTCCACCGCGGTCTTGAGATAGGTGTGACCGTTGAAATCAGCGATTTGTGCATAGTGTCCTGTAGCGATATAGTCGCAACCATATTGCTCGGCGGCTTGCATTAGTTTGCCCCACTTGATATGCGAGTTGCATAGCACACAGGGATTAGGCGTGCGCCCGTGGGCATATTCGCTCACGAAGTTGGCAATCACATGTTCGCGGAAAGTGTCGCGGAAGTCCAATATATGGTGTTCAAAACCCAAGGTAGCAGCCATGCGTTGCGCCTCGAGAATACTCTCCACAGAGCAACAGCCTTTCTCTTTGGCAAGGCACGAGTCCTTGATAGAATCAAAGGTGCGGAAAGTAGCCCCCACCAGTTCGTAACCCTGCTCCAATAGCAGAATTGCCGCCACGGTGGAGTCTATTCCTCCCGACATACCTATGAGAACACGCTTGGACATATACTATTTGTAGTGTAGGGTGTAGAGTGTAAAGGCAGGAGTTAGCGGCGAAGCCGCATATTACAAGCCTTTAACCTTTAAACTATAGCCTTTAACCTTTAGCCTTTAACCTTTAACCTATAACCTTATATACTCAGTATTTGCATTGCTGCCCATTTATCGGCATTAATGTCTTTCTTTTGTTTAATGGCTTTGCTCAGTGGCACATACACAATCTCATCGTCTTGCAAGCCGACCATAATATTGCGTTGGTCTTCGAGCAATGCTTGTACGGCTGCAATACCCATGCGTGAAGCCAAGATACGGTCATTGGCGGTAGGCGAACCACCGCGTTGCAAGTGACCCAAAATGGTTACGCGCGAACTGAACTCAGGGTGTGCTTCTTCCATCATCTTGGCTACGGCTTGCGCACCGCCAGCAATAGCGTGCTCTTGCACCAATACGATACTCGAGTTTTTGCTCTTGCGCTTACCCTGACCAATAGCCTCTTCTATCTGCTCGATAATGGTAGCGCGCTCAGGAATGATAGCCGCCTCTGCACCTGCTGCAATAGCCGCGTTGAGGGTCAAGAAGCCAGCATCGCGTCCCATGACCTCTACGAGGAACACGCGCTCGTGGCTGGTAGCGGTGTCGCGCAGGGTATCCACGCAGTGCATAATGGTATTGAGCGCAGTGTCGTAGCCAATAGTGGCATCTGTACCCCAAAGGTCGTTGTCAATGGTACCAGGAATACCAATCACAGGAATCTTATACTCTTGTGCAAAGAGGCGACCACCTGTGAAACTGCCATCGCCACCAATCACAATCAAGGCTTCAATACCTTCGCGTTGAATGGTCTCATAGGCTTGTTGGCGACCTTCTTGGGTGGTGAACTCAGGGCAACGAGCCGACTTAATAATCGTACCACCACGAGGAATGATACCACTCACATCTTGGGTCGTGAACTCCTTCACTTCGCCATCGATAAGTCCCTTATAACCACGGTAAATAGCCTTTACCTTAATGTCATTTGAGATAGCAGCGCGTGTCACTGCACGCAACGCTGCGTTCATACCAGGTGCATCGCCTCCCGAGGTGAGTACACCGATTGTTTTAGGTTTGTATTCCATATATCCTTGCCTTTAAACTTTAAACTATAAACTATAAACTATAAACTGTTTCACGCTTTCCATGAGCCATTTGGGTGTGGAGGTGGCTCCGCAGATACCTACACGCTCGGCGTTGTGGCATTGTTGCAATATCTCAGGTGTGAGGTCTGCTGCACTGCTTACAAAAACCGTGCAATCGTTCACTTCCAAGCAGTGGTTATATAGCACTTTGGCGTTTGAAGACTTTTGTCCGCCCACAAAAATCACTATATCATTGCTGCGGGCAAAGTCCTGCAGGCGTTTCACGCGGTTAGCGACATTCTTGCAAATGGTGTTGTGGTATTCAAAGATAGCCTCATCGCCTTTCGCCTCTAACCTTTTGCCTTTCGCCTTTAACCTTTCGCCTTTCGCCTTTTTTATCTCCTCCACAATCTGTTCAAACTCCTCTACCGACTTGGTTGTTTGCGAGAAGAGGTATATTGGTCGGGTCATATCCACCTTATTGAGGTCATGAAGGCCTTCAATCACAATGGCGGTGTTGTTCGTTTGTCCTTCCAGTCCTATCACTTCGGCATGACCTTTCTTGCCAAAGATGACGATTTGCGCACCTGTATTTTTGCCATAGTTGGCTTGATAAGTATCTCGGATACGCTTTTGCAGGTGCAGTACTACAGGGCACGAGGCGTCAATAATTTCTATGTTGTTGCGTTTGGCGATATGATAGGTAGAGGGTGGCTCTCCGTGCGCGCGTAAAAGTACGCGCACATTATGTAAGGTACGCAAATCGTCATAGTCGATAGTTTCCAAACCCAGTTTGCCCAAGCGTTCCACTTCTTGTCCGTTGTGCACAATATCACCGAGGCAAAAGAGTGGCCCCTTTTGCAACTCGCTTTCGGCAGTCTGAATAGCAGTGGTTACACCGAAACAAAATCCCGAGTTCTCATCTATCGTTATAATCATGTTTGCCTTTAACCTTTAGCCTCTCGCCTCTAACCTCTCGCCTCTAACCTCTCGCCTTTAACCTCTCGCCTTTAACCTTTAGCCTTTAGCCTTTAGCCTTTAGCCTCTCGCCTTCTCTTCAAAAATCTCAATAATCTTCTCCATTTGCTCCTCGCGTGTCATGTGGCTATTGTCCACCACAATGGCATCCTCTGCTTGACGGAGTGGACTCTCCGCACGGTGTGTGTCGCGATAGTCGCGGTCGTTGGTGTCGCGCAGCACCTCCTCAAACACTGGATTTTCGCCTTTGGCTTGCAGTTCTTTGAAGCGGCGTTCGGCACGCACTTCGGGCGAAGCCGTCAAGAAGAGTTTCAGTTCTGCATTGGGGAACACCACCGTACCAATATCGCGTCCGTCCATTACAATCCCTTGCCTTTTGCCTTTCGCCTCAGCGGGGTCCCCGACGACACTCGTGTCGTGGGGTGCTCTCTCGCCTTTCGCCTTATCGCCCATGGCTTGCTGTTGTGCCACGAGGAAGGCACGCACCTCTTTGATAGTGGATACTTGTGAAGCCAGATTGCCTATCTCAAGGGTGCGAATCTCTGTTTCCACATCCTCGCCGTTGAGTGTGACATGCTGACCATTAGGCGCCTGAATGAAAGATATATGAATATCTTTGAGCCGTTTAACGACTTGCTCTAAATGTTCGGATAATCCTGCTCGTTGGGCATACAACGCAGTAGCGCGATACATGGCCCCTGTATCCACATAAATATAACCAGCATGTTTAGCCAGAGCCTTGGCTATAGTGGATTTTCCACAGGACGAATAGCCGTCCACAGCGACGATAATAGGGTTGTATTGCATAGTGTGGTGTAGTGTTGTGTAGTGTTGCTATTTTAAGAAACTATTTATATCGGTAGATACCGACACTTGGTAGGTGAAGTTGCTTTTGGTGTACTGACTCATAGCGAAGCCCAGACGGAATTTGTATATCTTCACGCCTGCGCCCAAGCCTATTCCCGCCAAACTGCGTGCCTCTGCGAGATTCATTTCGGCTTGTCGGCGGTGGTTGTAACTTACTGTTAGATAGAATCGTTCGCTCTTGGGCACAATGTCCACAGCCCAAATGGTATGGCGGAAAAGCATGTCGTACCATTTCGCCTGACTTTCCATAGGTGCAATATCCCAGCGTTGTAAGTTATGTATGGTCAGGGATAGTCGGATAGGTGCGTGTGCGAGGCGATAACTCAATCCTAATTCGAGATTAAGAGGTAACATTTCGGTGTGCTGACCAAGGTCTTCTTCGTAGAAGGATTTGAGTTGCCAACCGATATTGCGCAGTGCTAATCCTATGTGCAGCGTGCTATCGGCTGTTTGGAAGTGTCCACCAACATCGGCTCCGAGTGCAAAACTGGTGTACTGCTCATATACGCTGAAGATAGGTTTGAGTGTGGCACCTACGCGGAAGAGCGGGCCTAATTGTCTGGCGTACATAAGGTTGAGGCAAATATCCTTGGCGGTGAAGTCTGTGCCAAGCAGGTTGCCGTTCTCATCGGCGTATGCCATTTGTCCGTAGTCAAGGTAGTGTACGCCTGCTGCAAAATAGTTGTGGTTGTAGTTGTGTCCGTACATGACACTACCGAACATAGTGCCTGCGAGGTAGTAGGCATAGTTGATTTGCAGCACTTTGTCGGTGTGTGCAGTGAGTAGGGCAGGGTTAATGAATGCCATACTGATATCGTCATCTGCAATGGCTACATTCTCACCGCCCAAGGCATTGAGGCGTGAGGACGCGGGCAGATTAAGGAAATGGAACACGCTACTCCCTGCGCCTTTGATTTGTGCGTGCGCAGGCATAGCAAATACCCATACCATGAGTAGCAGATATATGAATTTTCGTTGTTTCATTTTTCGTGCGAACTTATCCAAAGTGTTCAGCGTGCAAAATTACAACTTTTTTTTGAATTATGCAAATCTTTTAAGATTTTTGAACTTATGTGTGCAAATATTTGCATATTTCATTTTTTTGTTGTACCTTTGCGGACTAATTTATATAGATTATGAATCGGGAGCCGACACTCAGGATTTAGGTATCGCGAGTCCCGAGTTGGGATACTGAAAAAATAAACGAAAAATCAAAATATTATGGAATTTAAGTATGCACCAATGTTTCAACTTGGTAAGGATGAAACAGAGTATTATCTGCTGACTAAAGACCATGTGTCGGTTAGCGAGTTTGAAGGCAAACCTATCCTCAAAATCGAGGCAGAAGGCTTGACCAAAATGGCAAATGCAGCGTTCTCGGATGTGAGTTTCATGCTCCGCCGCAGCCATAACGAGCAAGTGGCTAAAATCCTCCGCGACCCAGAGGCAAGTGCCAACGATAAATATGTAGCATTGACCTTCTTGCGCAATGCCGAGGTGTCATGCAAAGGACAATTACCACTCTGCCAAGATACAGGTACTGCTATTATCCACGGTGAGAAAGGTCAGCAAGTATGGACGGGCTATTGCGATGAAGAGGCATTGAGCAAGGGTGTATACCTCACCTACACCGAGCGTAACCTGCGCTATTCGCAAAATGCTCCGCTCAATATGTACGACGAGGTGAACACCAAGTGCAACCTGCCTGCGCAAATCGACTTGGAGGCTACCGAGGGTATGGAATACCACTTCCTCTGCGTGACCAAAGGTGGTGGTTCTGCCAACAAGACCTACCTCTATCAAGAGACCAAAGCGCGTATCCAAAACCCAGGTACACTGATTCCGTTCCTTGTGGAGAAGATGAAGAGCCTCGGTACTGCTGCTTGCCCTCCATACCATATCGCATTCGTGATTGGTGGTACGAGCGCAGAGAAGAACCTCTTGACAGTGAAGTTGGCTTCTACCCATTACTACGACACCTTGCCCACGACAGGAGATGAGACGGGTCGTGCGTTCCGCGATATTGAATTGGAGGAGCAACTGCTGAAAGAGGCATACAAGATTGGCTTGGGTGCGCAGTTCGGCGGTAAGTACATGGCGCACGATATCCGCGTGATTCGTTTGCCTCGCCACGGTGCAAGCTGCCCAATCGGCTTGGGCGTAAGTTGCTCGGCTGACCGCAACATTAAGTGTAAGATCAATAAGGATGGTATCTGGATCGAGAAGATGGATAATAATCCTGCTTCTCTCATTCCTGAGGAACTCCGCCAAGCAGGCGAAGGTGATGCAGTGCGCATTGACCTCAACCAACCA
>JBGVFY010000066.1:0-5596 GCA_045121435.1 Paludibacteraceae bacterium | reverse complement strand
TAACAATGCGAGCAATGTGGGCAATGCGTTGTTTGATCAGGATTTCAATGAACAATTCGCCTGCAAAAGTACAAAAAATATACGAATCTTACAAATTTATACGAAAAAATTTTGCTGTTTCAAGAAAAAGTAGTACCTTTGCACCAACAAATTTGAAGGATATACACAATAAGGATTATTCCGTTGTGTAAACATTCAGAGTGGCACACCTCATGTCGCTCTTTTTTTTCTTGAAATAATTGTTGTTATTGTTGGCTACAAATTGTTGATATTGTCGTTTATATCCTCTTGGCAAGCGCAATGTTGGCGCGCGCAGAAGTTGTTTATGTTGTTGTTTAATAAAAATAATCTTTGTTTTCGCATCCTCAAGCGTGCAATAGTTGTTGAATGATATCGTTTGAGTTGTTGTTATACTCCTGCATTCAGCAGCCTCTTATTTTGTTTTGGGTTGCCAATGCGCCAGAGCGCATTCTTCCAACCCAAACAAAATATAATCCTTGATTTTTATTTATTTTTGTAGAGCTCAAAGAGCCCGTATTTTTGTTTCAAAAAACATCCCTGAATTGACAGCAATTGTCTTTTTCATAACTCCTCTAAGCGCGAATGGTGTTCTTATCTCGGCTAACGCAAGTAGTTTTGTGTATATCCAAGAGAAAACCATCACAGGAGTAGAGACAATGATTGAAAAACACCTCCTATATTCCTTATAAAAATAAGGGAAAAAGTGAACTTTCGTGTCATTTTCTTGCAAATGTGCATTTTTTGTTGTACCTTTGCACCCAAATTTAATATGGAGTATTATGTTTGATAATTTATCAGAAAGATTAGAACGATCGTTTAAGATTCTTAAGGGCGAAGGTCGTATCACCGAAATCAATATTGCGGAGACCGTCAAAGACATTCGCAAAGCATTGCTGGAAGCCGATGTCAACTACAAGACCGCCAAACAGTTCACAGACCAAGTAAAAGCCAAAGCACTCGGTCAAAATGTAATGACCGCAGTACGACCAGGGCAACTCATGGTGAAAATTACACACGATGAGTTGGCTACACTCATGGGAGGCGAAACTGCCGAAATAAACCTGAAAGGACAACCTGCCGTTATCCTCATGAGCGGTTTGCAAGGTTCGGGTAAAACAACCTTCTCTGCCAAACTCGCCAATTACCTACAAACAAAAAAGAATAAACGCGTAATGATGGTGGCGTGCGATGTGTATCGCCCTGCTGCTATTGAACAACTGCGCGTGCTCGGCGAACAAATAAACGCCAAAGTATATACCGGAGAAGGCGAAGCCAACCCCGTCATTAAAGCCGAAAAAGCCATTAAAGAAGCAAAAACCTACGGATATGATGTGGTTATTGTGGATACTGCTGGTCGTTTGGCAGTGGATGAGCAAATGATGCAAGAGATTGCCGCTATCAAACAAGCCATTAACCCACAAGAGACCTTGTTCGTGGTGGATGCCATGACTGGTCAGGATGCCGTAAACACCGCTAAAGAGTTCAACGACCGCCTTGACTTTGACGGCGTTATCCTCACCAAACTTGATGGTGATGCTCGTGGTGGTGCTGCACTTAGTATCCGCTCTGTGGTGCAAAAACCTATCAAGTTCATTGGTACAGGCGAGAAAATGGAGGCACTGGATGTCTTCCACCCTTCGCGTATGGCAGACCGTATATTGGGTATGGGTGATGTGGTATCGCTGGTAGAACGCGCCCAAGAGCAATACGACGAGGAAGAAGCACGCCGCATTAGCAAACGCATTGCGAAGAACCAGTTTGATTTCAACGACTTCCTTTCGCAGTTGGCACAAATCAAGAAAATGGGTTCCATGAAGGACCTCATGGGCATGATCCCAGGTATGGACAAAGCCCTCAAAGGTGTGGAGGTCAGCGACGATGCCTTCAAACCTATTGAGGCCATCATCTCCTCTATGACCCCACAAGAGCGCAGCAATCCTTCCTTGCTCAATGGTAGCCGAAAGAATCGTATTGCCAAAGGTTCGGGCACAAGCATTGTGGAAGTCAACCGATTCCTCAAACAGTTTGAGCAGACCAGTAAAATGATGAAGAAAATGCAACAAATGCAAGGATTAAGAAGAAGATAATGAAACAGATACATTATATTATTATGTCGCTTTTGCTGATATGTTTGTCAGCATGCGAATCGCCTTTGCCAATGGTGGAAGGTGAATACGATTTCAAAATAAGCGGACATATTACCCAAAATGGCACGCAAATAGTGGTATTGCCTAACGAGGCTGGTACGATGGATATTATGCACCTAATGGATAGCACCTATATGCTGACTTTCAACACTACCAATGGTTGCGCCTACACCACACAAGCCACCATTAGTGGCAACCAAGTGGAAATGAATCCGTTTGCGCGTGTTATCACACTAACCAACAAAACGCAAGAATCCAACATCTTGGGCATTCCTATTGAAATCATTCAAACTGAATACTACAATACCCAAGTGTTTGGCTCAGGTACGATTTACGGAGAAACAATCCACTTTAACCTGCAATATGCGGGCGAGGAATTTACGGGAAGTAAAAAAATCACAGGTAATAACATATTAATGATTGCAAACAAACGATAAGACAATACACAACTATGGCAGACGATAAGAAAATTATTTTCTCAATGGTGGGCGTGAGCAAAAGTTTCTCCCCACAAAAACGAGTACTCAATAATATCTACCTGAGTTTCTTCTATGGTGCAAAAATCGGTATCATTGGTTTGAATGGTGCTGGTAAATCCACCCTGCTCAAAATCATAGCAGGTATAGAGAAGAACTACGAAGGCGAAGTAGTATTCTCGCCAGGCTATAGCGTAGGTTACTTGGAGCAAGATCCACAACTTGACCCAGAAAAGACCGTGCGCGAGTGCGTACAAGAGGGTGTGCAACCTATCATGGATATGCTCGCCGAATATGATGCCATTAACATGGCTTTCGCTGAGCCTGATGCTGATTTTGATAAATTGCTCGCGCGTCAAGCCGAATTGCAAGATAAACTCGACAGCGTGGACGCTTGGAACATTGACACACGCCTCGACCGCGCCATGGATGCGTTGCGCTGCCCTGCGGATAACGCAATAGTCAAGCACCTCTCGGGAGGCGAGCGCCGCCGTGTAGCATTGTGCCGTTTGCTGTTGCAACAGCCTGATATCTTGCTGCTGGATGAGCCTACCAACCACCTCGATGCAGAGTCTATCGACTGGCTCGAGCAACACTTGCACCAATATGCAGGTACCGTTATCTGTATCACCCACGACCGCTACTTCCTCGACAATGTGGCGGGTTGGATTCTCGAACTCGATCGCGGAGAAGGTATCCCATGGAAGGGCAACTACTCATCATGGCTGGAGCAAAAGACCGCTCGTATGGCAATGGAGGAGAAGCAAGCCAGCAAACGCCGCAAGACCCTCGAACGCGAGCTCGAATGGGTGCGTATGGCACCTAAAGCCCGCCAAGCCAAAGGTAAAGCCCGTCTGGCTGCCTACGATCGCATGCTCAACGAGGAGCAAAAAGAGCGCGAGGAGAAACTGGAAATCTTTATCCCTAACGGTCCACGCTTGGGTAACAAGGTTATCAATGCCGAGGGCGTTAGCAAAGCCTTTGGCGATAAATTGCTGTTCGAGGATTTGGACTTCATGTTGCCCCCCAACGGTATTGTCGGTATCATTGGTCCGAATGGCGCAGGTAAGACTACCCTATTCCGCATGATTATGGGCATGGAGCAAGCCGACAAAGGTATATTCACTGTGGGCGAAACCGTGAAAGTGGGCTATGTGGACCAAGTACACTCGAACATCGACCCTAACAAGAGCGTATACGAGACTATCGCTGAAGGCACGGAGTATATTCGCGTAGGCGGACGCGAGATTAACGCGCGCGCGTACCTTAGTAGATTTAACTTTACGGGTGCCGACCAAGAGAAAAAATGCGGTGTCCTTTCTGGTGGTGAGCGCAACCGCTTGCACTTGGCTTTGACATTGAAATCCGAAGCCAATGTATTGCTCCTTGATGAGCCAACCAATGATATAGATGTGAACACGCTGCGTGCGTTGGAGGAAGGTTTGGAGAACTTTGCAGGTTGTGCGGTGGTGATTAGCCACGACCGTTGGTTCCTCGACCGTATCTGTACGCATATCCTTGCTTTTGAGGGCGATAGCAAATTGTATTGGTACGAAGGCAGTTACTCGGAGTATGAGGCACACAAGAAAATGCGCCTTGGCGAGGATGCTGAGCCTAAGCGTGTGCGATATCGCAGTTTAGAATAAAGATTATAGTTTAGGGGCGGGGGTATGTTGGCGTTATCTCCATTTATAGTATTCATGGTGGTGTACCTCATAGGGTCGCTGATTGCAGGCGATTTCTATGAGTTACCCTTAACCGTGGCCTTTCTGATAGCCTCCGCATACGCTATTGGTATCACACCTAAACTCAAACTCCGAGAACGCATAAACATTTTCTCCCGAGGTGCTGGCAATGAGAATATCATGCTAATGATATGGATATTTGTGTTGGCAGGAGCCTTTGCTGCCACCGCCAGCAAAATGGGGGCTATTGACGCAACGGTAAATCTCACGCTTCGTTTTCTACCTGCGGGCATGTTGTTGCCAGGATTATTTTTGGCTTCATGTTTTATCTCGCTGTCTATTGGCACTTCGGTGGGTACAATTGTAGCGCTAACACCCGTGGCAGTCGGCATTGCCGAGCAAACGGGTAGTAGCCTTCCCCTGATAGTGGCGTTGGTAGTTGGAGGCGCATTCTTTGGTGATAATCTAAGTTTCATATCCGACACGACCATTGTTGCCACACAAACGCAGGGCTGCAAAATGAACGACAAGTTCAAAGCCAATATATGGTTGGCCATACCAGCCGCTGTGTTGGTGCTGATAGCCTACATTTTTATTGGAAAAGGCATGCAAGTGCCTGATTATGTGCCACTATTGGAATGGTATAAAGTGATTCCGTATGTGGCAGTATTGGTAATGGCAATCGTGGGTGTAAATGTGCTGATAGTATTATTTGTCGGTATCTTCTTGGCAGGTATTATCGGTATTCTGACAGGCAGTTTCACCGCCATTGGTTGTATGGGGGCCATGGGCGAAGGTATCATGGGAATGAGCGAACTGATTATCGTTACCCTATTGGCAGGCGGTATGTTGGCTTTGATTCGCCATAACGGTGGTATTGAGTACTTGATTCGCGCACTGACTATGCGTATCAATGGTAAACGCGGTGCCAAATTCACCATTGCATTGTTGGTTATCTTGGCAGATATGTGTACTGCTAACAATACGATAGCCCTTGTAACCGTAGGACCTATGGCAAAAGAAATCGCCAATAAATACGGTGTAGATAGCCGCATTAGTGCGTCATTATTGGATACTTTTAGTTGTTTTGCACAAGGTTTTCTGCCTTACGGAGCACAACTATTAATGGCTGCTGGATTGGCGCATATCGCACCTTTTGACATTATTGGCTACCTCTATTATCCAATGGCATTGGGCGTAATGGCATTCATGGGCATAATCTTTAACTACCCTCGCAAGTATTGTTAATCGTTTTGGGATTGTTGGG
>JBGVFY010000065.1:0-90769 GCA_045121435.1 Paludibacteraceae bacterium | reverse complement strand
TATCCTTTTTGTACTGCCTCTGCCTCGAAAATATTACGAACTACCGTAGTAGCCATATCAATCGTACTACCTGTTAGGGCAGTTGCTGTTTTGGTTACTGCATCCGATAGCATTTCACCCGCTTGGGTCAATAATTTAGCTTCCTCTTCTCTGTCCTTAAGTTGCGCACATCGGAGGTTGGCCTCTTGCATAAAGAAATAGTTTTGAATCATAGAAGCGAATGCTTCGCGGATATTAGCCAGCTCAGTATCATTTTGTGCAGTATTTACCGCTTTGCTGAGGTATAGTATCATATTGTCCAATGCCATACCAGTCATAGAGGGTGATTGTAGTTGCTTGAGTACTTGCAACTGCATTTGAAGCGTTTGCATAAGCGCAGGAGTGGTGTCTTGACCTAAGTTTGTGAGCCAAGTTTTCATACCATCAATAGTACTGATGATAAGTTTACCATCACGCATGTAATAACCAGTAGCTTCTTCTGCTTCCAAGCGAAGAGCTTCTTCCTTCATCGCTTGTTCTTTCTCCTTTTGTTCTTTTCGTTCAGCAGTACGTTGTTCTGCTTTTTCAGATAACTCCTGTGTCATTTCAGACATCTTACCCAATAGTCCTTGGGCTTTGCTTGAAAATTTACTCAGATCCATAATATTCTACAATTCAAGTTTAATTATTATCAAAAATATCGCGCCATGCGGCGTAGCGATGCATGATTTTTCTATAAATTGGATTTTTGGATGATTTGATCATCTTGTTTCGTTCTTCTCTTTGTTTTTTATTGAGGTTGTCAAAATAATCATTAAATGCTTTACCGTCTTTGGAATTGTTGAATTTGTTCATAAGTTTAACACTCAAAAACTGCATTAACCATACAACAATGATCATTAGACTGAGTCCTAATCCTACTATGAGAATTGACACAACCATATCTCCAGTATACTCCATAAAGATCTGCCCTTCCTCCATACCAAGAAACTCTCGTATGGTTTGGTTTGCTAATAATATGTTTATCATATTGTTTTCTCTTTTCTTTGCAAGTCAGCGGGAACCCAATCCCGCTGACCTTGATAGTTTTCTCTTTTGTCGCTTGTTAATTACGCACTATTCACGCACAATACACGGACAATATACGCACAATACACGCACTATTCCTATCCCTTTACTGGAGGACGAGCGTATGGGAGTGAACCTATGTTTGGTTACTTTCTCTTGCGCTCGCGAGCGATATTGTCTTTGCAACTCTCTATCTGGCGCTTGATAGACTCTATTTGGCGGTCATGCGAAGCTGCGCGATCAATTTTCATTTTGCGATAGGACGCTTTACCACTTGGTGTAGATGAGAACTTCACCATACGAGCATAATACTCGTTGTCTTTTTTCTTTGCGTCTTTCTCTTTTTGCAATTTGGCGCGCAAATCTACCATTTGCTTTTTGTAATACTCCAAACTCATAATGATTAGTTTTTAAGGGTTAATAAATCAAATGATGAAATTAATTTACAATGATGATACCTTTTCTGCAATAGGTTCGCACTCGGGTAAATATGCAAGTACTTTTATCAGATCCTCAACAACATAATTGAGCATTTTAGCTCCTGTGGTATCTTCTGGAAAAGTCACATATTTATACAAACAGTCGGGTTGATACTGATTAAAATCCCCTCTACCTTGCCAATCTTCTTGCAGTGATTCGGGTAGTTTTTCTGTTGCGAAAAATGGCATTGTATTCAAATGCTGCTTCACTTGTTCGTTTTGTCTTGCTACAAGCCTACTTTGAATAAACATGTGTCGATATTGGTCGCCTTCTATCTGTAATGCATACAAACTTTTACTTTCTTTAGGATAAACATGAATGGTGATAGTACTCTTGCCGCGATTCATACCACTAGCTAAGTAAATAATGGTATTGTTTTGGGTCTTAGTAGCGTTTTTACCACTTGCCTGGGATTTCACTCCCAATTTTACATCTATTTTGCCAAGACGATTGTTTTCTTGTGCTTCGGTTATTTTTTTTAGGAGCAAGCAGATGAAATAAGAACCTCTTTGTTTGAGATACAGATCGCTCAATTTCTTTTTATGATATGCCGCTATTATATCTGGATTATGAAATGGCTTATCATGGAAGCCATCTACGATTTGTAGCGCACTCAGTTTTGCAATGAAATCAGTATAGTCCTCAATATACTGTTGCAACCGAGGTGCTATGTTGTTTTTATGATAACATTGCTTAATTGCTTCTACTAATTGGTCATAAGTAATGATATTCCATTCTTTTGCAATCTCCTTTTTATTTGGAAATTCGTCCGCTAAAGTGAGTAGCATATAAGTGAGTGAATCGCTATTTTTGTATTGATGTTTAGCTGCTTTTTGTCTATATTCATCCAATTGCTCAATGTAAGGAATGCTTTTAACTTTGTTCTCAATGACAATGTCAATACGGTCCTTATTATTCTCGGTATGACAGATGCATAAATCCAAGTTCTCTTTTTCGCGGTATATTGTCAATCCTTCTTTTTTAAGCAGTTCACTTACATTAATCTTTTTGTCCCTTGGAAGCAATTGACATATCATATTTAGAAACGCTTGCTTATCGCAATCCCATAGAAAAGCCAAGAAGTTACTATGGAACAACTCCTTCGAACCTAATGAGATTCGAAACATGGGGTTTTGATGCAACTCCTCTAACTCGTTGATTACTATTTCATTTTTATTGTTCATATAAATAGGGGCTTACTATTTTTTATTGAAATTTAAATTTCAATAGTTTTAATAATTTAGTTAACAGCGTTGGATAATTTATTTTGGCATTTGAGGGGAATGCATAGTTACCGATTGCCACTTTTCCCTTCTCATTTTCTATGGTCACAGAGGTGAGAGCTCTGCAGAAAATGAAAGCATCATTTCCAATGCTCGTTACGCTGTTAGGGATGGTGATAGATGTCAATTTAGAGCAATCCCTGAACGCAGATTCTCCAATGCTCGTCACGCTGTTGGGGATGGTGATAGAGGTTAATTTGTCGCAACAATAAAAAGCATTATCTCCAATGCTCGTTACGCTATCAGGAATAATGGTCGTTTGATCGCCTGCTATCAGGGTATTAGTCGTTTTATCGATGATACCATTACCATTTTGTATGCTCTTGTATCTTGGATTGCCTTCTTCCACGACGATAGATGTAAGAGATGGGCAGTTGGTAAAGAGATGTCCGCGGTAAACATTTTCTCCTATAGATACAAAACCACTCTCTATCTGAGTTACGGTCTTAGGAATTGTGATGGAGGTAAGACTGGAGCATTCGGCGAATGCTAAACTGCCTATTCTCTCAATACCCTCTGGGATAGTGATAGAGGTAAGCGCGCTACAGTTTCTGAAAGCGGCATCATCTATCTCTGTTACTCGGAAAGTCTTTCCGTTCTTCTCAAATTGGGTAGGGATAGTAAACTCACTTTGATTTTTAAATTTTTCTACGACTCCTACTATTTTTCTGATTAAAGAATACTTAAATGAATCAGCGAAATACAAATCTTTGAACTTAATTACATATTTTATTTTGGCGCTGGAAGGAAAGGCGTTCTTACCAATTGAAATATTTCCCTCCTCATTTTCTATGGTCACAGAGGTGAGAGCATAGCAATCATGGAAAGCGTCATATCCAATACTCGTTACGCTATTACCAATGGTAACAGAGGTGAGAGCATCGCAACTGCGAAAAGCTGAGCATCCTATTTTTGTTACACTATCAGGGATGGTAACAGAGGTGAAAGCATCGCAATTACGAAAAGCAGACTCTCCAATGCTCGTTACATTATTAGGAATGTTCACAGATGATAGAGAAGGACAAAAAGCGAAAGCCCAATTTCCAATACTTTTTACACTATTAGGGATGGTAATAGAAGTGAGAGATTGGCAACCGTAAAAAGCAGACTCTCCAATGCTCGTAATACCTTCAAGGATTTTAGTATTTCGACAACCAACAATGAGTGTACTTGTTCTTGTTTCAATAATGGCATTACAATTATTTCGACTATTGTAAGTAGTATTGCCGTTCGCAACAGTGATAGAAACTATATTCTTACATTGGCTGAAAGCATCTTCTCCAATACTCGTTATACTGTCTGGAATATTAATAGAGGTGAGAGCATCGCAAGCATGAAAAGCCCAAATTCCAATACTCGTTACGCTATTAGGGATGGTGATAGATGTCAAGTTAGAGCAACCCCTGAACGCAGATCTTCCAATGCTCGTCACGCTGTTGGGGATGGTGATAGAGGTGAGAGCTTTGCATTCCGCAAAAGCATATTCCCCAATGTTTATCACATCTTTGGGAATACTTGTCGTTTGATCGCCTGCTATCAGGGTATTAGTCGTTTTATCAATAATACCATTACCATTTTGTGTGGTTTTGTATCTTGGATTGCCCTCTTCCACTACGATAGATGTAAGAGATGGGCAGTTGGTAAAGAGATGTCCGTAATAGACCTTTTCTCCTATATCAACTCTACCACTCTCTATCTGAGTTACGGTCTTAGGGATTGTAATGGAAGTGAGACGAGGACAATTAGCAAATGCTAATTTACCAATTCTGACAACACCCTCTGGGATTGTGATAGAAGTAAGTGCGCTACAGTTTCTGAAAGCAGCATCAGCAATCTCTGTTACTCGAAAAGTCTTTCCGTCTTCCTCGACTTGAGTAGGAATAACAAACTTACTTTGATTTTTGAATCTTTCTCCAACTCCCGTTATTTTTGCTGTTGCAGTATCCTTTGATACGGTGAAAAGTAATTCTTTAGGTTTGCCAACATAGGTGATTTTGGCATTTGTATCCTTGAAAGCGTCTTTATATATTTCAACAGCACCTTCTTCATTTTCGATAATGACGGATGTGAGATTTGAGCAATTTTGGAAAGCAGATTGCCAAAGGCAACCGTATAATCCTCCAATCTGTGTTACACTACTTGGAATAACTACGGAAGTTAAACCTGTGCAACCGTTGAAACCTGCGAGAAATGTTACACTATTTGGGATCACTACAGAAGTCAAACCTGTGCAACCAGCGAACCCTGAGAGAGATGTTACACTATTTGGAATAACTACAGATGTCAAACCTGTGCAACCGTCGAAAGCCCAACATCCAATACTCGTCACACTATCAGGAATATTAATAGAGGTAAGAGCGCTACACCCATTAAAAGCCCAAGATCCAATACTCGTTACGCTATTAGGAATAACTATAGATGTTAAACCTGTGCATTTTTCAAAAGCTCTACCAATTCGTGTTATTTTTTTTGAAAAAGTAACAGATTTTAGGTTGGGGCAATTCCTGAAGGCAGAATAATATGTATCTCCTATGTATGTACCATCTTCTATTTCCGTTACAGAATTAGGGATAATCACTTCCTCTAATAGGGGACAATTGTTAAATGCCTTGTTTCCAATCTCAGTGACGGTATAAGACACACCATCCGCAATTACTTTTTCTGGGATAGTATAACTTTTCATGTTCTTGTACTCGCGTTCAACCGCGTCAACTCTTGCTATGTAGGTACGCTTTAATAACTCGTAGCGTACACCGTCAATAGTGATTTTTGCCATTGTTGTATTAGTTTATATAGTTATGTTTTTATTTATATTGTTACTGTTATTTGACCATTATTCGGCAGTATTGTAGAGAAAAATTTGTGATTTTTGCCCAAATGTTTGCGTATGTGCATTTTTTGTAGTACCTTTGCAGCGGAAATGTAAATATAATTTTACAAAATATTATATAAACTGTCAAATAATCTTTACATTATGGCTATAGATAAGTTAATACTTCAAGAGTGCATTCGTGACCAGCGAGAGATGATTGAGAGTGCACAAATCGTTGAGCGTCAGGTGAGTTTTGAGCCAAAAGGCAATTATGTCTTTGTTGGCATTCGCCACTCTGGTAAGTCGTATCTGCTATATCAGCGCATACATCAATTGCTGCGTGAAGGACATCAGTGGGATGAAATACTCTTCGTGAATTTCGACGATGAGCGCTTGGCGGAATTTAACACAGACGATTTCAATGCACTATTGGAAACGCACTATTCTCATTCGCCCAAGAAACCATTTATATTCCTTGATGAAGTACAACGCATTCCGCACTGGGAACTCTTTGCACGCCGTTTGGTAAATGAGAAATATACGGTGTATATCACGGGTAGTAATGCTAAAATGCTGAGTGAAGAGATTGCCACTACTTTGGGTGGTCGTTTCTTTATCCAGTATGTATATCCATATTCGTTTGCAGAATACATCGCTGCACAAAATTTTGTGCTTTCTGCGGATTGGGTGAAATCCACACGCAAAAGAAGTGAAGTGAAGCGTGTGTTTGACTCCTATTTCTTCTTTGGTGGACTACCTGAGATATTGGATTACAACGAAAAGCGTGCTATGCTGAGCAGCTTGTATCAAAAGATCTATTTGGGCGACATTTGTGCTCGATATAAGATTTCTGATGCACGTGCTTTGGGTATTTTGGTAAAAAAGATGGCTGAGTCCGTCAAGCAACCTATCTCATATCGTCGTCTGCATCATATCGTTGAGTCAACGGGCAGTAAGATTTCCTTGCCAAAGGTGATTGATTATGTAGGACATACAGAAGATAGTTGGCTCACTTTTTCTATTCAAAACGATATTGCTCGCCTCGCTGATAAAGAAAGTACAAAGAAGTTTTATTTTATTGATAACGGACTACTCAACTTGTTTCTTTTCCGAGATGAAACATCTTTGTTGGAGAATATGGTAGCAGTAGAACTGGTGCGTCGCTATGGAAAGGATAATGTGTCGTACTACAATGCAGGAGGTGGTGAGATCGACTTTGTCGTGCCAGAGGCGAAGTTGGCCATTCAGGTTTCTTACGATTTGAAGAACGAAGATACACTTACTCGCGAGTTATCTCCATTGCGAAAGTTCCAGACTTCGCATCCTGATTGGCAATGCCTGATTATTACTTTTGATACTACAGAAACATATAAGAGTGACGATCAAGAGATAAAGTCTATTCCTATTTGGCACTGGTTGTTATTCTAATTTTTCTCTACAATACGTCAAAGAACACTTTTCCTCATTTTTTATTCCTCCCATTAAGGGGAGATTAGGAGGGGTCTGTAAGCAGGTGGGTGGTCAAGCCCACCTGCCTTGTTGTTGTAAACGACCTTCTATCTGCAATAGGAGTATAGGAGATTACGGGTTCTTAACGGGTTCATAACGGGTTCATCAGAACACATCCGTATCCTATCTGTAACCTATCTATATCCCATTTGTAGAAGTGTTTTTTACTTGAAGAGGTTTTTGATCTTGTTCTTCAAACTGCCTTTTGCTTTGCGAGCTGCTGCCATGCGTGCTGCTGCCTCTTTACCTGCTTTGGTGCGTTGGTCGAGATGTCCATCTTGACGACGATCTGCCTTAGAAGACTTCTTAACGGTAGTTTTACTATCTGCTTTCTTTTGAGCTGCGCGCGCTTTCTTAGCGCGTGCTACCATCTCCTTATATTCCTTGGTACGTTTATCAACCTTACCAGCTGCTGTTTTTTGTATAGCCATAGTTGTATTCCTTTTTTATGGGTTGATTACTCTTCGATAATTAAGTCTTCCTCTTCGTCGATAAATACATCGAGAATAGCTTGTGCGTCGTCTTCGTCCACGCCGAGCAATTCAGCGAAAGTGAAGAAGTTCTCTACCTCATCCGATGACAAGAACGCATCAGAGCAGAGCATTTGCAAGCAGAGAGTCAAGATACCCTCTTTCTCAGTTGCATCCACTTGCTTAGCTGCCTCTTCCAAATGTGCAGTCAGTTCATCGCCTGACATATTCTCGGTAGCAGCGATGGCTGCCTCTAAATCTTGTGTAAGGGTCTTTGCATCCAAGAGATCCCCCATGTCTGCTACGAGCGATTGCTCAAACTCGCAGTACTCGCCATCAGCCCAGACAGCTGCTGCCAGGAATGATGCTAATGCTTTAGAATTAGTTTTCATGTTTGTGATAGTTATTAAAGAGTGATTATTCGATAATAAATTCGGTACGGCGGTTTTCTGCTGCCATTGGGTTGTCTGTGTTCTTCAACTCTGAGCTACCCATACCCGCATATGACAATTGCTCTACAGCAACGCCTTCGCGCTCTACCAAGAAATCCACGGCAGCTTTTGCGCGTGCTTCAGACAGTTTTTGGTTGAACGCAGCATCGCCTTCTGCGGAAGTGTGACCTTTGATTGTGAGTTTGATGTCGGTATGTGCATTCAGCACTTTAGCCAAATCGTGCAATACGAATTTTGCGTCCTCATTGAGGTCGGCTTTGCCCTGCTCAAACTGAGCAGCGTTGAAGTTCTTCTCAATCTCAGCGATTTGTTGGATATAGAGGGTGTCGTGTACCACTACCACCTTCTCTACCTCTACAATTTGTGGCTCTGCTTTCTTGCCGAGGAGCAACCACAAGAGCAATGCTACTACTGCCAAGCCCAACACAGCGATGAGTGCCAACAACCATTTAGGCATACCTTTCTTGGTTGGTACAGGTGGAATATAGCCGTTGAGGTATTCCAATTTGTACTCACCACGTTTGCCAAAGCCTTTCTCTGCAGCTTCGTATTTAGCAATTTCAATATCATACAGTTTGGCTTGCTCTGTAATCTTGTCGAACATCTCTTTGGTCCACATTGCAACTGTAAATGCGATGTCAGTACCATCAGCCAATGTCAAATAGTGATGAGTACGTTTCCATTCCTCGAGTTGCTTGTCATCAAAGTCAGTAGCGGTAGCTGCTGCCATTTTCGCTTTCTCAGCTATTGTTACGAACAAACCCAAGTTATCTTCGGTTTGCACAAATAAGTTTCTTGGAAAAGCCTTATTGATGTCTTCCAATGTTGCGTGTGGATACATTTTCAAATAAGCATCCACAATACCTAATGCTGCCCATTTTTGGGATTTAGCATAAACGCGTACTTTACTTGCCATAATTGTTTCGTTTTTTTATTTGTTGTTATGTTTGTTGCCCGCAACTTGAGGACTACGGGCTATATCCTTTGTCATTTATACTTGCGTATTGCAGAGAAAAATGTCGTTTTTTTTGCTCAAACGCTTGCGTATGTGCATTTTTTGTTGTACCTTTGCACCCGAAATGGTGGTTTATGTACCACCAAATAAGGTGTTTTTATAGATTAATGATACGAAGTTATGGCAAATACTAAATTAGAAACGGTATTAACACAGTGGCAAAATCTGCAACCATTAGCAGAAATTGATCGTGATAGATTGAGTCGTCGATTTACTATTGACTTTAACTACAATAGTAATCATATCGAAGGAAATACACTAACCTATGGTCAAACGGAGTTGCTATTGCTCTTTGGAAAAATAGTAGGTGAAGCCAATTTCCGCGACTGCGAAGAGATGAAAGCAAGCAATGTGGGATTGCAAATGATGTTGGTAGAATCATCCGATAAGCAGCTTCCACTTACGCAAAACTTCATTCGCACCCTTCATCGCACATTGCTTCGAGAGGATTATACGGTTTATCGTATGTTACCTGGAGGCGTACAAACGAGCTATGTGATTCATGCTGGACAGTACAAGACACGCCCAAATAGTGTGATTACTCGCTATGGCGATCGATTTGAGTACGCTTCTCCTGAAGAGACACCTGCATTGATGGCAGATCTAGTTGATTGGTACAATCATGCAGAACAAGAAGGCAAATTATCACCTATTGACTTAGCGATATTGTTTCACTATCGATATATTCGTATTCACCCATTTGAGGATGGCAATGGTCGTATTGCCAGACTGATGGTCAATTACATTCTTTCGCGCCATGGCTATCCGATGATTGTTGTACGCAGTCGTTTGAAACAAGATTATTTAGAAGCATTGCATCGTGCGGATTTGATTGTAGGTTCCACCCCTGCAGATGGTGCGCATGCTTCACTCAAGGATATACGCCCATTCCATAAGTATATGGTAAATTTAATTTGCCACGAGATAGAAAATGATGTCTTGTTTGTAACGGAAAAAAGTAAAGATGTATGGTGGTATGATGGTGAGCGAATCGCTTTCCGCACGCCAAGTTATGGCAAAATTCTACAAGAACTACGAAGAGAACCTAAAGCTACATTGGCTTACTTGCAAGAAGAAGTAGGAATCAATCGATCTGCCTTGCAAAAATTGTTACAAACTTTGCTGGATAAACATTATGTAGAGCGAGAGGCGGATGGCTCATGGCGAGTGTTTATCACGCCTTCCATGTAAGGATTGCGATTTGAGATTTTTCTCTACAATACGTCAAAGATCACTTTCCTCATTTTATCCCTCCCCTTTGAAGGGGAGTCAGGAGGGGTCTGTAAGCAGGTGGGCGGTCAAGCCCGCCTGCCTTATTTGTGTCTGTTGTTAGCCCATTATTCGGCAGTATTGCAGAGAAAAATGTCGTTTTTTTGCCCAAATGCTTGCGTATGTGCATTTTTTGTTGTACCTTTGCAGCGAAAATCCGAAAAATACACAAATATTTGGAGTTACACTCCATAAATTACAGTATTTTTAAGTATTAGTGCTTTTTTATTTTAATCATATATTATTGATAACCATGTACAAACGAGTTGTTTCCTTTGAAAATTTAGAAGAAGATAGCATTTTTTTGTTTGGAGCGCGTCAAACGGGCAAGTCCACTTTGCTGCAAGTTCGTTATCCAGATGCTGTTTACTATGATTTGCTTGAACGCAAAACCTTTGAGCGTCTGCATCGTAATCCTTCTCTATTAGAGCAAGAACTACTGCCACTTCCTAATGCTACATTGGTCATTATCGATGAACTACCGCTTATGCCTATGTTATTGGATCAAGTACATCGTTTGATAGTTAAAAAGAATATGCGATTTATCTTAACAGGTAGTAGCGCAAGAAAACTCAAACGACAAGGGGTAAACACTCTTGGAGGACGTGCTATGTTGCGTACTTTATACCCACTTGTGAGTGCTGAGATACCGGATTTTGATTTAGATAAAGCTATTAATCAAGGTTTGTTACCTCGTCATTATATGGCTAAGTTAGCCGTTGCACGTGAGCGTATCAAAGCATATATAGCAGTATATCTCAAAGAAGAGATAAAGGCAGAAGCATTGGTACGTAACTTGCAAACATTCAATCGCTTCTTAGAGGTCGCTGCCCTAACGAATGGAGAAATGGTGAATTATTCCAATATTGCAAGTGATTGTGGTATTGATAGCAAGACTGTGAAGGAGTATTTCGCAATACTTGAGGAAACGCATATTGGTTATATGATACCTGCATATTCGCATGTGATTAAGCGCAAGTTGCGTCAAGCTCCTCGCTTCTATTATTTTGATGTATCTATCCCTAATTATTTATTGTCACGGGGAGAATTACAACCTGGTTCAACAGACTATGGGCATGCGTTTGAACATCTGCTCATGCAAGAACTTATTGCTTATATGGGGTATAAGCAATATGAAAACCAGCTGAGTTATTGGCATACCTACCAAGAGCAGGAAGTAGATGGTGTATTGGGTGATGCAAAAGTGGCTATCGAATTTAAATCCACCTCTGAAGTTCAAAAACGACATCTATCTGGCTTGAAGGCATTTAAGGACGAGCATCCTGATGCAAGACTGATTGTTGTCTCACGTGATGAGAAATATCGTATTCTACAAGGGATAGAAATTATTCCTGCTACGGATTTCTTGCGTATGCTATGGAACGGAGAGATATATTCTTAATTTTTCTCTACAATACGTCAAAGAACACTTTTCCTCATTTTATCCCTCCCCTTAAGGGGAGGTTAGGAGGGGTCTGGTAAGCAGGTGGGCGGTCAAGCCCGCCTGCCTTGTTGTTTGGTCACTTGGATTAAGCGCGACCAGCAGCAGCGATAGTAACACCGTTGTCAGCCAATGCGCTGTCGTCAGCGTTAGCTACTTGTACGCCAATACCGTACATCTCAGCGATCTTCTTCTCGAAGTTGCCTACTTGCATGTTACCAACGATCTTCAACTCGCCACCCTTAGCGCCCTCTGCGCGAACAGATGCGAGAATTGCGTTAGGATCCGCAAAACCGCCTTTGCAAGATGCGCTTTTGTACACGCGAAGTGTAGCACCGAAAGCCTCTTTGAACTCTTTGCACAATGTGCCAATTTTCTTGTTTCCTGACAATTTAATTTCTGCCATAGTTGTAAATTTTTTAATAATTGATCAATTATGCCCGCAACTTTAGGACTGCGAGCGTTGTCCTATTCTTTATTTTTCTTCGCCACGGGAAGCTTGTCCGATGGTGAGTTTGTTGTCCACGCAAGTCTTACCTGCAGGATCTTTGATTTGTACAGTAAGACCATACATCTCATCAAAGAGTTTCTCTGCATCGCCTACTTTCATAGATGCTTTAATCTTCAACTCCGCTGTTGCGCTTGTTTTCACATCTTTGCTAGTCTTTTGGTTGAGTTGGTTGAGCGTCAAATCGCCATCAGCCAATTGCTTGCCTTTGTAGATTGCCAAAGTGCAGCCAAAAGCCTTCTTGAAGTCAGCACAAATAGTTTTTACCTTCTTGTTTGGTGCCACAGCAAACTCCGCGTTCGTGAAGTGGTCTTTGATTGAATTTAAAAGTCCCATGATTTTATAAATTAAAAGTTTTAAGACCGCTGCGCTGCTGGATGTTAGACCGCTGCGCTGCTGGACCGCTCACAAGTGAGCTGTTAGATATAATGGTTCTAAAGATTATCTTCTCTTTTTGCCTGTTAAGCCTTTGAGGATGGCACCACCGATTTTGCGCTCGAGGCCTTGTTTGGTGGTGGGAATACCTACTGCGCGGGCTACTTTGGTCTTTAAGCCCGAGATGCCTACTGCTCGCTTAAGCGAAAAACTGAGTCCTGGAATTCTTGCCATAATGGTGTTGTTTAGTGTTTAATCTATCTGTTTCATGTATAGGAAGACTTGTTTTCCCTCGTCGTTTGTGAAGTTGGACAAGTGTTCCAGTTGATTGACATAGCCAACCGTATTCTCCTTTATCTTCTCAATGATTTCCGTATTAGCATTACCATCAGTATCTTCCTTGGTTGTAATAAGCAAATCTGCCGTTATACTGGAGCCGTTGAAATAGCGACTGGCTTGCGACATGGCTTTGACACTTGCTACACGCATCATCGTACTCTCATTACCACCATATTTAGCGGGATCAAGCACAACAGCTGACACTAAGTAATTATCACTATAGTCATTCACCACTTTCACATCATAGGGCGCATGCTTGTACATACGAATGAGAAAGTTGGTCAACGCCGTTTTGTCAGCATTGAAATTTTGCGCATAACACCCAATGGCAAAAATACAAAAAACAAGTGTTGATACAATATTCTTCATAAGTCGTTTATTCTAAAAGTATTCCGTTCCATTCTGGAAATAAAGTATTGAGAACTAAGCGTATTGAGAACTGAGGATCTTCTCTGGTATTATAAATACCACCAGAAATACCGCTGTGGATAATTGCATGAGGATTAAAAGTCATCAACGTACTCGTGCTACTCAATGCTTTCATTGATATATTTTGATGATATTCGTGATACTTTTTTAATGTTTCATATGCTACTGGCACCACCACTTGAATGACACCACTATGCTGAAAAACATCATCAATATAAATACTCATATCAACGCACGGCTTATAGTTCCATCCTTCTGAAATATCTAACCAAACATGACCAAAAGTACCAAATTCGTTTTGTAATAACCAATAGTTATCACCCGATGGAGCGTAGGTGCCATCCGATAGTTTTGTTGCTCGCAAAGATTTTGCAGGAACTGTAATGCGTATGTCCTTGTATTGAGAAGGATTATATTTCACTATTTCAAAATTTGTCACCTTAGCCAAGTCTTCCAATCTAATCCTTAATCTCCATTCTCTCTGGGTAATAAGTCCTAAATATGGTTGAGTCAGTTGCGATGCATCCCATGACAACATCTGATCTTGAAATAGAACATTATGCCTACGCGTGTACGCGACATTTATCCCCCACTTACTGTTGAGATTATTCACTACATAATAAGGATTAAGCAGACTATTCATCATGGGTGTGAGAAAATCTGTAAAATCTATTTCTGCATAAAAATTACCAGAGGTTACCCCTACTTCCTTGCCGCCATCAATGGTCGTTTTGAGGGTGTTATAGATAGCAGAATAATAGGGTATTTTATAGTGTTTAAGTTGCTCTATTTGTTCTGATGTTAGACGTAGCGCATTCAATGTATTGCTCATCAATTCCACAAATTGCAGTGCCCCTTGTCCCCAATATGCCTCGATTCGAATAGGCACTATGCAATACAGTTCTTCTGCATTAGGATCTTCCAATTCAGGTTCTTCCACATGCAACTTAAAAGCCACCATTTCAGAGTGAGCTGCCACCTGCAATAGTTGTTTCTTGAGATGTTCGAATGCTATGCGTGTGTTCATCTGGTTCAAGCGTATCAATTGTAAGTTGGCAGTAATGCTAGATGCATAGTTTGCGCCGCCTACCAGTTCGCACACTGCTCCTTTGCTCTGCGCATAAGTCACCATCTTTTTTGCAGAGAGGGTAGCTTGCAACATTACCTCGTGATTGCCATTGGGCAGAACAGAAGCACCCAATTCGTGGTAGGAATAGACATTACCAGAAGCAATAGTGATAATTTCATCCCTTACCAGTGAGTCGTTAAGAATTTCTGTATTCGCAGAAACGAATACGCCATATGCTTGCTCAATAGCATTTCTCAGTGCCGTATGTATAGCTTCCTGCTTGGTCACACCAATACCTGACATAACCAATGTTACGCTATCTACACCTTGCGCATAGATATTCATTCCCGAAAATATCAAGAGTATATAGAGTAGGTGCTTTTTCATATTGTCTATTGTGTTATTACTTGCTTGAAGAGCCAAATTTGAATGCCCGTTCGCGTTTGTAACCAATATCTATTCTGCCAAAGCGATTGGCAAGGGTATTCCATCCTTCTTGTTTCTGGCGTTTGAGCTCCATCTCATCTTCATACTTCTTCATCTTGAACTCCCATTCAGCTTGTGCTGCCGCTGCTTTAGCAGCCTCTATGCGACGTAGCTGGGTATTGATCTCCTTAATGAGCGCATTGGCTTGGGTCTGGCATTGTGCCTCAGGGTTTACTTTAGCCAAAATGCTGAGTGCCTCTGTAGCCGAATCGTAGTCGCGATGAGCGAGCCATGCACTGCGCGCATTCTGAATGAGTTTTTTGCCCTCCAGATTAATATACTGTTTGTAGATTTCTACTGCCTTATTTTGGCAAGTGGTATAGCAATCGGCACAGACAGCAGGCACAGTCACCAGATTAGCAATCGCACGCTCATACTGCTGCATAGCCGCCAGACGCTCTGCTTCCTGGAGCGGGAAGGTGCAATTGTCGGTATAATAAGATATGATTTCATCCTTGGTGTCATTGACCAGTGCTACGAGGTCGGGATTGTTGGTCTTGATATTCTTGAAGGCCTGGATATAACATTTGGTCTCTGTTTCGCCTATGCCCCATGTGTGAATAGTGGAAGTGGCGTATATCTTCTCTTCTACCACATCACCGATAATAAAGGTAATATCCATCCGTTGCACAATCATACCTGCGGTATTCACCTCGCGCGTAGTAATATCCACACGCGCTGTCATGATAAAGCGATCGGCCTCTGTACTCACCAATCCGCAATCCGATAGGAGACGCTGCATCTTCGTCTCCAGATTAGCGCGCGCTTCCTCGGGAATGTTTTCGTACTCAGGTTGTACTGCACTGATAGACAGACGACCCGCATCGTTCTGCGCCCACGCAGATAGACTGAATATGCCTAATAGACATGCTATAAAATACTTCTTCATACTATTTCTCTCCTATCACTACGACTGCCTCTCCGAGACCTTTGTTCATCACTTTGCTCTCAATGAGATATTGTTGTTTGAGGAATTTGCGCAAGTTGGTAGCAAACATACGAGCATCCATAGCGCGACCATTGTCATTGAACATAGGGATACGCACTTGTTCGTATTTCGCACGCATCTCTGTATTGCTACTTAGATTGAAAGCGCCATCTACGGTATTGCGCACCATCCAATCGCTAATGACATCAATCAGTTCTTCATCATCGTACTCATCCTCTAAGGTTATATCGCTATTGTCCCAAATACGCAGTTGCAATGTTATTTCGCGTCCATGCGCTTGGGCATCAGAGAAATGCGAAGTGAGTTGGCGCGAGAACTGATCCATCTGCTTGGTCAGCATCTTATCAATCTGGAGTGCGATAGGCAAGCTATCCATTATCTCCACCGCGTTGGCAGCCGCCACCTGTTTGTTGGAATAGGTGTCAATAGCAGCAATGCTGAGCGAGAGGGAAGTGCTACCATTGGATTTGGCTGTCGTCCAGTCCACACGCAACTCTATGTCGTATTTCACACGACGGCGCAACATGTCTAATGGTGTCTCCGTCAGCATTGCGCCCATACTACTCTGCGTAACCTCTTCTTCAACTGCTTCATCAATTAGGGACTTATATTCCTGCATAAAATCCTTGACTGGATAGTCGCGGTTGGACATTATCTCACCTATCTTACTGGCAACCAAAAATAGTTCCGCATCCTCACGAAAGGCTGCTTCGTAGTCATTAACTGTCACTTTCTTGCCTTGGTTCTCAATAACCGTAGTGAAATAGCGCGTAGAACACCAGTGGTCACTCGGAATGACCATGATAGTGGGTTTCTTTGCTGTTTGGGCAAAGGTGATCATGCTACATAGGAGCAACATGGTTAAGCAAATTTTTGATTTCATCATGTGTGTTTTTTATTTCGTTGTTTTGCTCTGCAAAGGTAGTGCTTTTTCGTTGGGTGGGCAAGAAATGCGTTGGTTCTTGTTGGTTCTTTTGCGTTTGAGTGCCGTTAGCACAGGTGTTTTGGCATGGTTTTCGTGCCGTCTTTGGCAGTTTGGTGCACAAAAAAAGGCATGAACGATTCCTTGTCCATACCTTGAGGTCCTGAGAAAACCCGTACATCCAAACAACGAATCGCCCACGCCTATACGTGGGCATTCGCTATTTTATTCGGAATGCACATACATAATATACCACCAATTGGCAACGAAGATTCTGCTCATTCGTGCCTAAACTGACGCTATACAAATTGAAATTTCTCAGGTTTCAAGGTATGTCAGCGAACAAATAGCTAATGCTACTTCATCTATGTCTTGAAAGGGTGCTGCTACACACTTGCGGCAGATGAAGCATAGCTTCAACCCTTTCTGCGTGCAAAGGTAATGAATTATTTTGGATTGAGCAAGAAAAATTGCAATTTGGTGCGATTTTTTTGGTGTGGGGTGTAGCGTGTAAGGCGTAAAGGCAGGAGATTTGTGCATTTTAAGGTATTTTTTTCTGATACAGTTCCTATGTTTGGAGTATTCATGGCATATTCACGGGGTATTCACGGGATATTCATATGTATCGGTTATGTATCGGTTATGTGTCGGTTATGTATCGGTTATGTATCGGAACATTGTGCGAGTAAGGGAGATTGAAAAAGACAACCAAGACAACTTGGGTGCATGACGCTAACACTCGCTACGCGAGTCCGCTATCTTATGGAATATGGCAGAAGACAACAAAGATGTCAACAGATATATAAATCCCAAAATTATGCCAAAAATTATCGAAAAGTTGACCCCTTCAACCTCCCTTCCAAAAGGAGGCTTATATTACTGAAGTGGTTTGGTTTGCTTGACTTGAGCATCAAGTTGCATGAGGCGAATGCCGAACTCTTGCGTCCATATATTAACACAACGATACTTCAAATCTTTATCGTCTGCGTAACAATTAGCCAATGAATCACGCAATTGTGCATGGGAGTTCCAAAATTCCAAGACTTGTTGATTGAAAGCCACATACGATGTAGCATTATCTGCGATATGCTGCAGTTTATCGGTTTCTAAATCCAGCAATCGATCTATCTGCTGTATCATCTCTGCTTCGCGTTGTTGTCTTTGCGCATACGCATTTGCTACAGTAGCCATCTGTTCGGACTCTTGGTACAAATGATAGGTGCGAATAGAAAGCAATGTGCTGATTATCAGTATGATGACAGCTACGAAATAGGGAAGGAGTTTCTTGGTTCGCTCTTGGCGTTCGATAGCAGCGCGAAGCGCAGAGAGGTTGGCAAATTGGCGGTGCTGACAGCGTTGGCGAAGGCAACGGTAACGCTTAGGGAAGAGCAAGGAAAGCACCTGAGCGAACTTATCGATATCCACCTGCACATCGTTTTGGCGATTGGCAGCGTCCGTTTGGCTCAGCCCGAAATCGATGAGTTTGACATTCTGCCCATTGCGGGTGATGAGGATATTGCTGCTCTTGAGGTCGTGGTGGACGAGTTGGAGAGAATGGATATACTCCAGTGCGTCAAGCAGTTGCATCATCACGCGTTGGCGTGCAGACAAAGAAGGATTAGTAGTCAGCCACTCCGCCAAGGTGGTGCCGTCCACATACTCCATGACGATACACCTGCCGCAGCCCTCAATCTCCTCCAGCGAGTAGGTCTCGGCGATATGCGGATGGGTGAGCGAAACGCCCAAAGCGAACTCGCGTTCTTGCAAGAGAAGGTGGTCGGTGAGCGACTGGCAATCAGCAGATAAGCCCTTCAAAACGAAATACTTACCATAGCGTTTGGCATGGTAGAGCATGTTGTGGTTGCGCTGCTGAAAAAGCGCGATGTCCGTCCAGTCGGTGGAGATGGTATGAGGGGCAATGAAGCCTGAGTCGGAAATGTCCATGAAGTAATGAAATTCATGAAGACAACTATAACAACTCCTGCGCGAGCGGAATGTTGTCTATGTTGTCTTTGATATAAAGATTATCCTTGTTTTGAAACTAATCGTTTGGTGACGGAGGTGAGACCGTGGTGTTTGCCTGCGATGTAGGAGGTGCGAGTGCCATCGGCAAGCAGGATATTATCCAAATACATGGGCTGACCAATCATGAAACGCGCTGCGGAAAAGGTGGTACCCTGTTGCAGTTTGGCGTTCCGAGATTCCTCTACAACAAACTGATTATCACCCATATAACGGAAAGTACAATGGCGATTGGGTTGCCATGCTACCGCTATCAGGTCGCCCACTTGCAAGTCGGCGGTCTGTATGCCCATGCCCGTGAACATGGCACTCTCAATGCCCCCTCGCTGCTCCAAGGCAACAAGGTAGGTCTGCCAGTTGGCATAGTCGAGAAATTGCGCCAAAGTGTTGAGCGTGGAAAGGCGAGGCGCACCGTTGCTCTCGACATATCCCCAGAGGCGTTTAATGGTTGATAACGATAATACCGTGTGCTGCTTATCCCAAATGTGTTGGATAAGTGATTGAAAATCAGCAGGCGATTGCAGTTGCTGCCCTATGCGCTGCTCAAGGTCGCGGCGTAGGCATTGTATTTCGGGTGAGTGTATCATATCTAAATCAGCATGCAAAAGTACAACATTTTTTTGACTCCAACAAGCATATAGATAAAAAATGTGAAATATTCTGCCTTTTCATCTGTTTGGCACGCTATTTGCATAAAACTCTATGCAAAGGAAAATGGCAAGCGACCTAACGAGAGGATGTTGCCATCAACCTAAGCCTAAACTATAAAATTTATTGTTATTATGTTACCTACTATCAAAAGGCAAAACCCAAACTGGTTGCCAACCATTTTTAACGATTTCTTCAACGACGATTGGTTCCCAATGCGTGCTACCACCGTTCCAGCAATCAATGTCAAAGAGTTTGAGAAAGAGTTTGTAGTCGAATTGGCTGTGCCAGGCATGACAAAAGAGGATTTCAAAGTTCATGTCAATGACAAAGACCAATTGGTGATTTCTGTGGAAAAGAAACAAGAAAACACCGATGACGACAAGTCGGCAAAGTATCTCCGCCGTGAGTTTAACTACACCCGTTTCGAGCAGACACTCATGCTGCCAGAAAACATTGACCGTGAGGCAATTACAGCCAAGGCTAAACATGGGGTGCTGAAAATCAAATTGCCCAAACTGGAGAATCTGCCAGAGAAAGAGCCTACCCGAGTAATCGAGATAGAATAACGGTTTGTGTGCTCAAATCCCGCACAAAAAAGCGTTCATTATAAGGATTTGTTTTTGATTGTTTTTAGATTGTTTTTTATGGGGTCGTGCCAAGTGATTGGCACGGCTTTTTTTATATATTTCGAAAAAAATGCACATGGTATTTTGCCAAATTGTAAATTATTACTACCTTTGCAGCGAATTTGTCTAATCCACTACACAACAATGAAAAAATCACTCCTTTTCCTCGTTTTGGCGCTTGCAGCGTGCCAAATGACTTATGCGAATAATCCTAAACATGAGTTTCGTGCCACATGGCTGACCAACGGCATCGACTGGCCCAAGTCACACAATGTGGATCAACAAAAAGAGAACCTGTGCAAAATTCTGGATGTTATGGCACGAGGCAATATGAATGTGGCATGCCTACATGTACGCGTTTGTTGCGATGCTATGTACCAATCCTCCTACGAACCTTGGTCCAGCACCCTGACAGGTACTCGCGGTGGCGACCCTGGGTATGACCCATTGGCTTTTGCAATTGAAGAGGCACATAAGCGTGGAATAGAGTTGCATGCATGGGTGAATCCGTTTCGTGTGACAAGTTCGGGGTATCTGGACACCACCGACCTCGTATGGAAAAACGCAGGACAGTGGATTATCAAATATAATAATAGTTCGTTCAAGGGGCAGATTATTGACCCTGGCTATCCCGAGGCACGCGAATATGTACACAATGTGCTGATGGAAATAGTAGAGAAATACGATATTGACGGTATTTTGATGGACGACTATTTCTATGCTTATGGCGGCACCTACAGCGAAGATGCTGCATCTAAAGCCTTATACAAACCTGCTAATGTGGTGGATATGGACAAAGATGGCAGCACAGATGATGATTGGCGTAGAGCGAACGTGGATTCGGTGATATATAATCTGTATAAAGCCATTCAAGAGGTGAAGCCTTGGGTGCGCTTTGGTATGGGTATTCCTGGCAGTTGGTCTATGAAATCGAGTGCCGCCTCTGCGTATGGTATATCGCTGCCTGCTGGCATAAGTGCCATGGAATCATATGATTATCTGTATTGTAACGCGCTTGAATGGGCGAAGCAGGGTTGGGTGGACTATCTCAATCCTCAGATATATTGGTCTACACAATCTACCCGACAAGACTATGATGTGCTATGTCCGTGGTGGGCGAAAACCGTGTGCGAGAACTTTTCGAACCAGTTGCCCAATGGCAAGCGTGTGCACTTTTTTGCTTCGCAAGCAGCATACGGGGCTACCGATCCTAATTCAGGATTATCGGGATATGGCGATGGTGTGGTGGAAATACAGCGTCAGATAGATACCAATCGCCGAAACTTATCGTCAGGTTATACAGGTTCGGTATTCTTTAATACCTCAGCGTATATGCAACTTTTCCGCGACTTGAAGGCATCGCATTTCCAACTCACAGCCCTATGTCCACCTATGGATTGGAAGGTGACGGAGCGTTTGGCTGCGCCAACGGATTTCGTACAAACGGATAGTTTGCTATCATGGTCGCACCCTACAGCCGAGCGTTTTACGCTGTATGCCTATCCTCGCGGTATGGCACTTGAGGAGGTAATGGGCAACCCTGAATATCTGAAAAAGGTGGTGTATGGTAACTCGTTTGATATGACCGGGTTATGCGATATTAGTCTGCTGTCAATTGCTGTTTGCGCCTACGATCGTTATGGCGTGGAACATGAGGTGGCTGTGTATGAGGGCGAAGGATATTACGATTATCCACAGGTGATTTTCTGGGAACTGGACGGAGGAACGGTGGATGTGGAACTGCCTAAATATGTGACTGAGACATATATTCTGCCAACCGCCCGAAAAGAAGGACATGAGTTTGGCGGATGGTACAAAACCAAGACCTTCCGCGGAAACCCACTGACTGAAATTGTGGAAGGTTGGCATGGTACTTTGTATGCCCGTTGGAAGAAACTTTCTACCGATCTTCATTCTATCACAACCACTTCAGAACGAGCCATTTATGACATAATGGGACGGTATGTAGGCTCTGAATTGCCCACCCATGAGCAGGGCGTATTTGTGATTATTGAGGGTAATCAGCAAACCAAGGTGGTATTATAACGCATCATTTCCTATCCGCAATACTATCGGCAAATGGTCGGAATAGCCATTGTGGTAGCGATAGCCCACATAGGTGCGTTTGGGCTGATAATCCAGGTATTTGGTGTCTTCCTCCAATAGCCATTCGGGCGCGAAGATAGTTGCTCGGGCGTTGTGCTTAAGGGAATGGGATACATAGAATTGGTCGAGGCACGACCATATACCTTGGTATTTGTGCGTCCCCTGCCTTTTCTTTGCAATCATCAGATTATTAAGGTGTTGCAGGTCGTTGGTGGGATCATTATTCATATCACCCATGACTATGATTTTTGCTTGGGGGTGAAGTTGCAGGATGCTGTCTGTGTGCTGCTGTAGCACTTGTTTGGCGGTCTGGCGTTTCCACTCGGTAGTGGCTGCTCCGCCTAACTTCGAGGGTAAGTGGCAGAGCATTGTATGTAGGGTGTCGTTGGGGGTGAGTAATGCCTCTACATATAGGATATCGCGCGTTGCGTCATACTTCAAGGGTACGCGCAAAGGCTTGCTATTCAGAATTTTAACTTTTGTGCTGTCATATAATAGCGCGACATCAATGCCGCGTTTGTCGGCACTCTCGTAGTGGATATATTTGTAGTGAAATCGCCTTAGCCGATAGCACAAATCGCGCAGACAACGCGCGTTTTCCACCTCGCATAGTCCTACCAACGCAGCACTCTCCCAGCCCGATATATTCACTATCACTTGGGCAATGCGGTCGAGTTTGGTTTGATAGCGATGATAGGTCCAATGGTGCATGCCTTTGGGCAAAAACGATGAATCATTTTTGAGTGTATCATGCTCGTAATCAAACAGATTCTCTACATTGTATGAAATAATAGTCAGCGAGTCTTGAGCAAAAAGAAATCCACACTCAATACTGAATAATATAATCCATATCAAGCGTGGAAACCTCATCATTCTTAATTCAAAATTCTCAATTCTTAATTATCTTACTCCAGCATCATTATCGCCTTTTTTAGCGCAGCGATAAAGGTGTCAATATCCTCTTTTGTATTGTACAATCCCACCGATGCACGCACCGTACCAGGCACGCCCAAATAATCAATCAATGGCTCAGCACAATGATGCCCTGTTCGCACCGCTACTCCCTGACGATCCAGCAACACGCCCACATCAAACGGGTGAATCAATGCCCCATCCGCACGATAGACATTGAACGACACCGCACCTGCTTTTGTTCGCCCTGCGGCATACACATGCACTTGGTTAATCTTGCTAAGTTCTTGTTCGATATATTCTGCTAACGCAAGTTCATGTGCTGCAATTTGCTTTAAACCAATTGCTTGCAGGTAGTCGATTGCCTTGCCAAAAGCATAACTTCCCACATAGTTTGGCGTACCTGCCTCAAACTTATACGGCAGCACATTGTAGGTCGTCTTCTCGAAACTAACATGTTCGATCATCTCTCCCCCACCCTCTGCTGGTGGCAGTTTGTCAAGCCACTCTTTCTTGCCGTACAACACGCCCAAGCCCGTTGGACCGTACATCTTATGTGCACTGAACACCAAGAAATCGCAATCCAATCGCTGCACATCTATTGCCAAATGGGGTACTGACTGCGCACCGTCCACGCACACTGCTACGCCCTTCTCGTGTGCCAAGCGAATAACCTCCTCTATGGGGTTGATAATGCCCAATACATTACTCACATGCGCTACTGATACCAATCTTGTCTTCTCGCTTAAAAGCCCCTTAAATGCCTCTATGTCAAGCGATAAATCCTCGCGCAAAGGTATTACCTTTAGCACTGCGCCTTTGCGTTCACACAGCATTTGCCATGGCACGATATTCGAGTGGTGCTCCAAGTGTGAAACGATAATCTCATCGCCCTCTTTCACCATTGCATCGCCAAAACTGCGTGCCAGCATGTTGAGGCTATCGGTAGTGCCTTTGGTGAAGATGATCTCCTCTGAAGATTGTGCATGAATCAATTGTGCCACCTTTTCGCGTGCCTCTTCGTGCTGTTGTGTTGCCACTTGGCTGAGGTGGTGTACGCCGCGATGGACATTGGCATTCCAATGGCTATATGCTTCTGTGATGGCATCCAACACCACTTGTGGCTTTTGCGTTGTGGCGGCATTATCCAAGTACACCAATGCGCGACCGTGTACCTGCTCGTTTAATATAGGAAAATCTTCTCGGTTCATGGCTTATAATAGCTTTGTTCTAATATTTTCTGTGCGTCGTTTTCGTTGATTAGTTCGTGCAGCGTAACATTCTTGTTATTACGCATATAACTATCCACAATGCGCCATCCTACCCACAAGCCCAATCGCCCTGGCGAGTCTTGGGTGACTTCTGCGGTGAATGGCCCATCGTTCAAATACGAGGTTAATATGTTGGACTCGGTTTTGAATAAATCTCGTTTCTCCATGATACGGTTCCAGATAGCACGCTCGTACATTTCGCACCATTCCCATTGTTCTTTCGAGTACCCAATCACCTCCCATGCGGGCTCTTTGGGTAGTAATTGTGCGAGCAAAAATAATTGTTTTCCGCGGAAGATCATTTGTTCTAACAGTCTGTTATACTTGCTGTTATATGGTATATGATATGCCAAATACATACTCAGTACATCGCCAGCCACACAGGCTTTGCGCATGGTAGGTTTCTGATAGTCATACACTACTTGATTATAGTATGGATAGTCGCTGCCGAGGTACATATCTACGCCTACACCCATCATGTTTTCGTAGTACATCACCGTGGAATTGAAGCCCGAAACAAACAGATATAGGGTAGGGATTTCCCACTCAGGGTAGAGGTAATGCAAACGCGAAAAGCCCATATTCAGGGTCTCTTGCAGGCTGTCTATATTGGCAAACATTGCTTGTGCCTTGGCATTCGTCTGCGCAAATCCCATCACGGTATCGGTCAAGAAGTCGGCATACAATTCGCAAAGATATGCCGTGTCTTCGCTCGGCAGTCTTAATATACCTTCTACGAACATTGGCATAAACTCCTCGTAATCAGCATACAACTGCTGAATGTCCTGTTGTATGCTATCCGGTCGCACCGCCAACTGTGCACTATCAAAACGCACAATCTCCACCTCTACAGGCTCAATATCGCGTGGGATATATTGGTGCTTGTTGCTGCAACCGCAGAGTATACTTAGGAGTACCGCGATGCCTAATACCCGACACCCGATACCGGATACCCGATAATTACTCTTCAATCTTTCCATCTTTTATCTCAATCACTCGGTCACTAATCTCTGCCAACTCCTTGTCGTGCGTCACAATGATAATGGTCTGTCCGTATTGCTCGCGCATCTGTAGCAGTAGTTTGTGCAACTCTTTCTTGTTGCTCTCATCCAGACTTCCGCTTGGCTCATCTGCGAGTATCACATTAGGCGACATCATCATCGCTCTGGCTGCGGCTACACGCTGTTTTTCTCCACCCGACAATTGATTTGGTTTGTGCGTAAGTCGCTCAGCCATACCAAGTTCCGTCAATAACTGCATAGCGCGTTGCTTGGCTTCTTGCTCATTCATTCGGGCAATCATAGCAGGCATCATCACGTTCTCCAAGGTGGTAAACTCAGGCAACAACTGGTGAAACTGGAAGATAAATCCGATATGTCGGTTGCGAAAATCCGCCAACTCTTTCTCTTTCAGTGCAAACACATCCACGCCATCAATAACCACGCTACCTGAGTCGGGTTTGTCCAATGTACCCATGATCTGGAGTAGGGTAGTCTTGCCTGCACCACTCTTGCCGATGATACTCACAATCTCTCCTTTCTCCACCATTAGATTCACACCTTTTAGCACCTCCAATGTGCCAAACGACTTGTGTATATTCTTTACTTCAATCATATTCTTATTTTTTTTCGTATGCCGAGTTGATCAACTCAATCGCCTCTTCTATCAAATCATCTTTGTCTTCAGAGTGCTGATTTACAAGCAAATGGGGCTTTATTCCCGCCTCAATGCTGATGCTATCTCTGTCGTACATTTTTATGCTTGAGAAACGCACCAACCAACCATTTGGTAGTTCATAGCTCATTGGCATACCGCCTCCACCACCACTTTTTCCACCTATCACCAGGCAGTTATCTGCATAGCGCATCATACTCACAAAGAAGTTCGCTGCCGAATAACTTCGCCTATTGCACAGCACCACCACAGGCCGCCTCCAGTACCCTTTGCTCTCGTTCATCATCATGGGTTTAAGTTCCGAAAAATCCTCATGACCAGGGCCCGATTTATGTTGCCAATAGCCCACCACAGTATCTTTTGTAAAGAATGGAGCCGCCAATCGATACGCATTATCCATGCTACCACCGCCATTATTGCGCACATCCAACACGATGCCGCGGCATTTTTCAAAGTATTTCAGTACCGCTAACCAATTCGTTAGCGAAAATCCATCGGAGAAGGAGCCATAATACACATACCCAATACTATCGTTATCTATTCGGCAGTAATTCAGTCCATTAGCACGCCTGTAGTCTTTCAAATAATACTTAGTCAATATCTCTGCACTGAAGTTCTCGGGATACCCCTCATACCACTTGCTGCACGCCGAAATATCGAATGGTGAATACAAATTCACATGTCCATCTTCCAGCTCATTCAGCATCTCTTCCAGTCCATCAAAGAATCGGTAATTATCTTCATACTCCATTATCTCCATAGTGTCAAACCGCTGATAATAAGACGAATATACCGAATCCCAATCCACTGCTTTGTCATCAAACAAACAGTATTTCTCATCAATAATCTGCCACAACGCCTCAAAGTTGTTCAGTGGTGTATTATCCCTCTGCTCATTAAATGGATGGGTGCAACTACTCAGTACTATTGCCAATAGCCAATAGCCTACATACATCACACGATATGCTTTGCACTTCTCTACCATGCCACAAATGATTTTGCAGGGTTTATTTTATACTGCCACACACATCCCACTACAGCACTCACCGTCTCGCGTGAGAACATCATCGCCTTTGTTCCGTACTCCAGATATTCATGTACAATACCCACACGCCAAGTTGAGCGGATAAACTGCATATCCATTGTCAGTTCGTGCTTCAGGTGTCTATGGTTCCACAGTCCAGCACAACGAAAATCACCCAAGACACCTTCTCCCATTTCGAAATACGAATGCCAATAATCGGGCAAATAATCCATTCCTATCACATTAACACGCGCCAAATAACGCAATCTATAGCTCGTTTTCTTCGCTTTGAATGCCCAACTCACACCACCCATTGCACACATATTCACCGCCAGATCCATCGAGTAGGGTTTATTCACATTCGATGCTTGCATCTTTCCCCAGAGTTCCACATCCATATACGGACCTACCAATGCTTGTAAGCCCAGATCTTTCCATGTCCACACATATTGCGCACCCCAACCGCCTTGTAAACCAACGGAATACATCAGGTTGTTCATGCGTTCGCTATATGCCATTCCACCCGTGACATGTGCTTGTCCCACATGTTGCCAATGCTTTGTGCTGTCTTTTTTAAAGCCTTGCCACCACTCGTTGCTAAGCCCTATTTGTTGTCCTGAATAGAGTAGGGGACTTAAATATTCATCTTGCTGCCACACACCGCCATATCGAATGCTGAGCACATTCTCATGCTCTACACCCCAGTTTTCTGCCAACGTAACTGCTTGACAACCAACCGATAATAGCAATATGCACAACCACTTACGCATCAAAACTCAACCTTCTTTCCCCATTTTCCATCACCTCTATCTTCACCCAAACTGTATCCTCTGGCAGCAATGGCTCAATCATCTCTGCCCACTCAATAAAGCAGTAGTTACCCGAGTACAAATACTCTTCTGTACCCATATCCATCGCCTCACGAATATCCTTAATGCGGTAACAATCAAAGTGATACACTTCCTCTCCGCTTGCCACCTCATACACATTCACAATCGCAAATGTCGGACTATTCACCACATCTTCCGTACCCATGGCTTCGCACAAATGCTTGATGAAAGTAGTCTTACCTGCTCCCATCTTGCCATCGAAGGCAAACACGCGTTTGCTGCCGCATTTATCCAGCATATCTGTGGCTTCCACCACTTCATTTTGCTCATTGACCAGCAAAATCCCCTTCTCCGGGTCTTTCTTTATCGTATATCTATATTCCATTTTTACCGAATTTCCTGCAAAAGTAGTAGTTTTTGTTGGATTATGCAAATTTTTTACAAAAATTTTATCTTATTCACATACAAGTGATACACTTCATTGAAGATAGTGATATCTCGCTCGTAATCAAATCCCATGCGTCGATATAGCATTTTTGCCGAATTCATCGGCTCTACTGCCAATGTCACCCGCTCTATTCTGAGCTCGCGGGCTTGCTGTTTGGCATATTCAATCAATGCCGTACCGACACCGTGATGCCTATATTCGGGCGACACCGAAAGGCTGTCAATATAATACTCGCCGGGATTAGCCTCATCCTCCATTTCTTCCCAACCTTTGCCAAACGCTATATCAAATAGCCCCTTCAATTGTGGATACATCTTTTCCCGTTGAAATCGGTAGTTTTTGCCATCTACCGCTATCATCATTCCCGCTATTTCTCCGTCTAATTCGGCAATAAAGGTATTGGTATAACTGTAATGTGTATCTGCCTGCGCACATACATTGGTCAATACTTTCATCCATTCCTGACGCAACGAATCACCGCTTTCCGCTGTTTCTTTGTTCTCTGGTGTTATTTGGTTCTCTTCCAATAAAAATGCACGAAAGATTCCTTCGGCGATAAATGCCGCATCACTTATTTCGGCTTTACGAATTGTAATCATATATTAGTTTGTATATTTTTATGTATTGTTGATTTCTTTTGCAAAGTTACACATTTTTTCTCATCTATGCAAATTTAATCATTTTTTACTGCTATCTTTTCGCTATTAACTACGGTAGATATACGGTACATACACGGTAGATATACGGTAGATACACGGTAGATTAGTATTTGTATACCGTATCATCACCGTGAAGTGTACCCAAGAAATTAGACATAAAAACTATCTTTTTTCTATTTCCCCTTGCTCAATTCAAAATATTTCCGTACCTTTGCACCCGCATTCAGTTAAGAGCACCCCACTCGCCCACGAGGCTCGTCGGGGACCCCGCTTTAGGGAAGCCAGTGAGATTCTGGCACAGACCCGCTGCTGTGATTTGCAATATCGTTTGTTCTGAATCTAAGTCACTGCCTATCAGGTGGGAAGGCTGAACAAACGAGCAATAAGTCAGAAGACCTGCTGCATGCTTAGTTGAACACTCTCGTGGTATAGAGTCAAACAACATGCGTAGATTAGTATCCATAGTATTTTTAGCACTCTCGTGCGTGGCAGCATTCTCTCAAAACAATGCCGCCGATTCTCTGTATCTCGACTCTATTTACCGTCATTTGGAGTTGGAGGAGTACACAATTACCGCTCGCGTCAAGGAAAAGGATATCATTATCCCTCAGACACTTGCGGGTGCGCAGCTCAAGAAGATGAATGCCCTCAGCGTAGCCGATGCTATCCGCTATTTCTCGGGTGTGCAGATCAAAGATTACGGTGGAGTGGGCGGTATCAAGACGGTGAATATCCGCAGCATGGGTACCAATCACATGGGCGTGTATTACAATGGTATTCAGCTCGGTAATGCCCAAAACGGACAGATAGACCTCGGTAAATACTCCCTCGAGAATATCGAAGAGATACAACTCTACAACGGTCAGAAGTCCGACATTTGGCAGTCTGCTCGCGAGTTTGGTGCTGCGGGTAGTATTTACCTTACCACCCGCCGTCCGCGTTTTGCCGAAGGCAAGACCGTGAATGTCAAAGCACAAATGCGTGCGGGTAGTTTTGCCCTCATTGACCCAAGTCTGTTGCTTGATGTCAAACTCAGCGAGACGATGTCGCTGACCATGAATGCCGAACTTATTTCCTCGGACGGCAAGTACCCTTTCCGCTACCGCCGTGTGACACCTTCGGGCGAAGTGGCATACGACACTACCGCTATCCGTCAGAACGGCGATATTAATGCTATCCGTGTGGAAGCCGCTGTGAATCACTACTATAGCAACACGGGCTTCTGGAAACTACAACTCTATCACTACAACTCCGAGCGCGGCGTGCCAGGTGCGATTGTGAATAATGTGTGGCGCAATGGTGAGCGATTGTGGGATCGCAGCTCCTTTGTGCAGGCCTCGTGGCAAGACGAGTTGTTTAACCGTTGGTCGGTAAAGGTGAATGCCAAGTACGCCAACGATTATACCCGCTACATTAACAACGATGACAAGCTGATTCATGTGGAGAACCAATACCTCCAACAAGAGGCATACTTCACCATGGCGCACAAAGTGCGTATCTTCGATTGGTGGGATGTGAGTGCGGCGTATGACCTGCAGTACAACGCCCTCAGCATGTACGCGGATGCTCATCGCTGGACACACTGGCTCAGTGCCGCCACGGCTATCAATATTAAGAACTACCTGCGCCTCCAAGCCAGCATCTTAGGAACCTTTGTTTCAGAATTGTCCGACTCGTCCGACATGTCAGACAAGTCCAATATATCAACCGCCAAGTGCACTCCCGCACTGTTCCTCTCCTACCGCCCTACCCAACTAGTAGATTTGCGTCTAAACGCCTTCTACAAACAGAGTTACCGTTACCCTACGTTCAACGATCTCTACTACACTGACATGGGCAATGCCTACCTCAAACCCGAGTTGGCAAAGCAGCATAGTGTAGGTTTGAGTTTCACGCAACCCTTCCGTGTTGCAGAACAAAAGGGCTCGGAGTTCCGCCTCAATGCCGATTACTACTACAACCGCATATCCGACAAGATTATCGCTTACCCAAAAGGCCAACAGTTCCGTTGGACCATGCTTAACCTCGGATTGGTGAAAATCAACGGTTTAGACGTGAATGCGCAACTGCATTTCGTTCTACCTAAGAACTTCTACCTCACCGCCAAAGCACAATACACCTACCAAACTGCCATTGATGTTACCGATCCAAACGATACCTATTATGGCGACCAGATTCCTTATATCCCTTGGCATTCAGGTAGCGCAGTGGGTATGTTTGGTTGGCAAAACGACTGGCAGCAATACGGCTTAAACTATAGTTTCATCTATGTCGGCGAACGCTACAACCAACAGGAGAACATCATCTACAACTGCACCCAACCTTGGTACACCCACGATTTGAGTGTATTCGGAGAATGGGATATATATAAGGTTAAAGGCGAAAGGTTAAAGGCTAGAGGCAAGAGTTTATTTACGCTGCGCTTTGCGCTTGACGTAAATAATTTGTTATCACAAGATTATGATGTCATCCTCAACTACCCCATGCCCAAACGTAACTACAAGTGCACCGTAAGCATCACTTATTAACACTGTGGCGCGATAAGACCCCAAAGTCAAAAAAGTGCGTTTTCTTAAGTGAAGGAGTGCGACGGAACGCACTCCGAGTATTGCGTCCGAAAAGTCCCCACTTTGAGGATTAAGCGCAATACATAGAATGGCGTGACCCTCGTGGTCACGCAGCCGTACGGCTATAGGGTAGTGCCGTACAGGGTAGGCACGACCGCCTAATGTATGATGTTTGGTGTGCTTACCTGTAAAATGCTCTTTCTTAAGATTTCCTTCTCTTATACCTTCCCCTATTTCACCGACCGACGACCGAGAGAAGACCGAGAGAACTCCCCGACAATGCCTCAACCGAAAAAGTGCTCTTTCTTAAGATTGCTTCCTAAAAAAGTTGACTTCTTTCCTAAAAAGGTTGACTGACTTCCTGAAATAGTTGCCTACTCTCCAAACAAAAAATTCGCCCCAAAACTGCATTTTTCTTGCACATCTCAAAATAATTCACTACCTTTGCAGTCGGATTATAAAATCCGATTATATTGACATACTACCATAGCGTTTGCTATTGTTCTATTCGCGTTGAAAAGTAGGAAATTTCGAAAGAAAGGAATACGAACAAGTCAGCAAGCGTCCGCGTTTGGCGTGGGCGTGACTTGTTTCTTTCTGGGCAATTCCTACTGCCACAACGCGAGCAAGTCTAAGCTCACGCTTTTTATGTCTGCAAGCCTTGCAGAAGTTTGGAGAAATAAAAAAATCTCACTACCTTTGCAGACAATTTGTAAAAACGAACTATCATGAAACATCAAGCCACACATACCCTATTCTTTAGCAAAGAACTTCCACAAGAATTGCGATTAGATTCAGGTTGGGGACACTATATCTATGTTGAAAGCCAATATAACCAAGAAGTCAATTCCATTATTACAGACAATATTGACGAATTTCAGAAGACCCTAACGGGATTTTTCTATTTTCCTCAAATCGCTCAAAAGGTTTTATCAAAAGAGGTAATCGAGTACAATATTCCAACATTGGATTATGTACAAAAAGCAGATATTGTAACCTCATTGCTTTTCTGCCAACTTTATGCACCTTATCTAATAAATCATGGAGATATTGTACTCCAACCAGGATTAATGTGGAGTGCGAATTCAGAAGACTTAGATGAAGAAGAAAGAAAATTTACTAAAGAAGGTTTTTTACCATACTTTTATCAGCCTTTTGAGAGCAACTCTTATCAAGATATTTTACACATATTAGACACTATACAACAAGACATAGATCAGTATTGGGAAGATAGTAGTGAAAGGTATAGCACAATACCAGGCATATTTGTAGATGAAAACGCAGACCCAATAGACAATGCCGACCGATATTTTGAAGATGAGAAAATATATAACCTAATACATGAGGTACAAAACAAAATCAATCAATTACGCCTATATGGAGTAGAGGAATATATACTTAAACAATTGGTAGAGCCAAAGTACAAGCTTAGTCATTTGCGTATCACAAAAGATTATCGCATATTTTTGCCTGACTATAATAACATAGAAATACAAATGACCCCTCTACCAAAAGCTATTTATTTGTTGTTTCTCAATCATCCAGAAGGTATCTTATTCAAGAATCTACCCGATTATCGGCAAGAATTAGAAACGATATATTATGCAATTACGCACCGCCTTGATGATGAAAAAATAAAAGAGAGCATCTTGCGAGTAACCGATCCTACAGATAACTCTATCAATGAAAAATGTTCGCGCATACGCGAAGCTTTTCTATCGCATTTTACTGAAGACTTGGCAAAGAATTACTATATCACAGGGTATAAATTTTCACCCAAACGAATTACTCTGCCAAGAGAATTAATCACTTTTGAACAATAATATAATGTATCTACCGATTGTAAATAAGGCTAAGCATCTGTATGTAATTGGGAATGGATTTGATTTACACCATAACATTAATAGCTCATATAGAGATTTCCATCAATGGTTGCATGATAATTATTGGGAAATCTATATGAAAATAGATGAAGTCTATGGATGTTGCGATAGTAATTGGTGGGCAGATTTTGAAAATCATTTAGGATCTCTTGATGCACTGCAATATTCAACATCAGTTGCTGCGCAAAATCAACCAAATTTATTATCAAAGCATTGTGACCGCATGTGGAATGATGCACAGATTGCTGTAGAACAAGAGTTGGATGGGCTTTATTCCAACCTTCGTGATTGTTTTCATGAATGGATAATGCAATTGAATCCTCCATTAAAAAGTCGTATGATTGATTTTGAAGATAGTTCCATTTATATCAATTTTAATTATACAAAAACTTTGGAAGAAGTTTATAATATATCATCTAATCATATTTGGCATATACATGGATGTATAGACGATGAGAATGAAGATTTAGTTTTAGGACATGGAAAATCCCATGAAGATTTAAAACAAATAGGTAGTTTAGTTGAATTAGAGTTCCATGAAGGACTTGCATTGGAAGCAGCAATCAGTAGTGTTGCCGCACAAGCGAAACTTGTAAAAAATATTATTGAAACTAATCAAACTTTTTTTGACTCTTTACAACTTATTGAGCATATTCACATATATGGATTATCACTTTCAGATGTGGACTTACCTTATTTAGCATTATTAGCGCAGAAAGTGCCTAATGCCAAATGGGAATTTAGTGATTATAAGAACAAAAATCACTTCAAAATAGAACAATTCGTCAAAGCAAATAATATTACTAATTACAAGATTATTCAATTAGAAGATGTTATGCATAGACGACAATTAAAGATAAATTTGCAGTAACCCTATTTCCATACTGGTATTTACTAAAATTTTGACAAATAAATATATAATCTCCTTAATGCATTACATACTATGAAGGAATACATTGATGGCATATATTACGATTTAGATAAATCCTCACATACAGCAACAGTTGTAGCACCTTTCCCTCACGAACAATATTATAACGATTACTTTAAGATGTATTGTTATGATGAGAACTATGATGAATATTATGGTGATATTATTATCCCAGAAAAGATTTGTTGCAAGGGACAAATTTATACCGTTGTTGCAATTGCAACAGGTGCGTTTACGAATGCCGACATTTATTCTGTTGTAATGCCACAAAGCATTATTCGTATTGGTAATTTTGCTTTTGCTAATTCTGGTTTATCCACATTGGTTTCATCGGAAAATATCGCTTATATTGGGAAAGGAGCATTTCGGAATACATATTGGTTAGATCATAATCAACCTAACGGAGTTATTTATATCGGTAAAGTATTATATACTTACAAAGGAAAAATGCCAGAGGATGACACATCTATTACAGTCAAAGAAGGGACTATCTCTATTACTGAAAGTGCGTTTGATGATGATTACTATGGATATTATGATGATTATTCAGATTATATACTAGCACCTATTCCGCTCAAAGCAATAATACTCCCAAATACTTTAACCACCATAGGCGATAAAACTTTTCATAATTGTTTACAACTAACCACTGTTGATATTCCAGATAGTGTCATATATATTGGAGGCGATGCATTTGATGGAACATCTTGGTATGACAACCAACCAGATGGAATAGTACGCATTAATAATGTGGTGTATAAATTAAAAGGTATTGAACTAACAGAAGATATACTATCATTTGATGATAATGTAATAGCGATTAGTCCATATGCTTTTGATGACACAAATATATGTGCAAATATTACAGAACTTAGAGTTTCTAAGAACATTAAAAATATCGGAGATAGTGCTTTCAGCGGATGTAATAATTTAACCTCAATAGTCGTAGATACAGATAACCCAAGATACGATAGTCGTAGTAATTGTAACGCCATTATTGAAACAGTTTCTCAAACACTATTATTAGGCTGCCCTAATACAAGAATACCTAATGGTGTGCTCAAGATAAGCAATTTCGCATTTTTGCATTGTAAAGAAAGCTTGACTTCTATATTTATTCCAAAGAGTGTCCATTACATTGCCGACAAAACTTTTCATGATTGCCCGAATCTTCAATCAATAGTGGTTGACGCAAAAAATCAGAGGTATGACAGTCGTGATAATTGCAATGCTTTAATAGAATATGATAAACTCATTGTCGGTTGTCAAAATACAATTATACCATACGGGACAAGAACTATTAAAGAATATGCGTTCAAAGATTGCAAAAATCTACATACAATATTAATCCCCGAAACTGTTACTAAAATAGAAAAATATGCCTTTGATGGATGTGGGAATCTAAAAACGATTTTCTTTGCTTCCAACACACCACCAGAGTTATTGGACCATTCTTTTCCTAACAATAACGAGTACGACAATAAGATGAATTTATATATTAATATGGAGCATGAATCTTCATTTGAATATCAGTTGAGAAGGATATTTCCTCAACATTCTTTTTCATTTTATGATTTTCAAATAAATGATATTTGCTTTGTTATTGATGACATCCATTATATAATAACAGGACTTTACACCGTTAAAGTTTTTTCGAATGTAGATATCAATCGCCATTCCCAAGATGCTTATAAAAAATGTACGCATATTAATATTCCCCAAATAGTAAAATATAACAACATAGTATTCAAAGTAACGGAAATTGATAGCAACGCATTTGAAAATTGTCAAAACCTTGAGTCAATAACTTTACCAGATACCATCATTAAGATTGGTGATTGTGCTTTTGAAAATTGCGAGAATCTTACTAGTATTAATATACCAATAAGTGTGGCTGAAATAGGGGAAAGAGCATTCTGCGGTTGTAATCTTCAATCAATTATTATTCCTAAAAGTGTAAAAGTCATTGGAAAATACGCTTTTTCATGCGGAAACAATCTTGCAGAAATTAAAATTGCAGCGCAAAAAACACAATATGATAGTCGCAATAATTGCAATGCGATGATTGAAACGACATCTAATAACTTAATTATAGGGTGTAAAAATACAATTATCCCCAACGATGTAAAAATCATAAAGCAATTAGCTTTTGTAGATTCTTCATTAACCTCCATTATAATTCCTCCAAATGTAACCGAAATAGAAGAATGGGCTTTTGCGCGGTGTAATCTTACAAGTATTAATATACCAGATAGCGTTACTCATATAGGCGAATCTGCATTTTGTGAATGTTATTTTTTAGAATCAGTTTCCCTAAATCATACAACAAAAATCATAGAGGACTCAACCTTTCAACAGTGTGTAAATCTCACTTCTATTGTCATTCCAAATAATATAAATAGTATTGGCAAGAAAGCTTTTGAAGATTGCATCTCTTTAACATCCATCACTCTACATGATGGTATTAAACATATTGGTGATTCTGCGTTTCACAATTGCAAAAATCTCCAATCAATTACGCTTCCCGAAAGTATTGTAAGCATCGGTAAAGGTGCTTTTGAAGGATGTACATCTCTCACATCAATCAATATACCTTCTAATGTGTCATCAATAGGAGATTGTGCATTTGAAAGTTGTACAAATTTATCTTTTATGTCTGTTCACGCAGACAATAAAACTTATGATTCTCGCGAAAACTGCAATGCAATCATTCATACTAGGAGCAATAGGCTGATAAGGGGTTGTAATAACACTAAAATTCCTAACAGTATACAATCTATAGAGCATAATGCATTTTCATGTTGTTTGAAATTACGCACAATAAAAATACCTAAGAATGTTTCTAAAATAGACGAGAGAACATTTTTAGGATGTACTAAACTGCAAGAGATAAACATTCCACATATTACTTCTATTGAAGAAGAAGCATTCAAAGATTGTTCTAATTTAGTTTCTATATATACTCAAGAACTTAAATCAATTGATAGAAAAGCAATAATCGGTTGCTCTGCATTACATGCAATAACTATTCCTAGTAAATGCTGTAGCATTAGTATTGAGGGATGTTCTCAACTTGATAGAATTGTTTGTCTGTCTGAAAACTTGTACATAGAGGGGCTTGATTCTGTAAAACAGAATATTACAATGTATGTTCCTAACGATTTGGTTGAGAAATATACAAGTAAATATGAAAGTCATAATCTCGAAATAAAATCAATTGAATTTAAAGATGATAATCTCTCATACAAGATGATAGATACTCATTCTGTTAGTGTTATTTATTCCGAAGATTATAAGGGACTAACAAATATTTCTATTCCTGAAAAAGTTTATTATGGGGGTATTTTATTGATGGTTGTTGGTATAGAAATCCATGCTTTTTTATCTTGTTCCAAACTAATATCAATATCCATACCTAAAAGTATCAAACATATTGAAATGTCTGCATTTGCAGGTTGTTATTTCGAAAAAAACAACTTTGTAAATAGTAGCAAATTAATTGAGTCTAAAAATAGGTATTGGGGAGCTACAATTATAGATGAAGATATTAATGGCTTACTCATAAAAAAGAATACAATTATTACATATAGAAAAGGCATCACAACAATTATAATCCCTGAAACTGTCGCGGGTATAAATAAGGATGCATTTTGTGATCTTGTTGTACCCAGAGAACATTTTATAAATAAAAGTAGTTGTATATCTTCTGATTATTGGGGGGCTCGTATCGCAGATAAAGAAGTTGATGGATTATTAATATGTGATAACGAGCTTTTGAAGTATCAAGGTAACGTTACAAATGTTAAAATACCTAATGGTATTACATTGATTGCTAATAAAGCATTTAAAGGATGTACATTTGTGCATTCAGTTGTTATTCCTAATTCTGTAACACATATCGGGCGTGAAGCTTTCTCGGGATGTTCTGCATTATCTACAATTGAAATTCCTACAAGCGTGATATTTATTGATGAAGACGCCTTCTTTAAGACTCTTTGGTATGAGGAACAGCAGAATAATATTATTTATATTAATCATATTTTGTATAAAAATAAAGGAAATAGCAATACAAACATCACTATAAAAGAGGGTACAGAAAGTATTAGTCCTGGTGCATTTAGGAATTGTACATCTTTACGAACAGTTGATATGCCAAGTAGCGTAGGGGAGATTGGTTACGACGCATTCTATGGCTGTTCAGGACTTAAGCATATTGAATTTGAAGAGGTATTACTTGATGACATTGGATATTCTGAACCCGTCTTCTTTAACATAGGGAATGGAACTTTCCACGGGTGTAAATCGCTAGATTCAAGTACCCGAGGGCATATTATGTTATATGCTTGTTATGATGAAGATATTGATACACTATTCGATGATACTTGGGAGCAAACCTTAGATGATTTAGAACTTTTATTCTAAGCATTTATATTACGACTCTCTATATTGCTAATTTGATACATTCACCTCACGCCTGCATACTTGTACGAGGTCGCAAAATGGAGGTAAAACTTCCCTCTAATTCTCTCTCAAAACAATGAAAAAACTAATTATTCTTGCCGTATCAGTATTTGCACTTTTTACTTCATGCCAGCAACGCCCACAAGTATTTGGCGTTTATATTGATGGTACTTTTGAACAGTTCTTAAAAGATTTGGATAAAGAGCCATGGAAATGTCCAATCAACATTGATACGATTCAGCATCTTTCTGAAAGTAAAATTTCAATAAAAGCCTATTCTACAGAGGTAATAGATCTAAATGAAGATAGTGTAAAAGTCGATTCTATCTATATCGATATTGAATTAGAAAAAGAAAAAATCAAACAATTCTCTTACACTCTTGATATGTCGGAAACTGATTTTAAAGCCATCCAGCATGCATACGAAGGCATATATGGGAGTGTAAGATACCATGATATTACTGAATATGGTAACTATTGTTTTTGGATGATAGGAAAAACATCTTTATGGCTTAGTTACGATTTTGCTGAGCAACAAACAAAATATGAATACTTTATTAACTGATATAGTTCGCGTAATGTAATGAACATATACACGAGATAATACCTTCGGCGCAACCTTCGGCACGCGAAAACTTTTTTCAAAAAAAAATACACTCACGCGGAAGTTATTATAATACAGCAACTTCCGCATGTCATTCGCACCTATTTTTCTTTTAAATCCCCAATCTTCGGCGCAAAACTACCAAAATGCCGAAGATACGGCATTACTATGTTATATAGAGGCACACAGAAAATAGCGGCAGAACTAGCGGCAATAGCAAAAAATATTTTATTAGTAACCATCGGACTTTACAAGCCCTAAAACGCAAATCGGCGGCAACTTTATTCACCATTGCCGCTACTTTTTGCAACATCATTATAGAGGCACAAATATTTGAAACATAAGAGCCACAGAAAGCCCATAGAAGTCCTAGAGATCTCCTATGGTGGTCGCCTAATTTGCAGGGAACTTGTGAGGAAATAAAGATATAATCCAAAAACATTGCTATAAATTTGGAAAATAGAAAAAAAAGTACTACCTTTGCACCCGCATTCAGTTTTTTAGGGAAGTAGGTGAGATTCCTGCACAGACCCGCTGCTGTGATTTGCAAAATCGTTTGCTTCGTATCTAAGTCACTGGCTAACTGTCAATTGTCAACTATCAACTGACAAGCTGGGAAGGCTAAGCAAACGAGCAATAAGTCAGAAGACCTGCTGCATGCATAAGGGCATCCCCACTCGCCCACGAGGCTCGTCGGGGACCCCGAAGTTGAACGCTCTCGAGGAATAGGGCTTAGACATGACAAGTAGTTTTCCATATGATTGTAGGTACGCCAACGCGTATATGCTTGATAAAACTATCAAGCGTAGTTTGTTGCTATGCATAATAGTCACTGCCATCTTGCTGCTCACCTCCTGCCGTGGCGATGAGATTATCTTCCCTGCGGAGTATGAAGTTTTGCCGATGGAATCGAGAGAATTGAGCAGTTTTGCATCCAACGAACCCATTGGTATGTATCTACTCAATGAGGGGAATATGGGTAGCAACAAAGCTACTATTGATTACCTTGATTTCTGCAACGGTTGTTATATCCGCAATATCTATGGCGAGCGCAATCCGAATGTGATAAAGGAGTTAGGCGATGTAGGCAATGATATTCAGATATATGGCAACCGACTTTATGTAGTCATCAACTGCTCGCACAAAGTCGAAGTAATGGACTTGTACACTTGCCGTCGCATTGGGCAGATAGATATCCCTAATTGCCGTTACATTCGTTTTCACAGAGATAAGGCGTATATCAGTTCGTATGTCGGTCCCGTGAGCATTGACCCTAATGCCCAACTAGGTGCCATCTTCGAGGTCGATACTGCCACACTTCGTGTAACTCGCCAAGTAACAGTGGGCTACCAACCCGAGGAGTTTGAGATTATTGGCAATTACCTCTATGTCGCTAACTCAGGTGGCTACCGCGCACCCGACTATGACTCTACACTTTCGGTCGTGGATTTAACAGATTTCCGACAAGTAAAGAAGATACCTGTGTGTGTCAATCCTCACCGTGTACGCAAAGACCCATACGACCGCCTTTGGATTACCTCTCGCGGCGACCACAAAGATGTCCAACCACAACTGGTGTGCTTCCTGCCTTTACACCCTACACCTTACACTCTACACCATATATCACCATCCGAAATGGTGATTATAAACGACTCCATGTACTTCTACGGAGCGCATTGGAACGATGAAACAATGTCCAATCAAATCACCTATGGAGTTTTCAATATCCAATATTCAATAACCAATACCCAATCTTTCATCACCGATGGAACCGAGCAAAACATCAAGATTCCATACGGCATTCAAGTCAATCCTTATAACGGCGATATATATATTACAGATGCTAAAAACTATGTTTCAAGTGGTCAACTACATTGCTACTCGCGCGAGGGTAAACGCAAATGGTCTGTGCGAACGGGTGATATCCCTGCTCATATGTGCTTTGTTTATCGTTAGTTGTGTGCAACCCGACATACCCATGGTCAATCTCGGTATAGACGACACCTATACCGTTGAGCGCATGCGCACCCTCATCCTCCATCCTGAGTACGAGGGTGACACCTACGAGTGGTGGATATGTGAGGCGAAAGGCGAAAGAGCACCCCAAAACGCAAGAGTTTTCGGGGACCCCGCTAAGGCGATGAGGCGAGAAGGCGAGAGATTACTTTCCACAGAAAGAGATCTTATCTTTTGCCAAAAGGACACAGGCACATACTTCCTTCGACTGAACATCATTGACCAACAAAACCCTATCACTCACCTATGCAAGGTAGTAGTTTGGGAGGAACAAGTCGCCTATTCGCCATATATTTCGAAGGTGCTGGAGTACAATCCTGCCCCTGGGCAGTTTGTCAATACTATGCCGCAGTATGAAGAGGGTGATACCTATGCTACGATGCTGCAAAAAGTGGAAGAATCCATTGCTGGTACCAACCGCACTCTTATCTCGCTTGGTGCATGGGGTGGGTATGTCACTTTTGCTTTCGACCACTCTGTGGTCAATACCCAAAACCAATCCGACTTCCTCATCGAAGGCAACTCTTTTTATGCCTCTGCTACCAGCAAAGGTGGCAGTAGCGAACCAGGTATCGTGATGGTCAGTATCGACATCAATCAGAACGGGCTTCCCGACGATCCTTTCTACCAACTCGCTGGTAGCGAGTACGCTACACCATCCACGCAACACCAATACTCCCTCACCTACTATCGCACATCAGCCAACCATACGCCACAACCCGATAAGAAAAACTCCTTGACCGACTCTACTTATATCCGTTGGAAAGACAATCAAAATCAATCAGGGTATCTGCATAAAAACACCTTCCATACGCAAGAGTATTTCCCTCAATGGCTAAAGGATTCCACGCTCACTTTTGTTGGTTCACGCCTGCCCGATAATGCTTACGATCCCAACGGGAAAGGCGCATACTGGGTACAACAGCCCTTTGAGTACGGCTATGCCGACTGCCATCCGAATGATAGTACTGCTCGCTGTTCGTTTGATATTGATTGGGCAGTTACGGATGAAGGCGAGCCTATCCATTTGCCTTGTGTGGACTTCGTGCGCGTCTATACGGGTGTCTTCCAACAATGTGGTTGGACAGGCGAAATCTCCACCGAAATCTCCCACGCCCGCGACTTGAATATCCGCGAGGAGTAAACTTGAGTTTATCACTTATCACTCATAGTTTATACCTTCCCTAAAACCTATTTTTGCAAAAAAATGCAATAGCGTGTAATATTTTGTGCGGTTGAATTGTCTAATGGGTGAAGTCGCAACGAAGCGAACGAAAAAAATGTCTAACTAATAAAAGAAAAAATTATGGAATTTTATCGTATTGATTTAGATTCATTACTTGCATTAGTATTGATTTTTGGTGTTATCCCATCATTGGTTTTAGCTGGTGTTATTCATCAATTAAAGAACCGTCGTTACAAAATAGAACGACAAGCAGAACTTATGTCAAAAATGATTGAGAAAGGCGATATCAGCAACTTGGATTTTAAGGCGATGGCAGAAGCGTTACAAGAGCCTAAAAAAAATGTAAGTACCCCAAAATGGCCCCTTAGTAATTTAAGTACCAAAAAATGGCTTCTTAGTAATTTAAGATGGGGGTGTATATGTACCCTTGTTGGTGTAGCGTTGCTGGGCGTGGCATTGTATGCTCATCTTGATTCAAAGACTCCTGTGGCTGCTACATTTTTGATATTTGGTGGTGTAATAGGTGGAGTTGGAATTGCGTTGCTATTAACCTTCTTCATTTCAAAGGCATATCTCAAAAATGAGATAAAATTTGAAGAAGATAAACTGAAGGGTGAAAACTAATAAATGAACTGATAAACTCTGTTTGTCTATTAGGTTTTTCATCATAGCAATCTCTTTTACTATCAACAAGTATCATGGATAAGCAGCAGTTTATCTCCGCCATTGGCGGCATGCAGGAATCCCTTCGGCGGTTCCTGCTCGTGCTGACACATGGCGATGAGGAACTTGCCAATGATCTCGCGCAAGAGGCGATACTCAAGGCCTATCTCCATTGTGCGACCTTCGAAGGCAGGGCGGCGCTGCAAACATGGATATTCCGTATCGCCTACAACGAATACCTTAACGAACAAAATACCTACTGGCAAACCCACCGCGTGGCAGTAGAATCCTACGAATCGGTGGATACCCAAGTAGCAGAGGAACAAGCAGATAGACGGTTTTTGTACCAGTCGTTGTACAGAGCCATTGACCAACTGCCCAAGAACGAAAAAGCAGTCATCATCCTCTACTACCTTGAAGAAAAAAGCATCCGCGAGATACACCGTATCACGGAACTATCGGAAGCCAACATAGCAGTAATGCTCTTCAGAGCGAGAAAGAAACTAAAGGTACTTTTGAGCCAAGAATAAGAACAAAAACGAATATGCTAACAACTCGTAAAATAAAAAAACAACTGCGTACGCACGCACCACAGCCCACTGATAACGAGGCGTTTATGGCGGACACTATCCGTCAGATTAATCTGTTGCCATCTCCCGAAAGCGAGTTGCAATGCTCACTTCGGAGATATATCCTGATGGAACAATTGGCTATGCGCATGGACGCCGCGCGATGGATTCTTCTCGGCGGAACGGGCTCAATGGCAGTCGGTTATGTGCTGTTTGTGCACTATGAAGCCATCCTCAGCAGCCTGCTGACGCTACTTAGCATTTTGTAATTTATGGAACATAAAACTTGTCCTCGTTGCGGTGCTGCGTTTATTTGTCAGCACGAGAATCCTGCTCAATGCCAATGTGCAGGCGTACAACTATCATCCTCTGCTCGTGCTTCTATTGCTGAGCAATATCCCAACCAATGCCTCTGCCGGAAGTGCTTGTTGGAGTTAGGAGAAGCAAAAACGCAACCATAGTTGCGCAATTGTCACCGAAAAATACTGACTGAAAAGACAAGAATTTTTTATAAAAACGACAATATCAACAACTTTCGCGCCAATCAACTCTCTGGCGCGACATGGAAATTACCGTCAGGTGTCTCTCAAACAATAATTGAACTAATCTATAATAATCCCAATATAACAAGAGAGGATATTGCCAAACAGTTAGGAGTAAGCACAAAGACGATAGGGCGTTATCTAAAGAAATTAGAAGATAAAGTAAAATTTGTTGGCAGTGGTTATAGTGGTCATTGGGAAATCATACAAAAGTAATTTGCTATCTATACAATTTTCCCACTAACCTTCGGCACAACTTTCGGCACGCGAAAACTTTAAAAAAATACACCCATGCGGAAGTGGTTGTCCACGGACGCACGGCGGACTTCCCACGGACAAACTATAAAAAGTCCGTAGAATTCTACTGAAAAATCAATGCCTAAAATCATTAATCCGCATAATTGGTTCGTATTGAGCTGATTATGCGGATTCGTTGTTTGACAAAAAGGAAAATAATAGCGTGGCGGAAGTGGCGGCGGTGGCGGAAAATATTCCGCCACTTCCGCCAAAAGCGCCACTTCCGCCACATAGTTTTTGATTCGCTACACTCTTTGGAATATCAGCTGAATGCTTATTGGGTGGATAAGCGGAAGGTAGGTTATAGAAGTGCCACCGATAGCCCAACGATGTGATACTATCAACCCGTTATGAACCCGTCAAGAACCCGTAATTGGCTGCATAGTTGCGGGAATAATGGTTGTACTTTCGAGGTCACATCATTGTTGAAATCGCTCAAACGATTGCTTTTAGCAATTCCCCCGAAGCTACGTTCGCTCAATGCAGCATATCTGCAAGAAAAATTCGTTTGAAAGTAAATTTTCACTCATTTTTCTTGCATATATGCATTTTTTGTTGTACCTTTGCACCGCATTCAGTGAAGGGAAGCAGGTGAAAGTCCTGCACAGTCCCGCTGCTGTGATTCGCAATCCGATGTTCAATATCTTAAAAGTCACTGATTCTTAACGAATTGGGAAGGCTGAACAGAAGGAGCGATAAGTCAGAAGACCTGCTGCATGCCGCTAAACATTTGGCGAAGTTGAACGCTCTCGGGGAATCGAGCCAACGACATGACAGACAGGTTTCAATATTATTTACGGTACGCTCGCGCGTATAGGTATTTGGTGAATATACCAAGTACCCGTTTATTGTATCTGATGGCAATCGGCTCTCTTCTTCGTGGATTATCTTACCACATTGCAGCCGACCATCACCCTGCCATGTTGCTCCCTTAGAGCAGATGGTCGGCTGTTGTGTGGTTAAATACAATGTATTAACCATACATATACAATATGAAGCGATTTTTAAAGTTTACTATCTTTATCCTGCTATTCTCGTCATGTATCATTGACGAGCCAATCACGGTACCCAATCCTCCAACAATTCGTTTGGATAGTGAAAATGGTATCTACACCGTCAAGTGCGGACGAGAAATCGTCATCGCCCCTAACTACGAATTTGCGGACAGTGCCCAGTTCTACTGGACTATGAACGGAGAGGTCATCGGCACTGCGCCTTCGCTCACCTTCATGCGTGAGGAGCTTGGAGAGTATTTTGTTGTGCTGACTGTCTCCACCGATGGCGGAACAGACACCGAGGAGATACGCATTGATGTAGTCGAATTAGAGATCCCAACCGTCTCTATCGCAGGAAACGACAACCTTATCGTGGCTTTGGGTGCAGAAGTCAAACTCAACGCCACCGTGCGCGCCACTTCTTTGTCTACTGCCGTTGTATGGACGCTCAACAGCGAGCAAGTATCTGATACTCTGTCTTATACATTCCTCGCGAATGCTCTCGGGCTGTATGCTATTGCATGTAGTGCTTCCAACGAAGATGGCACACACAGCGATCAGATTACCATCGAAGTGGTTAATAGCGAAGACATCCCCCTGGTATGGGATTTCGCTGCGACCGCCTACCATACCGTAGTAGGGCGTAAACTGCTCATTGCACCATCTGCAACGAGCAATACCGATGGCGCAACCTATACTTGGCAAATTGGTGATAACGAGCCAATTACGGCTAAATCGTCATTTGTGTTTACTGCCGATAAGGCAGGCAATTACACTCTCATTGCTACTGCCACCACCCAGCAAGATGACAAACAAATATCTATCACTCGCGAGTTCATCATTACCGTCTATAACGAAGGTGCTTTCTACCGTACCAAGACTGCTACATCCAAGGCAGATTGGAACAAGGTCTATGAATACACACCTGCACCAGGGCAGTTTATCAACGAGTTGAAAACAGGCGGATTTGACAACACCCAGACCACGCCAGAAGCAGCTATCGCGTATGCAGAAGCGCGTATGTCGGAGGTAGATAGAAATGGCAACCCATCCCCTAACTGGGTGTCATTGGGTGGTTTTGGTGGCTATATTGTGGTCGGTTTTGACCATAGTATTGATAATTCGGGTGACTACGATTTGGCAATTCTCGGTAACTCCTTCAGCGGCTCATCCGAACCAGGTATCATCTGGGTCATGCAAGACGAAAATGGCAATGGCTTGCCTGACGATACATGGTATGAGTTGGCAGGTTCCGAGACGGGCAAAGCAGAGACTATCCAAAACTACAGCGTAACCTACTACCGTCCTACAGGCCCTAAAATGCCCGTGCAATGGACTGATAATCTTGGTAATAGCGGCGAGGTTGACTATTTGGCGCAATTCCATCGCCAAGACTACTACTATCCGCTATGGATAGAAGCAGATAGCTATACCCTCACCGGCACTTGCCTGAAAGCACGCAACTACGACGCCTCGGGCAATGGTAGCTATTGGGTAAATGTGGAATACGATTGGGGTTACGCCGACAACTTCAGCCCGATTGATCGCCTCACTAGCGAGGAAAATGCCAGTGCAGATGCCAATGCCAACCACTTCAAGATCTCCCACGCTATCGACATGGACTGCCAACCTATCCACTTGAATTACATCGACTTTGTCAAGGTGCAAGTAGGCGTCAATACCAAGAGCGGTTGGCTCGGAGAAGTATCCACAGAAGTATTTGGATTCTATGACTATAACATGAAGAAGCAATGATGACAACTAAGTTTATTCCTATAACGCTACTCGCCCTCTGCCTATCTTTCACAGCCTGCATGGAGTGGGACTATGGCTTGGAGGAAGAGTTCAACGCCTCGGGCGAAGGACTATTCATTTGCAACGAAGGCAACTTCCAGTATGGCAATGCCACCCTCTCGTACTACGACCCTGCCACCAAGACCGTCCAAAACGAGATCTTCTATCGTGCCAACGCGATGAAACTGGGCGATGTGGCACAATCCATGATTATCCGCGATAGTATCGGTTGGGTGGTGGTTAACAATTCCCACGTTGTTTTTGCCATCGACATCAACACCTTCAAAGAGGTGGGACGAATCACCAACCTCACATCTCCCCGCTATATCCATTTCCTCTCTGACGAGAAGGCATATATCACACAGATCTGGGATAACCGTATCTTCATCGTCAACCCCAAGCGCTACGAGATCACAGGCTATATCGACATCCCCAATATGACCATGGAGAGTGGCTCTACCGAACAGATGGTGCAGTATGGTAAGTATGTGTTTGTCAACTGCTGGTCTTACCAAAACCGCATCCTCAAGATCGACACCGAGACTGACCAAGTCGTAGATGAACTCGTGGTCGGTATTCAGCCTACTTCACTCGTAATGGACTGCAATCAAAAACTCTGGACAGTCACTGACGGCGGCTACGAAGGCTCGCCCTACGGACACGAAGCACCATCACTCTACCGCATTGATGCAGAGACCTTTACCATAGAAAAGCAGTTTAAGTTTGATTTTGGTGACTGGCCATCCGAAGTACAACTCAACGGCACAAAGGACAAGATCTATTGGCTCAACGACGATGTATGGGAGATGGATGTTACAGCCGACCGCGTACCCGTGCGACCATTCTTGCCATACAATGGAACGCTCTATTATGGTCTAACGGTCTGCCCTCACACTGGCGATGTCTATATCGCCGATGCCATTGACTATGTGCAACAAGGTATGGTCTATCGCTATACCAAGGATAGACAACCCGTTGATAGTTTTTATGTAGGCATTATCCCTGGTGCCTTTTGTTGGAAATAAACGGTGTACTATGAAGAAATTGATACTGATATTAGCATTTATCCCTCTTGCGGTAAGTGCACAAGAGACTGATACGCAAGATAATATAGCGAGACATATTCAAATAAGGGATGTAAATGTCTATGCCAGACGCCCTATCAAAGAGGTAGGCGTGCAGCAGACTAAATTTGACACGGTTGTTCTGAAGGAGAATATCTCCCTCTCCATGGCGGATGTCTTGACCTTCAACTCCTCTATCTTTGTTAAGAACTACGGTCGCGCCACGCTCTCCACAGTTGCTTTTCGAGGCACATCGCCTTCGCATACCCAAGTATCTTGGAACGGTATGAAGATCAACAACCCTATGCTGGGTATGACGGACTTCTCCATGATTCCGTCCTACTTCATCGACGATGCCTCACTCCTGCATGGTACATCCTCTGTGAACGAAACAGGTGGCGGATTAGGTGGCTCGGTCAAACTATCCACACGCCCAGCCAATGCCGATGGCTTTGGGTTGCAATATATACAAGGTGTAGGTTCGTTCAAGACTTTCGATGAGTTTCTGCGCCTTACCTATGGCAACGACCATTGGCAGACCTCCACACGCGTAGTGTTCTCCTCATCGCCTAACGACTACAAATACCGCAACCACGACAAGAAAATCAATGTCTATGACGACGATATGAATATCATTGACCAATACTATCCGATTGAGCGCAATCGTAGTGGGTCGTTCAAAGATTTGCATATCCTGCAGGAGGTCTATTATAATACAGGTAAGGGCGACCGATTCGGTTTGAATGCATGGTATATCAACTCTAATCGCGAATTGGCAATGCTCACGGTGGATTATGGCGATGAAACTGAATTTGAGAATCGTCAGCGTGAGCAGACTTTTCGAGGAGTATTCTCATGGGATCACCTGCGTGAGACATGGAAACTGGGAGCCAAAGCAGGATATATCTATACATGGATGGCATACGACTACAAGCGTGATGTGGGCAATGGTAATATGGCACACATGACTCGCTCCAGAAGCCGTATCAATACCATTTACGGACAGGTGGACGGAGAATATTATATTGGTAAAAAGTGGCTGTTTACTGCCAATGTCTCCTTGCACCAGCATATCGTAGAGAGCGAAGACAAGAATATCGTGCGCCAAGATGGCAATAAGGCCATTGTGGGCTATCGCAAAGGTCGTCCCGAACTCTCTGCGGCAGTATCTGCCAAGTGGCGACCTATTGACCGTCTTGGACTATCTGTAGTAGTTCGCGAAGAGATGTATGGCAAGGAATGGACACCTGTTATCCCTGCATTCTTTATAGATGGTGTGCTATCCAAGAAAGGCAATCTTGTGGCTAAGGCGTCCGTATCGCGCAATTTCCGTTATCCTACGCTCAACGACCTGTACTTCTTGCCTGGTGGTAATCCCGACCTGAAGCACGAGAGCGGTTGGACATACGATGCAGGCTTGTCGTTTGCTGTAGGCAAAGAGGGAGTCTATTCGCTAAGTGGTTCTGCCAACTGGTTCGAGTCGTTTATCAAGGACTGGATTATTTGGCTTCCTACTACCAAGGGATTCTTCTCGCCCGATAATATCAAGGATGTTCATGCCTATGGTGTGGAATTGAAAGCCGATTTGGATGTGGCACTTAGCAAGACATGGCAGTTAGGGCTCAATGGAACCTTCTCATGGACACCCTCTATCAACGAGGGTGAGCCACGCACGCCTGCTGACCAATCTGTAGGCAAACAATTGCCATATGTGCCTGAGTTATCTTCCACCATCACAGGACGCCTCTCATGGCGCAGGTGGTCATTCTTGTATAAGTGGTGCTATTATTCAGAGCGTTTTACCATGTCCTCCAACGATATTTCACTGACGGGCAAACTGCCACAATACTTTATGAGCAATATCTCGCTGGAGAAGGTATTTGTGTTTAATTGGGCGGACTTGTCTGCCAAAGCAGCGATTAACAACCTTTTCAACGAAGAATATCTCTCCGTTCTATCCCGTCCAATGCCGGGTATCAACTTCGAGATATTTGTGGGTATCACACCTAAATGGAATAAATAACATCAACTAAATAAAACAATAAACAACATGAAAAAGATTTTCTTCTTTGCGGCTTTATGCCTAATGAATGTAGCCCTCATGGCGCAGGACTACGAGTTGCGCGTCTTAACCTTCGAAGACGAAGATGCACAGTTTAGCGAGTATTCTCTCGATTATGCAGATGATTGGGCGGGTAGAACCATCACCACATGGTCAGACCTTATCGACGACCCACAGTATGGTGGTCCATTGACCTATGCGGATTATATGAGCGCCGAATACCATTGGTACGACGAGAACAACACTGAGTTGGCGCATACTTTCCCTGACAACTACTCCTTCTGCTATTGGGGCGGCGGTCACGCTATCTCCAACTACTGGGGCGAAGGCTTTGATGATGAGGATAGAAATAAACATATTGCAACCTTTTATGGTCAAGATTATGTGGATCAATGGGCTGGTAAGCCAGGTGCTGATGGAGCTCTCGGTTGGTTCTGTGTTCAAATGATGGTGCCAACTAAGCCACATTCAGGCAAAAATTTTGCCGTTCACTATGGCTACAAGGATTTCTTTACCTACATAGAGAATCTGCCCGAACTGAGATTTGAAGATGGCGAGAAACGCGTAATTGACCACATGTATGTCATCAACACCAACTACACGCTCAATCAGCTTGTAAATGGCGTTAAAAGCGAAGAAGGTAACACCTTCGGAGGCAATTGGGAAGGACTCACAGAAGATGCGTGGCTGAAGATTGTGGCATATAGTTTTGATGATGTAGATGCCGACGCGTATGCTACTCCTAAAGACTCAGTAGAGTTCTATTTAGTAAAAGGCACAGAGGTTGTTACCGATTGGCAGAAATGGGATCTGTCTTCCTTGGGCGAGGTGGCTAAGGTGCGCTTCAATTTCCTTTATTCTGAAGATATGGGTGGAAAATATGGCTTCACTATTCCTGGTTATTTTGCATACGATGATGTGGCTGTTCGCTTCCCTAAAGAGACAACTGCAGTTGAGAATATCCAAAGCAATACTACCAACGCCTACAAGGTTATCCGCAATAATCAATTGCTGATTATCCGCGATGGTAAGGAGTATAATGTGCTTGGACAATAATGATCATAACATATTTAAAATCACAATATTACACAATGAAACGAATTACTACTTTGGTATTATGCCTCGCTGTCGTAGCATGTGTGTTTGCCACACCTGCTGAAGCCGCTTTTTCTGTTAGTGCAGACAAGCAAGTCGTTTTTTCTGCAGGTAACTTGCAGTACCACCCTGCAAATGATGAATGGCGTTTTGCGGAAAATCAATACGATTATATAGGTGCAGCCAACGGCAATATCGCTGCGGATTATGATGGCTGGATAGATAGTTTTAGTTGGAGCACGGATAATCCTGCAGCCCCATGGGGAGTGAAAGCCAGCTACAATAAGGCTGATTTTCAAGGCAATTTCGTAGATTGGGGTGCTAATGCCATTGGTACAGATACAGCCAATACTTGGTACACCCTCACTGCTAACCAATGGCAATATCTGTTTACAGATCGTGCGAATGCATCTTCTTTGCTTGGTGTAGCATGTGTAAATGGCTACAACGGTCTTATCCTTCTTCCTGATGCTTGGGTATGCCCAGAGGGTATCACCTTCAAATCGGGCTTCCATACAAGCTATGGATCAGCTCAATTTGCTGAATACCAGTCTTTCTCTGCAGAAGAGTGGGCAGTGATGGAAGAGGCGGGTGCTGTGTTCTTGCCTGCTGCGGGCTATCGAGTAGATAAGAAAATGTCCTTTGTTGGTATGAATGGCTACTATTGGTCGGCGTCGGGTATGTCCACTGATTATGCTTCCTATTTTGATATCACCGCCAAACAAGCAAGAAAAGGCGCGCAGTTCCGCTATTATGGTAGCGCAGTGCGATTGGTAAAGACCTATGTGCCAGCTCCTAAAGAGCCAAATACATGCTTGGAATCTACGATTATCCTGCCAAAAGATACCGTTATGAGCATGAATCTAGATGGAGCACTGGATGTCTATCGCATTGATTACCAAGATTGGGCAGCGCAAACCATTCAAATCCAATGGACAGGCATAGAGCCATTGCACCTATTTATTGCCAAAGATTGCGACTACGCCGTGGCTAAATACCATAGGGATGTGGTACTCTACGAAGCTATCACTTCATCTACCACATTGGATATGGTACAACTGAAACAATTTACCGACCAAGATGGCTACCTCTATGTACGCTTCCTTACGGAGTTTGAGGGCGAACTGACCATCACGGCACAATAATCAGCAGAAAATAACTAACTTAATATTAATCAATTAAAAAAACATTACAATCATGAAAAAATCGTATCAAACTCCCAGCACTACAGTGCTGGCAGTAGAAACAGGCATCTTGTGTGCCTCAGGTGGTGGCGCAAGCTTTATTTCACCTAAAGGTAATTTAGGATCTATGGGCAAAGGCTCTGGCTCTTGGTAAAAACAACACTAAAATCCCACATGAATTATGAAAAAGTATTTCTATTTCTTGGCTATTGCAGTGTTGTTTGCTGCCTGCCAAAACAATCAAAATGAGGAGTTAGGCACTCCTTTCCAAAAAGGACAAAAAGTAACGCTCTCTGCCACTATCGCCAACCCTAATGGCGGTGCGAAGCAAATGCCTGGTAAACAACGCGTTTCTGGTTTGGACGACACTCCAGATAGCCAAACCAATGGAGCTATCAAACTCACTTGGAACGAAGGCGACGAAATCAAAGTAACAGTAAATGGTGTATCTTCAAACTTCACTCTTAAAGATGGTGCGGGCACTGCCGAAGGCGTGTTCGAGGGCTTTATGCCTGCGGAGGGAACTACTTATACCGTAGATTATCCAGTTACTACACCTAATCTCGCTAACCAAACATATGTGAAAAATGGCTTTGGCGATGAGTTGATGACCATGCACGCAGAGAATGGCGATTTGAGTGGCTTCACTCTTGAAGCTCAAAACGCTTTGCTTGGTTTGCAACTTAGAGGAAGCAAAAGATTGAGCGATATTGTAGTTACCAACCGCAAAACAGGTGATAAATATACGCTTGATTGTAGAGGTGCTTTTCTTGAAAATGCACCTAAATTATTCTATATTGTAGTGCCTGCAGGCGAATGGCAAAAGGGCTTTAAGGTAGAGGTTTTGGAAGACGATGAATCTCTTATTGCGGACTTTGAGAAGACATCTTCCGCTACATTTACACCCAATCAAGCCATGGTAATGCCACCAAAAGTAGCCGACTACCAACTCAAAACGCTGACCTTTGAGGATTGGACTAATCTCGCAGACAAGAGTTTTGATCCATACGAATTGCAATATGATGAATACTTTACGATTGAGACATGGTCAGATCTGATTGATCCAGACCAAGGTAGTATGTTCTGGGGCGGTTTACTTTATGGTGCACAATATGGTGCATCAGGATTCGATCCGACCGGCTGGATTGATCCAGAATACCGTTATGCAGATTGCTATTGTTGGTACGATGAATACAATACCAAACTTGCGCATTTCTTTGCGACTTATCAAGAATGTGGTATAGCCATTTCGAACATTGCGAGTGAAGATTATGAAAGCAATAAAGATTGGACAACTCAATTAACTGCATTTGGAACCAGTGGACATAGTGGCACTAATTTTTGTGTAGCAAATGCTGGATATGGTGTAACTGACCCAGCAACACCTATCTTTTTTGGAGATGAAAATGAGCGTGTGATAGACCATATTTATGTAAATCTAACCACATTAATGTATGCGAGTGCTTTAGGAGAGGGACCTAATGGCAGTATGGACCAACTTGATGACGATGACACCTATACTTTGGTGGTAACTGGATATAATCGAAATGATGAGGTCACTGGAACTGCAAAGCTTGATCTTTATAAAAAAGGGACGTTCATTGATGGATGGACCAAATTGAATCTTGCTTTTCTAGGAAAAGTCGCTTCTATAAAATTTTGTAAAGTTTGTGAGAAAGAGAATATACCTTCACACTTTGCTTTTGACGATATTGCCGTTCGTTTCCAAATAGAAGAATGATGGTATAGTCACCAATCCGTAATACGGTCATTTCGCTACCCTTGCGCTACCTTTGCGCAAGGGTAGTGTTTTTTTGCGCCACACGCTACGCACTCCTCCGAAGGGATACCGAACCCTTACCGAAGGTAGAGTAGTGTAGGGGAGTAATTTTATCGGGTGGATAAGCGGAGGATAAGCGGTGGGTATGTAACAACAATAGGAGCGAAAACCCCTATTTTTTATCGTGTTGTTCCACGAGTTTATCAAATCCATTCAATTCTCAGGGCGTTATTTTACCATGAAAATGCTCGTAAAGCTTTGTCCCTGAGCGAGTTCCGAGCAAATCAATCCACTCTTCTTTTTCTGCCATTTTAGCACGAGCCACAGACCCGAAATGTTGTAGTATCTTTTGCTTTGTTATTGCTCCAACTCCCTGAATATCATCGAGTTCGCTCTTTGTTTGAGCCTTGCTGCGCTTCTTTTTGTGGTACGAAATAGCAAATCGGTGCACCTCATCTTGTATCTCCACCATCAGTCGGAACACTTCGTCCGTCACCTTCATGCCAAACTCCTGAACCGGGTTGCCATAGAGTAGGGTGTTGGTCCTATGCTTGTCATCTTTTTTCAGTCCTGCGATAGGAATCTGCAAGCCCAACATATCTTCCACCACCTCGCGGATAGCACTCATCTGTCCCACACCACCATCGGTGATAATCAAGTCGGGTAGGGCACTACCCTCGTCCAACAATCGTTGGTATCTTCTCTTCACCACCTCGCGCATACTCGCGTAGTCATCGGGACCCTCTACCGTCTTAATCTCAAATTTCTTGTACTCACTCTTGCATGCGCGACCTTTCTTAAATACCACACAACCTGCCACCGCGTTACTGCCTTGCGTATTCGAGTTATCAAAACTATCAATCCACATAGGTAGGGTAGGCAAGCCCAACAACTGTTGCAAATTGCCCAATATCCGCACTGCGCGTTGGTCGGGATTCAACTTATCTTCCTGTCTAATTCGGTCTTTCTTGTACTGCTGTACATTCTGCATAGCCAAATCCAAAAGCTTCTTTTTGTCGCCACCCAATGCGATATTTACATGCAGGTTTTCATCAATTATCTCCGGAATAAACGGAACAATCACCTCCCGCGTGGTACTTCCCAACTGCTCCCGCAGTTCGTAAATACCCATTGCCAACACTTCCTCTCGGCTCTCATCCAACTGCTTTTTGTATTCTATAGTCTGCCCTTGTACAATACTTCCGTTATGCACATGCAGCATAGAGATATACACATTTTGCCCCATTTCATCGTAACCGAACACATCCACATCGCCCGCATGCGAGTTCGTAATGACCGTTTTACTCTTAAAATTCTCGATCAATTCGAGCTTTTCTTTCAGTTTGGCAGCTTCCTCATACCGCATTTCTGCGGCAGCTTGCATCATCTCGCTCTTAATCTGTTTGCTGATTTCGTGCGCATCACCACGAATAATCTGCCGTGCCGCTTGTATATATTCCATATACTTCTCTTGCGACACTTTTGCCTCGCACACACCGCAACAATTACCCAAATGATACTTCAAGCACACGCGATATTTCCCGATTTCAACGGAGTTTTTCGCCATTTGCATACTACATGTACGCAGCGGATACAGCTTATGAATCAACTCCAAAACCAAGTCCAATGTATAGCCAAAGCTATATGGACCGAAGTACTCGCCCACGCCCTTAATAATTTTCCTTGTCTTAAATATCCGCGGATAATCTTCTCGAGTAATGCAAATACTGGGGTAACTCTTTCCGTCTTTCAGCAGGATATTGTAGTGCGGTTGATGCTTTTTAATAAGGTTATTTTCCAGCAAAAACGCATCTTGCTCACTTTCCACCACCACATAGCGGATATCTGCGATCTGTTTGACCAGCAGTTTGGTTTTGTAGCGGTCTTGCTCTTTATGAAAATAACTACTTACACGCCTTTTCAAGTTCTTGGCCTTACCCACATAAATCACTTCCCCTGCCTCATTGAGGTATTGGTACACGCCAGGCTGCTCTGGCAACCGCTGTAGAATCTGTTGTATGTGCTCGTTTTTAACCAAAACTTGTAATTTTGTCCGATTTTATCGGTAACATCTGTCTGGTAAAAATAAATGTAGTTTGTTGGTGTAATAAAATAATATCACTATATATACAGGCGCGCCAGGATGTTGATTGGCGCGCAAGTTGTTTATGTTGTTTTTATTAAAAATTCCCGATGAATTCGAATAAAATTAACAACTCAACAAACTACTAACCTCTACATCACCGCCCAACGCCTTGCGGCCTTCAAGGAATTCCAATTCCACAATAAAGTTGATATACACTTTCTTCACACCAAACTTGCGTACCAACTCCAATGCTGCAGCCATTGAGCCGCCTGTTGCCAACAAATCATCATGCAGCAACACCACATCATTCTCATTCAAAGCGTCTTTGTGCATTTGGATAGTGTCAGTACCATACTCCTTGGCGTAACTTACCTCAATAGTCTCTGCAGGTAATTTACCGGGTTTGCGTACAGGAACAAAGCCTGCGCCTAACTCCATTGCTACTGCAGGAGCCAAGATAAATCCACGAGATTCAATACCTACTACCTTGGTGATACCATAAGCGCGGTACAGATTTACAATCTCATCACGCATCCAGCGCAAGCACTCTGGCTTGTCAAATACAGTAGTTAAATCCTTGAAAACAATTCCCTTTACAGGAAAATCCTTTACATCGCGAATTTGAGCGATTACTTCTTGTTGTGTCATATTATCTTATTTTTAAGTTTATTTCTATTTATTGGCTATACCAAAGGTATACTAAGGGTGCACAATGTTCCACGTGAAACAATTACTTATCTTTAACCTCTAACCTTTAGCCTTTAACCTATTTATTACCTTCCCATGAGTACCAATAATACGCTTACATCGTTAGGGCTGACACCCGGAATACGGCTAGCCTCGCCGATGGTAGCAGGTTTGATACGAGATAGTTTTTGGCGTGCTTCCGTGCTTAGCGACTGTACGCTATTGTAGTCAAAATCCTCTGGCAAATGGATATTATTCAGGCGTTGTAGTTTATCCGCAGCCAATCGTTCGCGCTCGATATACCCCTTGTACTTAATATTGATTTCTGCACTCTCCACAATCTCCTCTGCTATTCTCTCTAATTTATCGATTGCTTCTTTCAATGTAGGTACCACTTCTGCCAAACCATTGATAGTCACATTAGGTCGGGCCACCAAATCAATCAATTTGGTACCATGTTGCAATTCGCCATAGCCCATTTGACTGAGATAGCCATTCACCTCGCCACGCACGGTGGTATTTTTTAGCACTTCTGTTAGCATTTCCTCACCGCTTTGTTTGTAGCGTAACAAATCCATTCGGTATTCATCTACCAATCCCAATTCATAGCAGCGCGCTGTCAGTCGCGCATCAGCATTGTCTTGGCGAAGCAATATACGATACTCTGCACGCGAAGTAAACATGCGATATGGCTCGTCCACACCCTTATTTACCAAGTCATCAATCAATACACCAATATAGCTCTCATCTCTACTCATAGTGAAGGTCTTGCCCGTGTTGTGAATAGCCAAGTGGGCATTCACACCTGCTACCAATCCCTGTCCTGCTGCCTCCTCGTAGCCAGTAGTACCATTGATTTGTCCAGCAAAATAGAGGTTCTTAATCAACTTCGTTTCCAATGTATGTAGCAGTTGAGTGGGGTCAAAAAAGTCATATTCAATCGCATATCCAGGGCGATATAGTACCACATTCTCTAAGCCCTTCACTTGTTTCAGTGCCTTCCACTGAATCTGCCAAGGAAGCGATGAAGAGAATCCATTCACATAATATTCGTTGCTATCCACGCCCTCTGGCTCTAAGAACAATTGGTGTGCATCTTTCTCTGTGAAAGTAACGATTTTCGTCTCAATACTTGGACAGTAGCGTGGACCAATACTTTGTATCTGACCATTATAGAGTGGGGAGTCCTCCAATCCTCCGCGCAGCACATCGTGCGTTTCTGTATTGGTATAGGTAATCCAACAACTCATCTGCTTCAGTTGGCGTTGCACAGTATCCAAATATGAGAATGTATGATTATCTACATCGCCTGGCTGTTCGGTCATCTGGCTGAAATCAATACTCCTTTTATCGATACGAGCAGGCGTACCTGTTTTCATACGATCAGTGGCAAAGCCCAACTCACGCAGTTGTTCGGTCAATCCATAGCTTGATGGTTCAGAGATACGACCACCTTGTATCTGCGCTTTACCAAAATGCAACAATCCATTGAGGAAAGTGCCATTGGTTAAGATTACTGCCTGCGCTTGCATGGTGATACCTAACAATGTTTTCACTCCGCAGACCACACCATCTTTCACCACCAGTTCGGTGACCATATCTTGCCAAATTTGCAAGTTGTCAGTCTTGCTCAAAACATCCACCCATTCCTCGATAAAGCGTTTTCTATCGCTCTGACTACGCGGACTCCACATAGCAGGACCCTTGCTGCGATTGAGCATACGAAATTGGATAGCACTCTTGTCCGTAATGATGCCCATCTGTCCACCCATCGCATCTATCTCCCTGACTATCTGACCTTTAGCTATTCCTCCTACAGCAGGGTTACAGCTCATCTGACCGATCTTATTCATATCCATCGTGATGAGCAATGTCTTGCTACCCATACGCGCAGCAGCACTGGCTGCTTCGCAACCTGCATGCCCTGCTCCTACTACAATAATATCGTACTTAAATTCCATATAATCAATCACTTATTTCTATCTGTTGCTTATCCTATATATATCCTATACTAATCTTATTTCCCAATCACTCTGCCTCGATGGTGCCATTTCCCCTGCCCGCTGAAACTGCTCTTGCCAATTGTGCGTTGGGGTGGCAGAAAAGCATCCTCCAAATGGGTCAGTTCTTTTACCGCATAAGTGTTCGGATCCATTGTAATGCCAATAATGTCAAAGCGTGGTGCTAATTCTATTTTGTTAAATTTAATATACACATTTGCGGCAGCAGCCATTCGGCGGCGTTTCAGGTTGTCCACATACTCTTCTGGGCGTTTCCCCCCGAAAGAAGTGGTGCGTGTTTTGACTTCTACAAATGCAATCTCTTTCCTATTCACCGCTATCACATCCATTTCCAAATGTCCGAACTTCCAGTTGGTATCCACCACTCGGAAACCTTTCTTTCGCATGGTTTCACAAGCAATCTCTTCACCTTTCTGTCCTATGATATTGTGCTCTGCCATACTTATCCCTGCATTTTATTTACACGCGCAGCATCCAATCGCAACATGATAGCCAACAGTATGGTAAAGCCCCAAAGTGATGAGCCACCATAGCTAAAAAATGGTAGCGGAATACCAATCACAGGCAATAGGCCTAATACCATGCCGATATTGATTGTCACATGAAACAATAATATTCCTGCCACGCAATACGCATAAATCATACTGAATTTATCTCGCTGACGCTCAGCGATATATATGATTCGTAGTACTAACGCTAAATAAAGTAGCAATAGTCCTGCCGAGCCAATAAATCCCCATTCTTCGCCTACGGTACAGAAGATAAAGTCGGTGTCCTGCTCAGGTACGAACTTCAGTTTGGTTTGTGTACCCTGCAAGAATCCCTTGCCCGTTGTTTGTCCCGAACCAATAGCAATCAGCGATTGATTCACATTGTATCCCGCACCGTGTGGATCATCTTTCATGCCCAACAACACCTCAATACGAATGCGTTGGTGAGGTTGCAATATCTTATGGAATGCAAAGTCACAACCTTGACAGAGTAGGGTGGAAACCATTACGAAGCCCATAATCCATCCCAAACTACTTTTGCGTTGTTTAATGGCTTGTATCAGCAGATAAATAGTTGTATAAGCCAAACTGATAATACCAATATAATTAAAATTAACGGATATCCACATATTGAGCAGCAGTCCTATACCATAGCAAATCATGATACCCAATCCTACTATAATCCCTGACCGCATATCTTTTTCGTGCCCAATTAACAACCCAAGTACAATTGCTTCAATTGCCAAGGTACTAACCAACATACCAACATTACCCACACCAAAGGGCAATGCTACTTCGCCAAAACGAATTACCAAGATAAATAGTAAAATACTCACTGCACCCCAACTCAGTACATATCCCGACATACCTTGGCGATAGAATGCCAATAAGAAGGAGATAAACACCAATGCCGATCCCGTTTCTCGTTGCCATACCATGATAATCAGCATAGGTACGCCTATCAGCAAGAAAGGTACGGTCAAATCGCGCAAATCGCGTACTCTATATCCATATTGGCTCATGTATTTTGCCACCGCGATAGCGGTAAAACACTTGGCAAACTCAGCAGGTTGCAGACTAATCGGACCAATCGTTATCCACGATAACGAACCTTTGATATCGCGTGCTAAAATAGGTGTGATAATCAGTAGCAACAATATGGCTCCATAGAATATATAACCCAACACATCATAGGCTTTTTCTTCAATCATTAGGATAATTCCGCCCATTACCACGGCTGTTGCCAGCCATACCAACTGCTTTCCTGCTCGGTTGGAGAAGTCCCAAATGCTTGTTTGGTCGAACGAATAACTCGAGCCGTAGATATTCAGCCAACCAAATAGCGCAATCACAAGGAACAATATGATTGTCCACCAGTCTATGCCCGATATGATACTTCTGTTTCTCATTCTTCTTTCTTTGGGGTTATTAAGTTGGCTGTAGTCATGCGATCGTATAGACTCATTCGCTTGATTTCTCCCGTTAAATACTGCTCCATGACCAATGTCGCAATAGGACATGCCCATGTGGCACCAAATCCTGCATTTTCTACTGCTACTGCCACCGCTATTTGTGGATTATCCATAGGTGCAAAGCCGATGAATAGGGCGTGATCTTCGCCATGTGGGTTCTGCACTGTACCTGTTTTGCCGCACATTTGCAGTTCGGGGATATTATACCATCGTCCTGTACCTTCTGTCATTACACGCGCCATTCCGCGGTGTACTACATCAAAATGTACCGAATCCACCAAGGTGGTGTGAATATCCAGTTTCATTGAGTCGTTTCGGTTGAAGTGTGGCGTGATATAGTAGCCTTTGTTGGCAATAGCAGCCACTTGATTGGCTAATTGCAGGGGTGTTACCAATATCTCGCCCTGTCCAATGGATAGCGAACGAATGGTGATAGCTTTCCAGCCTTTTGCTCCATAGATTTTGTTATAAAATTCGGTGGTAGGTAGATAGCCTTTGGCTTGTTCGCGGATGTCGGTATGGGCGAATTTCTCGCCTAATCCGAAACTGGCGATGATTTCTCGCCAATGGTTGTAGTGTTCTTTGAAGTGTATATGTCCATCTTCATAGCCATCTTGTTGCAGCATATCGCGGTATAGTGCCCAAAAGTAGGGGTTGCAACTCTGCTCGATACCTTCTTCCAAATCCACAGGGCTACCATGGTCATGGGTACATTTGATAGGGTTAGATGTTTTTCCGTTGCAGGGATATTTGGTGTGTGGTGTGACGCACCCCTCTTGCAATGCTGCCAAGGCTTGCAGGATTTTGAATGTGGATCCAGGCGAGTATTGTGCTTGTGTGGCACGATTCATTAGGGGTTTATTGGGGTCGTTGAGCAATTGTTGGTAGTTGGCAGAACGCTCTTTGCCCACCAATTTGCGAGGGTCCCAATTGGGTGTACTTACCATGGCCAATATCTCGCCTGTTTGGGGTTCGATAGCCACAATGCTACCGATTTTGTGTTGCATTAATGCCTCTGCCACTTGTTGCGTGGCAATATCCAAACTCAGGTGTAAATCGGTACCTGCTTGCGCCTGACGGTCTAACTGCCCTTGTTGATAGGGACCCTGTATGCGTCCGTGCGAGTCGCGCATAAACACTTTCACGCCTTTTGTTCCACGCAATTCTTTTTCATAGGTTCGCTCGATTCCATCGCGTCCCGAGTAATCGCCAATGCTATAATAGTTATCGCGCTCAATATCGTTGTAGTTCACTTCGCCCACACTGCCCAATATATGCGAAGCGATGGGGTAGGTATAGTCGCGTAGGGTGCGGATACGGATGTCCACACCGGGGTATTTGTATTTTTCTTGTTGAAGTTGGGCAATCTCCTCTTGACCGAGGTTTTGCATGAATATCTGCGGTGAATAGCGGGAATAGCCTCTGTTTTTTTTGCGGTTGGTCATATCCTGCATGCGTGATTCGAACTCTTCGCGGGTGATATGCAGGGCGCTACACAACCCGATGGTATCAAATGGCTCTTTGGTCATTTCGCGCACCACCATTGTTACCTCATAAATCGGTTGATTGGCTACGAGCAATTCGCCTTTGCGGTCGTAGATTAGTCCGCGTGAAGGGTATAGTGTTTGGCGTAGTTGTGCGTTGTTGGCGGCTTTTTCTTGGGTAGATTGGTCGATTATTTGCAGAAAAAATAGGCGTATGATATACATTAGCACCACTATCACAGCGATGCTTCCAATGATATACTTACGCTTATAGAACGAGTCATTAATCATTTTATCGCTTCAAGTATTCGTAGCCCAGTATCACCGCCAATGTCATTGCGCTACTGATTAAGGTTTGCAATAGCACAATCCACCAGAATTGTAGGTTCCATGTTTCCAACGAAAACACGATGAAATGGTGCAAAACGGTCAATATCGCTGCACATTTGGTATATTCTGCTTTACCAATATTCTCGCTGGATAGGTTATCTTTGATGCGCTCTATGTCTTGCACCGATTGGTGCAACAATAGTGGTCGTACAAAGGTCAATGCCACGCAAGCAGCGATATGTATGCCCAGCGTGGTGTGCCAAATATCTATCAGCATACCCACTGCAAAACCAATCAGCATTTCTGCCCAACGGGGCAAACGAACGGGTAGATTAATCAGAAACAGAATATATACCATTACTGCGCCCCAACTGCCGATATGCAGATGGTCAAACAGCAGTATTTGCAGTGCAAACACTAATAGCAGTCGTCCTATTTCTTTGATTATGTTCATTCTATTCCTCGTATGGTGTATGGTTGCGAATCACTTGCACATACTTTACGGTCTTGTAGTTGGTGGCTATCTTCAGGGTAGTGCGGTGGTAGTTGTCGCTTTCGGTCATTTCGGTGTGCGACACTGTTCCCACCAATATGCCTTCGGGGAACACATTGGTCAGTCCGCTTGTTACCACTGTATCTCCTTCTGCCACTGGCACATGGCGCGATATATCCTCCAACGCCACTTCGTCATGGCGCATGCCATTCCATTGGGTGCGACCGATATAGTTATTGGTCTTGAGTCGGCAACTGAGGTTCATTCCCACATGGATGATAGGAACCACCAACGCATATCGTTCGCCCACTGCGCTCACTATTCCTACAACGCCATTTTGATCTACCACACCCATATCCACCTTTATGCTATCGCGCAAACCTTTGTTGATTGTCAGGTAGTTATGTTGCTTGTGGGTGGTGATACGCACCACTTTGGCGGGTATATAATCCCAATCCAACTGGGCATACACATATTGGCTATCGCGTTCTGATGTGGTTTCCAGCAGGTTGGCTTGCTCCATGAGTTGATTTTTCAGCATGGCATTTTCCGCAGCCAAACGCTCGTTGTCCTGTTGTAATCGAAAATAATTCTCAATGGTGGTTATTGTATTTTCCACCCCTGCCACCATGCGATTGGCTGACGACCACACCGCACTATGTTGGTATTGGTGCGTGGTGGTTATCAGTATAAACGCAACAACTTCCAATATCAGAAATATTAGGAAGTTGCTATATCGCGCCAGAAACTGTAGCAGGTTTCGCATTTATCTTCGGTTTTATCGAATCAGGAAGCCAAAGTTGTGTACATTTTTCAGTGCCACTCCTGTACCGCGAGCCACTGCGTGCAATGGGTCTTCTGCCACATGGAATGGTATGGTGATTTTGTCGGTGAGTCGTTTGCTGAGTCCGTGCAGCAATGCGCCACCACCAGTCAGATAAATACCGCGTTTCACGATGTCGGCGTACAACTCACTTGGTGTTGCCTCCAACGCTTGCAGGATGGCGCTTTCGACCTTAGCGATGCTCTTGTCCATGCAGTGTGCAATCTCTTGGTAACTGATTGGCACTTGCATTGGCAGTGCTGTCACTTTGTTTGGACCGATTACCATATAGTCTTCGGGTGCTTCCTCCAATTCTGGCAATGCTGAACCCACTTGCATTTTGATGCGTTCTGCTGTTGGCTCGTCAATGCGAAGGTTGTGGGTGCGACCCATATATTCCACGATATCGCGGTTCAAATCATCACCTGCAATCTTAATGGATTTGTTGGCTACGATACCGCCCAACGACATTACCGCAATCTCGGTGGTACCACCACCTATATCTACCACCATGCAGCCTTCTGGTTGCTCCACATCAATGCCCATACCGATGGCTGCTGCCATTGGTTCGTAGATCATATATACCTCGCGTGCACCTGCGTGTTCGCTACTATCGCGCACCGCACGAATCTCCACCTCGGTACTACCCGAAGGGATACATACCACCATGCGGATGCTGGGGGTGAACAGGCGATTATGCTTTGGAATCATTTTAATCATGCCGCGAATCATCATTTCGCAGGCGTAGAAATCGGCGATTACACCATCACGCAGAGGGCGGACGGTACGAATGAGGTTACCACCTTTACCAATCATTTGTTGTGCGCGGCGACCCACTGCAACCATTCTATTGTCGGCTGCGCTGATGGCTACTACCGATGGCTCATCTACCACCACTTTGTCATCGCAGATGATGATGGTGTTCGCTGTACCGAGGTCGATAGCAATCTCTTGTGTAAACGAAAAAAGTCCCATTTTGTTGTTTCAATATATTAAGGTGTTATTATTTATACAATTTTGTTGTTTTTTCTGCCCATATCCCCAAAATCTACAAAATCGCGCAAAGGTACAAAAAAATATGCATATATGCAAACAACGGACCCATTTTTTTGAAAAAGATAGATTTTATAAATCTAATTTATAACAGTGACCTAAAGATACCGCCTAATCTGAACTAAATGGTGGGTCAAAGAACCATCAGGTAGAAGGATGCCCATTTCATTTATATTATCCACATGTACACAACCTGAGCAGTGGATGATTTTTTTGTTGTCCAATAGCAATCCCACATGCGAGATATTAGTGGCCTGGGGGTCACGGTCTGCATGATCGAAGAATGCCAAGTCGCCTGGTTGTGCTTCTGCCAATGATGCTACCACTTCGCCTTGTGTAATTTGTTCGCGGGCATTGCGCAATAGATTTACACCGAACACACTATATACTACCTGCGTAAATCCCGAACAATCCATACCCATTGTATTTTTTCCACCCCAAAGATAAGGGGTGTTGAGTAATGATTGGGCAATCGTTATTAGATCAGTGCGCTGTAGATGGTTTGTCATACTCAATGTTGGTAGGGATGTATTGACACAGGCAGGGTCAATCAAGTATTGTTTGCCCAATACTTCGAAAGTGCCATGGGTATAATTAGGCAGTCGTGTACCAAGGGTAAGTATCATCTCATCGCCTGTTTCCATTTCTGTAGCAACTGCTATTGGAGCAGCCACAACAATAGATGGTAGATGATAGGTTATGTGCGATAGGTTATCGGCTGGGGAGAGCATTTTGAAATCCACCCAACCTTCTTGTCCGTCCGTTGTGGAACGAATTTTTGTCCAACGAGGCAAACGGTCTAACACTTCGCATACTTCGCCAAAGAGCAACTGGGTTAGTTGCTCGCTACCCTCCGATGGTTCTTGCCGCACAGGAGTTATAGTACAATGATTGACTACAAGTGATTTCATATAGTTATTTTATTCTGCCTGCAAAGGTACAGAAAAATCCGCATATGTACAAGCGATTTGCACGAAATGTGAAGAAGAACCTCCTGTGTGCGCTATCTGCTCCGATACATAACCGATACATAACCGACACATAACCGATACATAACCGATACATATGAATATCCCGTGAATACCCCATGAATATGCCATGAATACCCCACACATAGGAGCAGTATAGGAAAAAAGGCCCCATGTTCGTACTAACCCCTAAAACAACTTATCACTCATCACGGATATAAGCCCAAACCTCCTTGCCATTTATGCAAAATTCGCATAAATGGCATTTTTATTTTCTTTAAACCCTAAACAGTAGCGCCTATGGCGCGTCCACTAAACTGAAAATAGCGAAAAAAGTCGCTATTTTCTTGCTCAATCCAAAATAATTCACTACCTTTGCACCGCAATTCCACGCCGAGGGTGTCTAACATCATTGGCGGAGGGTAGCAGACATATTTAAAAGGCGTTTATTAGCGCTTCGTTCTGATGATTTCGAAACTTCGCAACTTTCAAAGTTAGTTTCAGGACTTAGCAACGGTAGATGCCCTACGGGATATAGATTATCCCTCTTGTGCCTATTTGGTATGTTTTTTGCGTATATATGTATGCGCACACGCGTATCTTACCTACTTAACTATTTGGCACGGAGAATGTTTATATTCGGCGTGGGCTTCGCGTTGTTGTTCTAAACTAACAGGTAATGCGAAGACCTCGAAATCGTGGAACGACAGCAGTCGGAATCCACGTTTTTTGTATGCCTATATGTGTAATGCAAAAAGAATATAAACAACTAACAATTAACCCATAAAAACAACAATCGTATGAAAAAAGTATTATTTCTCGCGATGGCAATGCTGGTAGCATGCTCCGCAAGTTTTGCACAAGATGCAAAAGAAATTATGAAAGAACGCCAAGCGACTCAAAAATTGGCAAAGAAAGAACTCGGCGCTAAAGTGGATAAGATCACCAAGAAAGAGGCAAAACGCTTGACCAAAGAAGGTTGGGTGGTGACACCAGGTGCTCTGCCATTAGAAAAACAATTGGAGCGTTCTTATTTGATGGAATTTGAGTATGACGAGAATCTCTTCCCAAAATATATTATGGCAAACGCCCAATCTATAGCAGAAAATTATGATGCAGCCAAGGTAACTGCTACATCATTGGCAATTGTCAATCTTGCAGGACAAATTCAAACAGAAGTAAGTGCTTTGATAGAAAATACAGTAGCCAACAAACAACTTTCTGCGGAGCAGGCAGCCAGTATTTCAGAAACGGTGATGGCGAGTCAAAATCTTATCAGCCAATCTATCGGTCGCACTATTACAGTGGTAGAATGTTATCGTGTATTGCCCAATAAAAACCGCGAGGTAATGGTGCGTATTGCTTATAATGGTGAGATGGCAAAAGAGGCAGCTAAGAATGCAGTTCGTGAAGAGTTGGAAAAGAAAGGCGAAAAATTACGCGAAAAATTAGATAAAGTGCTTGGTTTCTAATGAGATATTATTACTTGATATTATTGTTTCTCATTATCTCTTTGTACTCTTTTGGGCAAAGAGTTGTAAATGTATGCGGAGAGTACAAATACATCGTTCCTGAGAATGTATCTTTGGCAGAGGCGAAAGCAATAGCAATAGAACGTGCCCGATTAACAGCCATTGCTAATGAATTTGGAACTACGGTTTCACAAACAAATCTTGCTACTACGCATATTGAAAATGGAACAACGAGAAATGATTTTTTATCCCTTGGTGAAACAGAAGTTAAAGGCGATTGGTTGGGTGATACAAAAGAGCCCGAAATAAGGCCTATGTATGAAAACAATCAATTAGTTATTTATGTTTCTGTTTGTGGAAAAGTACGCGAATTAAAAACTGCGGAAGTAGAGTTGTGTATGCAGATAATTAGTAATGGCATTGAAACAAAACGATTTAAGAATAATGATAAAGTTGCGATTCGTTTTAAATCTCCAGTAAATGGATACATTGCTATTTTTGTTCGTGATGATAATGCAGGAATTGTTTCTTGCATGTTGCCATACGAAAATGAGAATGGGAAAGCAAGGTTGGTAAAAAGTAATAAAGAATATATCTATCTTTCAACTGCCGATCCAACTTATCCATATCAAGAAGAAACTATTTTGGTTACAAATAAAAAAGTTGAATTTAACACATTTTTGCTTGTATTTTCACAAAAGGATTTTTCGATGCCTCTTTCTGACATGGGCGAATTTGTACCAGAAATTCCAATCGAAAATTTTCAAAAGTGGTTACATAGAAATCGCATGAGTGATAAAACGATGCAAACTATAGAAAAAACAATTCAAATAAACAAATAAAAACAAATTATTATGAAAAAGATTCAAATGATTTTAGTAGCATTCATGACGGTAATGAATGTTATGGCACAAGAAAGTGCTGAAGTGGTAATATATTCTCCTGAATATAGAAATTTATCTTATCACATAGAAGTGAATGGTTTTAAGATTCCATTAGCATTGTATGAAGGCGGGTATTTGTCTGTAACCGTTCCACCTGGATTATGTTATATTATGGTGTATGATGGCGAAAAAAATGCTGAAATTAGAACAGAAATATCTGATGAAAGAGCACAACGCGCTGCTATAAATGCCGTCGCAGCTTCCACATTTGTATCTTCCCACTCAACTAATCATCTCGAAAGAGCAAGACAAAATCACCAAGCGAATGTTGCTAAAGGTCAAAATATGGTATTTGGCAACAACTCGCATTTATCATGGATGCAACAATCTAATCCTCAATATCAAACTGGAGCACACAAAAACAGGGTTCTAAACAAGCCAAAATCTACACAAAAAAATATAGATGTTAATTTATCTGGTGTGAAAGGTACTAAATATACAGCCCTGTTAGACAAAGCTTTTGGCATTCGAGTAGAAGATGGTAGAAAATACTATGTAAAGATAGATGGAGTTTTTGAAACTAATATTGAATTAGTAGATAAGAAATCTAAAATCAAAAAAATAAGTAAAACCATTGCTCGCAATGATTTGTCTTTTACAGGTGAATACAATATAATGAATAAATTTACACAATCGCCAAATCACTCAAATACAAATGTTGCTCAAATGATTGAAACAGGAACTTCGGATGTTGATGTTAATATTCCAGAGGCTAAATATCGCAATTATAATACCTATGTTCTTATCGTTGCTAATGAAGATTATCACTTTGTAGATGATGTGAATTGTGCGACCCATGATGGTAGAATTTTTAAGGAATATTGTATGAAAACATTAGGCATCTCAGAACGACAGATTCGATATTCACCTAATGCGACTTATGGAATGTTGATGGGTGATATAGAATGGTTACAGCAAGCTCTTAATGATTCAGAAGGAAATAGAGGTATTGTATATTATTGTGGTCATGGAATTCCTGATGAAAGAACGGGCGATGCATACATTATTCCTGTAGATGGTAAGGGTACAAATACAACAACCTGTTATAGTTTAAAGTCCCTTTATACTGCGTTGGGTAAAACCAAAGCATCAAATATTACTTATTTTATGGACGCTTGTTTTACTGGTGCAAACAAGGAGGGCAGTATGCTTGTCGCTGCTCGTGGCGTCGCTCGCGAAGCGAAGAAAGAAGTATTGGAAGGCAAATCAGTTGTGTTTTCAGCATCAAGTGGTGATGAAACAGCAATGACCTATCCTTCTAAAGGACATGGTCTATTTACATATTTTTTGCTCAAAAAGCTCCAAGAAACTAAAGGTAATGTTTCATACGCAGAACTTGCAGAGTATATAAATAGGAATGTGAAACGTGAATCTTTATTGATAAACAACAAACCTCAAACTCCTGTAGTTGCAACAAGTACAGCAGCAAGTGGTAGTTGGAAGACTATGACTTTGAAATAAAGTGTATTATCAAATATTATTTCAGCCCTGCAAGTAACTTGCAGGGCTTTTTGATGCCATTTCCTATTTCTGCCACAGATTAGCCACAAATAGGGCATAGATGTGCAACAGTGGTCGCGAAGTGGTCACGTAGCCCGCAGGTAACTTGAAAACAACTTGGATACCAACCTGATGCAACCTAACCGCCACCGAAAGCCCATAGAACTCCTATAGATCTCCTATGGTGCTCCCGAAATTTGCAGGCAACTGTGGTGAAAATGTGGTATAAACAACACTTTTTTATGCAAAAACTTGCCGATGTCGGCAAAAAACACTACCTTTGCAGCAAAATTCAATAAAAACTTGCCGATAATGAGTTATATATCTGTCACACAATATGCTGAACTATACGGTATCAGCGAACGTACCGCTCGAAATTATTGCTCCTCTGGTAAAATAGAAGGAGCCGTATTAGTAGGCAAAACATGGAATATTCCTGCGGATGCCACATTGCCAAAAAAAGGCAAACAAAAAATCTCTCCTCTACTGCAACAACTCCGTATAGAAAAGAGTAGTCGCTTAAAAGGTGGCATCTATCATCGCACACAAATTGACCTGACCTACAATTCCAACCATATAGAAGGCAGTCGCTTGACCAAAGAACAAACGCGATATATCTTTGAAACGAACACATTGGGCATCACAACAGAAAATACGCGAATAGATGATATCATGGAAACGGTCAACCACTTTCGTTGCATTGACTATGTGATTGACCACGCCACAGATAAATTAACAGAAACACACATCAAACATCTGCATCAACTATTGAAGACCAACACATCAGATAGTCAAAAAGAATGGTTTGCAGTTGGAGATTACAAGAAACTTGCTAACGAAGTAGGCGGAGAGGGAACTACAGATCCAAAGGAAGTACACAAAGAAATGAAGCAATTACTTGTGGAATACAATCAGCTGAAACAAGTAAGTTTAGATGATGTTTTGAACTTTCATGTGCAATTCGAACGCATACACCCATTTCAAGATGGGAATGGGCGTATCGGTCGTTTGCTGATGTTTTGGCAATGTTTGCAGAATAGTATTGTTCCGTTTATCATAACAGAGGACTTGCGCCTATATTATTATAGAGGTATCCAAAACTGGGATCATATCAAAGGATTCTTAACCGACACCTGTCTTACCGCACAAGATTATTACAAAGAACACTTGCAGTACTTTAAGATAAAGTACTAAAGATAGAAAAATGTGCGTTTTATTAAGATTACCATCTCTTTTACCTCTCTTATACCTTACCTGATTTTACCGAGAGAACGCCGACTCAACTCCTCGCCTACAAAAAGTACTTTTGTTAAGATTGGGCTTCCTAAAAAAGTTTCCACCTTTCCTAAAAAGGTTTACTCGATTACTGAAATAGTTGTCTAATCGTGCATTTTGTGTTTATTTTTGGGTACGCTTTCTCCCCTCTGAGCAAAAAAACACACTTTCTCACAAAAAAGTGCATTTTTCTTGACATACTGACAAGTTTTAGCAGTTTGAAGCAGTACCTTTGCAGCGGATTTCGAAAACAACGACTGTTTAACCCTCAAAAAATAACGATTATGGATAATATAATTGCCCTGCTTTTAGCACTCGCACAAATAGGATTAGGTCTTTGGATTCTAATTGAAATGTTTTCGTATTACTTATAATTCTTAAATTACAATTATTACTATGGGACTATTTGATTTTCTTTTTGGCTCCGAAGAGAGCACATCCAATGGCTTGTTTGACATTGAAGATTACCGCAGTATAGGCGAAGACCGCCGTCATCGCACAAGTGGTTCTAGCAACTGGACCTCTCGCGACGATTGGGATTGTGGCGACTACGACAGCGATGGCATGTCTGGCTGGGATTCGTATGATGATAATGATTTTTAAAAAGAAATTTGCTTATTTGTAAAAAAATCATTACCTTTGCACCCACAAAACACAAAGACCATGAACGAGATTGTAAAGTCGGATAGCACTTATCAACACTTAGTCGGGGAAATAGCGGACTTGTTGGCTGCTGCCCGTACTAAAGTCGCTCACGAAGTAAATACTATTCTTGTGGACACCTATTGGCAAATAGGCAAGTACATCGTGGAATATGAACAAAATGGCAACGAAAAGGCTGAATATGGTAGCAACCTTCTTAATCGCCTTTCGGAAGATCTCACACGTACTTACGGGAAAGGATTTGGAAGGAGTAACATATTCTATATGAGAAAGTTATATCTTTCTTACCAAAATAGTGGGACACTGTCCCACAAATTGAGTTGGAGTCACTATTATGAAATATTAAAGGCGGACGACCCTTTGGAGATCTCATTCTACACCAAAGAATGTGAAAAAGAGCAATGGAGCGTTCGTGAACTCAAGCGCCAAATGAAAAGCATGCTTTTCCACCGTCTGGCATTGAGTAAAGATAAAGAAGGTATTCTCAAACTCGCTAACGAAGGCATCGAACTGCAAACGCCTGAAGATATTATCCGTGATCCGTATGTATTGGAGTTTGTCGGCTTGCCCGACCGTTTGCTGTATAACGAAAGCGAGTTGGAAGATGGTTTGATGAACAACCTAAGCCAATTCTTGTTGGAACTAGGCAAAGGTTTTGCTTTTATTGGCAAACAATATCGCTTTAGTATAGCAGGGCGTCAGTACTATGTAGATTTGGTCTTTTACAATGTAATTTTGAAATGCTACTGCTTGATTGATTTGAAGCGTGGCACAGTGCAGCACGAAGATGTCGGTCAGATGAACTTCTATTTGAACTACTTCCGCAAAGAAGTTTGCACAGAGGGAGACAATGAGCCAATCGGTATTGTCCTAGGTGCCAATGCGGATAGTTTGACAATGGAATACGCCACAGAGGGTATCTCTAATCAGTTGTTTATTAGTCGTTATATGCTCTATCTCCCCGACCGTAAGACCTTAGAACGCGAATTATATAAGGTGTTGGATAAAGAATAATTGTCTGCTATAAAGTTATTAGCCTTATTCTGAAAGTATTATTTCTTTGTTGGCATAAAAATGAGCCAAAATATAACATATTCAAATCTTGAACTCGCGAAAAAGACATGAATTAAGTGTTATTAAGCCTTTGTTAAAACACTTAAATATTAATTTGGAAACTGTTAACAATAGCGAAAGACCAGATTTTATTATTATGCACGAAAATCGCAAAATCGGTCTTGAGCTTGTTGAACTTGCGCCGAGTAGTAAGTTTGCTCATAAACAAAATAAAAATTCAAAGGGACCAAGCATCACGGCTATAAGCTTACAAAAAATTAAAGAAGCAAAAAAAGAATATGAGAAAATTCTTGCTGCAAGAAATGAAAATATTGCTATCAATGTAAAATTTAAACTAACAGCATATTGGTTGAGGTATAACGCAAAAGATTTCATAAAACAAGTTACTAAAGAAATTGATGACTTACGATCATCCGATACGAAAAAATTTCAATCGTTTAATACCATTGTAAGCGGAGATAAAGTAGATACAATTTATGTTGAGTCAGTCACATTAATTTCTAATAAGATTGAACAACCAATTGCAGTATCTATTCAGGGACAATATTTACAACCAATTACTCAAGAAGATTTTGATAGCGGAATTAATGACAAACTAAGAAAAGTAGCTGATTATAAAAAGCTAAAAGAAAATGCTGATATCCAAGAATATTGGTTAGCAGTTGCAATATTTGCGAAAGAACCATTTGAATTTTGGAATGCACCATATACTCTTCCATGTGACATTGGTTATAGTCGAATATTTTTAATACAATATGATGGTATCAGAGAGTTAAATTATTAAAATATGAATTTTACACAAATATGATTATAAGATTATGGCACTATTAATAATATCGCTTATTTTGCTGACTATTCTTGTGAGCATGTATCTATTATCAAAAAATAAAGAAAAACAATCTGACAACATTGTTGATAAACCAGAAATAAAGACGAAAACGATAAGTTCGTCTCAAGATAAACAAGAGTGGGCTAAAAGAATGGCTGAGATTCGAAAGCAAAAGAAAAGACAACGGGAACAAGAATTAATAGAAAAAGAAATCAACCAACAGAAACAATATACTCAGCTAGAGCATTCTTTTAAGGAACTTGGAGCATCGATTATATGGCAAGAAAAATTGTATCATAAAAATTGTTATAATATATATGCTCCAGAGGACATAGATTTGAACAAATGGTTTTTGCTACTTGAGCAATCTATTCAATTATCGTTCTTGTTAATTAAAGACTGCTATTTTGTAGATAATAGTGCGAATAACTTGCTAAAATTTCGTTTTGATAGCATCATTAGACCAACTTTTGATCATACATATGTATCATTCGAGGACAATGGGAATGAGAAATATTTTTCAGGGAAAAAGAAAGTACAAAATTTCCTTTTTTGTTATTTGGAAACTAGAAAACTCAAACATGTAGAAATGCTCTGGAGCAGAATTATAGAAAATGGTATTGCAGAAAGTAATGCTTTGTCTACAGCAGGAGAACAGATAGAAGATAAAGTATCTAACGCGCTAAAATCATCTAACTACAATTCTATGTTTAATCCTACATTAGAATGTGTATTTGACGATGGAGTGCTCGTTATTGATTATGAATTACCAGCAATTTCGAAATATCCAGCAATTAAAGAATATAAATATGTATCATCCACAAATGAAGTTAGCATAAAGAAGCAACCAGAAAATTATATTTCAAAAGAATACGAAAAGGCGTTATATTCGATAACACTTCGAACTATTTATGAGGCATTTTATGTTGATACTAAAAATGAAATAAAAATTATTACTTATAATGGTCATATATCTTCTATTAATCCCTCAACAGGATTGATGGAAAGAAAATGTATTCTTTCTATTCAAGTTCCAAAAGAAAAATATACCCAAATAAATCTTGCACAAGTAGACCCAAAATCATGTTTCAAGTCATTCAAAGGTGTATCGGCTTCAAAATTAATTAACCTAACACCAATCACACCTATTCTATCCTTTAATAAAGATGATAAACGATTTGTGCAAGAGCGACAAGTAATTACTCATCAAGGAACAAATTTAGCCGCTATGCATTGGGAGGATTTTGAACAACTTGTAAGAGAATTATTTGAATTGGAATTTGCTCAAAATGGCGGAGAGGTAAAAGTTACTCAGGCAAGCAGGGATGGAGGTGTTGATGCTGTGATTTTTGACCCAGACCCTTTGCGCGGTGGTAAGATTGTTATTCAAGCGAAACGCTACACCAATACCGTAGGCGTATCTGCAGTGCGTGATTTGTATGGAACGGTGATTAATGAGGGTGCTAATACTGGTATACTGATTACAACTTCAGACTACGGGCATGATTCATATGAATTTGCAAAAGATAAACCACTAAAACTTCTTAATGGAGGACATCTACTCGCATTGCTTCTCAAAAATGGGCGTAATGCATACATTAACATAGAAGAAGCAAAGAAGTTATACCAAATGGAAACTGAGAGCTAAAAACAAATAAAATAGTACCCATTTATAAAATATGCAGAAAAAAACACATTTTCTGCATATTTTATGTACATACTGACAAGTTTTAGCAGTTTTATATAGTAATTTTGCAGCGAATTTCAAGAAAATGATTGTTTAACCCTCAAAAATGACTACTATGGACGAATTACTCTGCTGGATTATTGACATTATTATCGCTATCTTCTGCTTGTGGTTTTTACTAGATCCACTATTTGGATAATAAACAAAAGAAGTTTTAACTTCCTTTTTCGGGACATATTTGCTATTATAGAGACATAACAAGAGCCACCGAAAGCCCACAGATCTCCTATGGTGGTCCCGAAACTTACAAGGAATTGGAGATACAAAAAAGACTGCTTCGTTTTATACGAAAGCAGTCTTTTTTTATTTATAGCCGATATTAACCGTCGAACCGATACTTATCTCTTATAATTCTCCCACTTGGTGTTACGCATATCGCCAGACTTGAGGAACTCCTCGTGCATAGCCAATGCGCAGCTCAAGGTGTGAGTCATGGGGCGAGCGGCGGTATATGATACGCTATAAAAATAGATAAAATCCGAAAATATTGCCATAAATTTGGAATAAAATCCGAAAATATTGCCATAAATTTGGAAAATAAAGAAAAAATGATTACCTTTGCAGCGTTTTTCAAACTAACCATAATAAGATAATCTACAAAACTCAATCGCTATGATACAACGAACGCTGCAAAATGTATTGACACAATACATTGGAAAAGGTAAAGCCATTCTGCTGATTGGCGCACGACAAGTGGGTAAGTCCACCCTGTTTCGTATGATGACACAGTCTATGGCTGAGGATTCTATCCTATGGCTGAACTGTGACCTACAGAGTGTGCGTGATATGCTATATAATCCTTCGCTTGCAGGCTTACAACTGTTGATAAATAACAAGTCCGTGGTTGTAATAGATGAGGCACAGCGAGTGGAAAACATCGGATTGACCCTCAAAGTGATAGTGGATAATTTCCCTAACATTCAGTTGTTGGTTACAGGTTCTTCGGCATTGGATTTGCACAGCAAAATCAACGAACCACTCACGGGGCGCAAAATAGAATATCATCTTTTCCCTATTTCTACAGGCGAGCTGTATGCAGCTAAAGGCTTGATAACCACCAGTGAAATGCTGGAGACGCGTTTGATATATGGCAGTTATCCCGATGTGTTGTTTGGTAGTCTTCCGCCCGAAAAGGCTTTGACGGAGTTAACGGAGAGTTATCTCTATAAAGACATATTGGATTTGGAGGGTATGCGTAAACCTGCTGTGCTGCAAAAATTATTAGTGGCATTGGCTTTGCAGATAGGTAGTGAGGTTTCGTACCATGAACTCAGCAAGACGGTCGAAGTGGATAGCAAGACCGTGGAGAAATATATCGATATTCTGGAGAAATGCTATATCGTATTCCGTTTGAATAGCTTCAGCAGGAATATCCGCACAGAGCTAACTAAAGGGAAAAAGATCTATTTCTATGACTTAGGCGTTCGTAATGCAGTACTACAAGCCTTTGCGCCATTAGAATTGCGACAGGATAAGGGAGCGCTATGGGAGAACTTCTTCATTGCAGAGCGTATGAAATATAATCATTATTCCGACCGTTTGGTAAAGTCCTATTTTTGGCGTACCACGGAGAAGCAAGAGATTGATTATATCGAAGAGTCAAATGGTGAGTTGCATCTGTTCGAGATGAAATGGAACGAAAAGAAACAATCAGCCAAAATACCTAATCAGTTTATCGAACAATATCACCCACAAAAAACAGATGTGATAACGACTGCGAACTATCTAACTTATTTGATATAAGCTATCGATATGAATTTGTCATACAAAAAAGACTGCTTTCGGAGCAGTCTTTTTTGTATTATAGTACCAACGCTAATTAGCGCTTATAATTCTCCCACTTGGTGTTACGCATGTCGCCAGACTTGAGGAACTCCTCGTGCATAGCGAGTGCGCAGCTGAGTGTGTGAGGGGTGTGAGCGGTCTTAGACATCTCCAAGTACTCGTTGAGCATTGGGCGATATTGTGGATCCACACAGTTGTTGATAATCTCGTGAGCGCGTTGGATTGGGCTCTTACCACGCAAGTCAGCAATACCGTGCTCGGTGATGATGATCTTCACTGAGTGCTCGCTATGGTCGTGGTGGCTAACCATTGGCACGAAAGCTGAGATAGCACCACCCTTAGCGGTAGAAGGAGTAGTATAGATGCTGATATATGCGTTGCGAGTAAAGTCGCCTGAACCACCGATACCATTCATCATCTTGGTACCGCAAACGTGGGTAGAGTTGATATTACCGAAGATATCTGCCTCGAGAGCTGTGTTGATAGTGATAAGACCCAAACGACGAGCAATCTCAGGGTTGTTAGAGATCTCTTGTGGACGAAGCACCAATTTATCACGGAAGAAATCGAGGTTGTCGAGGATCTCTTGGAGCTTATCAGCACCAATAGTCAATGAGCAACCAGAAGCGAACTTCACGCGGCCCTCTTTCATCAAACCTACTACAGAGTCTTGGATCACCTCGGTGTACATCTCAAAAGCAGGAATGTTCTTGTTGTCACCAAGTGCGCCCAACACTGCGTTAGCGATATTACCTACACCCGATTGGATAGGCAAGAAAGATGCAGGGATACGGCCCTCTTTCATCTCGTTCTCGAGGAAAGAAGCTACGTTCGCACCAATCTTAGCAGTAGTCTCATCCAGCGGAGTGAAACCACCTACCTCGTTAGGACGGTTGGTCTTCACCACAGCTACGAGTTTCTCGGCAGGGATAGTTACGCAGTCTGCGCCAATGCGGTCAGAAACGGTATATACAGGAATCTCGCGACGTACAGGTGGGTCAGCTGGCTCGTAGATATCGTGCATGCCACGCATAGCGGCAGGCATAGCTTCGTTAAGCTCTACGATCACCTTGTCAGCCAAGCGGCAGAAAGTAGGTACGTTACCTACACCTGCGGTGAGAACGATCTCTACTTGGTCACCTTTCTCTACTACCTCGCAAGCTTCCACGATAGCGAAGTCTGGCTTTGGCATAAAGCCGTAGCGGAGGTCTTGCGCCAACTCACTAAGGTGCATATCGAAGTAGTGTGCACCTTGTGCGTTAAGCTCGGTGCGGAGGTCTTTGTTGCCTTGGTATGGGGTACGGAACTCGATAGCGTGAGCGCGAGCGAGTGCACCGTCGCAGCTGTCGCCTGTAGAAGCGCCAGTGTACATACCAATCTTATAAGGTTTGCCCTCAGCGTGGAGTGCCTCAGCCATCGCAGCGATAGCAGAAGGAACATCCTTTGGAGCGCCGGCAGGGGTGAAACCACCCATGCCGCATATTGCTCCGTGAGGAACTAATTGAGCAGCCTCAGCGGCTGTCATAAATGGAAGAGCCATGATTACTCAGCTTTACCGTTTGAACCCAATACGTTAACGATTTTGTGCTTGTAGAGCTCTGTCATGAGGTCGCGAGCTGGGCCGCAATATTTACGTGGGTCAAACTCACCTGGGTTGGTAGCGAACACTTTGCGAACAGCAGCGGTGAAAGCCAAACGGCTGTCAGAGTCGATGTTGATCTTGCAAACTGCGCTCTCAGATGCCTTGCGGAGTTGCTCCTCTGGAATACCTACTGCGTCTGGCAATTTACCACCGTATTGGTTGATGATATCCACATACTCTTGTGGCACTGAAGAAGAACCGTGGAGTACGATTGGGAAGCCAGGCAATTGCTCCATGATAGCGTCGAGGATATCGAATGCCAATGGAGGAGGAACGAGCTTACCTGTTTGTGGGTCAACTGTACATTGCTCGCGGGTGAACTTGTATGCACCGTGGCTGGTACCGATAGAGATAGCCAATGAGTCGCAACCTGTACGAGTAGCGAAATCTACTACCTCTTCTGGTTTGGTATAGTGGCTCTCAGCAGCAGATACCTCATCCTCAACACCTGCCAACACGCCGAGCTCTGCCTCAACGGTCACATCGTGTGCGTGAGCGTATTCAACCACTTTCTTGGTGAGGGCGATATTCTCCTCGTATGGGAGGTGGCTACCGTCGATCATAACGCTTGAGAAACCGAAGTCAACGCAACTCTTGCAAGTCTCAAAGCTATCTCCGTGGTCGAGGTGCAAGCAGATTTGTGGGTTCTCCCAACCCAACTCTTTAGCATACTCTACAGCACCTTGTGCCATGTAGCGGAGGAGGGTTTGGTTAGCGTAGTTACGCGCACCTTTAGATACTTGGAGAATCACTGGGCTCTTGGTCTCAGCAGCAGCTTTGATGATAGCTTGAAGTTGCTCCATGTTGTTGAAGTTGAAGGCTGGGATAGCGTATCCGCCTTTGATTGCTTTAGCAAACATCTCTTTGGTGTTTACCAAGCCAAGTTCTTTGTAACTTACCATAATTGTAAAATGATTTATTGTTTAAAAAGTTTTAATTGTTTTAGCAGTTTTAAAGGTTTCATGCGGCTCATGCCGCTTGTTTTATGTGCCCCTATTGGGCGACGTCGCCTTTCGGCGACAAAGGTACTATTTTTTTTTGACACCACAAAATATTTTCGCTCAAACTCCATGAATTGCAAAATATAAGTGACAAAAACACGAAATAACCTCGTTTGTCACACTCATTATCCTCCATTTTAGAAAAAAAATGCGTTTTGTTTGCGTATTTGCAATTTTTGTAGTAATTTTGCAGCCTGATTGTGTGAATAATCACCATACGGATACGAATGAAGGTTACTTCAAGTCACTTCTATAAATGGATTTATAATGATTAATAAGAGAGTTATTATCGCGTTTTTGCTATTGGCTGCCTGTCAAGTGATTGGCACCAATAGTCTATTCGCGCAAAACGATGGCAAAGCCGATAAACTATTCAAAGAGGCCAATTATTCGGCAGCACAATACGAGTATGCCCTGCTACTAAAACGCTATCCCAGTTTCCCATTATACCTCTACCGCTATGCGCGCTGTGCACAAGAGTTGGGCGATTATCCTACTGCTATTGAATATTTTGAAAAATCAGGCAACCGCTACGACCTAAAGCACTTTAATCTGGGCGAGATTTATTTGCATTTGGGATATCCAGACCAAGCCATAGCGGCATACGAGAGTTACCTCAATACGCTCAAATCTGACTCCGAGCGCATACCTTATATTCACGCGCAAATACGCAAGGCCGAGAAGATTCAACGCTATATGCGCCGCGTGGAAAAAGTGCAAATCATTGATTCGGTACAAGTGCCGCTGAATGAGTTGTTGAGTGCATACCGTCTATCAGCTGAAACGGGTAATCTAACGCAAGATAACCTCGGACAAATGGTCTATACCAATCAGCGCAACGACCGTAAACTATGGGCAAGTGTAGATGGCGAGCGAAAGTGGATTGTCTCCAGTCGAAACATGATGGATACATGGACGCAACCCGACACTTTGCCACAGATTATCAACATGTCGGCTGAACAGGATTACCCCTATCTGCTGAGTGATGGTGTAACCCTGTATTTTGCTTCTAAGGATACCAGTGGTTTGGGTGGATACGATATTTATGTAAGTCGATATAATACATATACAGAGACTTACACCAATCCTGAGAATCTTGGTTATCCCTATAACTCGCCTGCTAACGACTATCTAATGGTAGTGGATGAAATACACCATATTGGCTACTTTGCTACCGATCGCCATGCTAAAGAGGGTTATGTGCATGTCTATACCTTTGTCCCTACAGAGCAAAAAACATATTGGCGCAATATCTCGCAAGATTCCTTGGTGGCATATGCTCAACTGCAACAGATGTTGAAAGTAGATGAACAACCTATTGTGGAGCAACCACAAATATCTGACAACGAGGAAGATAAGACAAATGAGAATGAGATATTTTTTGTGCTTAACGATTCAGTGGTCTATACTTCCATTAATCATTTCCAAACCGCCGCAGCCCGCAAAGCCTATCAAGAATGGCTGAACTTGCAAAAGCAAATGGAGGTGAATAAACAGACACTAAGCCACTTACGTCAGCAATACGCTCTCGCTGAAGATGAGATAAGCAAAAAAGAATTGACTCCAACCATTCTGCAAATAGAGAATAATCAGAGTCAATTATCAAAACGCTGTCAGAACCTCTTACACGAAGTTCGACAAGCGGAGATTAAAGCACATTGATCTCTTTCAATATAGCGGTGGTCTTAGCCACAGCCTCTTCGCTGGCAGCGAACAATGCTTTTTCAGCCTCGTTGAGTTCGATTTCAACAATCTTCTCAATACCGTTCTTACCAATGATACATGGCACACCAATGGTGATGTCGTTATAGCCATACTCACCCTCGAGGTAAGCCGAGCAAGGAATCATTTTCTTTTGGTCGTTGATTACGCTATCAGCCACCGCTGCTGCAGCAGCACCAGGGGCCATCCATGCACTGGTACCAAGCAAGCCAGTCAAAGTAGCACCACCAACCATAGTAGCCTTTGCTACCTCTTCCAACTCCTCTGCGCTGAGCATGCTGCTAACTGGCATACCTTTGTAAGTAGCGTAGCGAGTCATAGGAATCATAGTAGTATCGCCGTGACCACCGATTACAAAGCCCTCTACTTCGTTGGCATTGCAACCCAATTTTTGGCTCAAGAAATATTTGAAGCGGCTGCTATCCAATGCGCCACCCATACCAATCACGCGGTTGCGTGGCAAACCAAGTGCCTTGTAGGTGAGATAAGCCATGGTATCCATAGGGTTAGAAACCACGATGAGAATAGCGTTAGGAGAATAAGTCAGGATTTGGTTAGCAACGCTCTTTACAATACCTGCGTTTACACCAATCAACTCCTCGCGAGTCATACCTGGTTTACGAGGCAGACCAGAGGTGATAACTACTACATCAGAACCAGCAGTTGCGCTATAGTCATTGGTAACACCTTTTACCACGGTGTCGAAGCCCAAGAGTTGAGCGGTTTGCATGATATCCATGGCCTTGCCTTCTGCAACGCCTTCCTTAATGTCGATTAATACGACTTCGCTGGCTACTTTCTTCACAGCCAACACATTCGCGCATGTAGCACCTACGTTACCTGCGCCTACAACGGTTACTTTTGACATAAAATTAGTATTTAAAGTTGTTTTAACAAAAAGTTCACTATTTGCGGTGCAAAAGTACTACTTTTTTTTGAGATACACAAGATTTTAGTGGGAAAACTATTCAAAATTGCTCGGATTTCTTGCGTATGTGCAATTTTTGTTGTAATTTTGCACAAAATTTTAATACCAATGCAAATATGAAAGTTATCAATCTATCCCAGCAACCTTCCTTGCTTAATCAGTATCTGAAAGAAATGCGCAGCGTGGATGTGCAAAAAGACAGTATGCGTTTTCGCCGTAACATTGAACGAATAGGCGAGATTATGGCGGTGGAAATCAGCAAACATCTCACCTATGCCGAGGAGCAAGTGCAAACGCCATTGGCAATGGCCGATATGCAGATTCCGCAAGATCAAGTGGTGTTGGGTACTCTGTTGCGCGCAGGTTTGCCTATGCATCAGGGTTTTCTAAATATGTTCGATAAAGCAGAAAACGCCTTTATTAGTGCCTATCGCCAAGAAACGATTGGCAAGCGCGGTCAGATGCAAATTGAGATTATATCGGAATATCTGGCAGCCCCATCCATTGAAGGCAAAACACTGATATTAGTGGACCCTATGTTGGCTACAGGTTTGTCAATGGAAGTCGGCTATAAAGCCCTATTGAGCCACGGAACACCTAAACATGTTCATTTGGCATGCTTATTTGGAACCCCTCAAGCCATTGAACATTTATCTCAGACTATGCCCGAGGAGGTTACGCTATGGTGTGCCGTGATTGACCCTGTGCTGAACGAAAAGAAATATATTGTTCCTGGTTTGGGTGACGCGGGCGACTTATGCTTTGGCGAAAAACTCTAATATATTGGCGTAGTATAGCGGTGGCAGGTGTGATTGTATATGCCTGTTTGCTGCGTGAGCCAAGTGTGGCGTTACCCCCTATTCAGGGGATAGACAAATACATACATGCGTTTATGTATTTGGTGCTCGCGCTGATGTTACAATGGGATAGCAAGGCTACAGAGTGGTCTCGGAGTGCTGACGGAAACGCTTGTTTCGGATCATGTCAATGGTGGTTTGTAACGATAGGTCTTCCTGCTATTTTGGGCGGATCCATCGAGGTTTTACAAGAAAAATACTTTTATCCCCGCACAGGCGATTGGATGGATTGGGTGGCAGATTGCATAGGTATAGCAGCGGGCGTAATCATTTGGTGGATTGGGTTAAAATGGCATGAGAGAAGAATGGCTAAATAGAATTGCAATCACTTGGCACAATCGCACGCGACAACGCCAACTGCGTAGCGTATTGGATTTGTATGATACCGCCTGTGAGGCTGCGGGGCGTCACCCAGAAATAATGAGCCGCGAGGCTATAGAGCATGCGCAAAAAGAACTTGATTTTATCGAGAAACATGCCATCCAACTCTACTATTATAAAGACCATAACTACCCTTACCGATTGGCACAATGTACAGATGCTCCGTTGCTATTGTACGCTAAGGGCAATGTGGATGTCAATCCCAAGCATGTAGTGAGCATAGTAGGTACGCGTATGCCCAGTGAACGCGGAAAAGACTGGTGCAGGCAGTTCGTATTGGATTTGGCTATGCAAGTACCCGACCTGACCATTGTAAGCGGCTTGGCATACGGAATAGATGTAGCAGCCCATAAAGCAGCGATAGAAGCGGGGATTCCTACCATTATCATACCTGCGCACGGGCTGGATAGGATATACCCTGCGATGCATCGCAATGTAGCGGTGCAGGCGTTGAATGATGGCGGTATACTGACGGAATACACCACAGGCACAGAGCCTGAACGATACAATTTTGTAGCACGCAACCGTATTGTGGCAGGTATGGCAGATGCGGTAGTGGTGGTAGAATCGAAGGCCAAGGGTGGGTCGTTGATCACCGCACAAATGGCGCAGGACTACAACCGCGATGTGTTTGCACTACCCGGTCGCTTCAACGATAGCAACTCAGAAGGATGCAATCACCTAATCAAAAAGCAATGCGCTCAACTTATTACCTCGGCAGAAGATTTGGTTAAAGCCATGCAATGGCAAACCGAGTGCAAGCAACCTATACAAATGAGTATGCTCGAACTGCTAAATGACCTGACCGATTTGCAACGCAATATACTATCCAAATTGAGTGAATCAGAGGATGGATGGCATGTGAATCAATTGGTGATGGAATTACAATTGCCCTACAACGAAGTGGCAGCCGAACTGATGATGATGGAGTTGAATGGCATGGTAAAAGGACTGCCTGGAGGCATTTGGAGAAGGGTGGAAAAGTAAAAAACGATAAAAATTTCTTAAAAACTTGTGTATTTGCAAAGTTTTTTGTACCTTTGCAGCAAAATCCGTGAAATAACAAAAAAATATAGATATGAATACTTTACTGAAAAACTTAGGTGCAATCCTTGTGTTGCTTGGCGTAGTTTGCTTGGCTGTGTATTATTTCGGTGTTCAAGTAAACGCATTATTGGTTGCGAGCATGGTGTTAGAGGTCGCAGGCATTTTGTCTTATATCTTCGTTAATCGCTTCCTCGAATAAACCTGTGATAATCCGCCTTCGCGACATTCAGTGCTATGCCTATCATGGCGTACTGGAGGAGGAGAAACAGAAAGGGAATACCTTTCTTGTAGGTGTCAGCATTAGGGTAGATGACCCTCAGGGTATGCCTTCAGACGATATCCAAGATGCATTGGATTATCGTTCTGTTTGTGCTATAGTGCACCAAGAAATGCAGCAGCCCTCCGACTTGCTGGAGCATGTTGCGTGGCGTATCCAGCACGCTTTACAAATGGCGTTTCCCCAAGCGCGAGAGGTGCATGTAAAGGTTGCTAAACAACGACCACCATTATCCCTGCCAGTGGCATGGGCAGAGGTGGAGATTTAGGTCAAAGGTGAAAGATTATTAGGATATGGCAGAGCATAACGATTCCGTAAAACAACATCTAACAGGTATGTACCAAGACTGGTTCTTGGATTATGCCTCGTATGTGATACTCGACCGTTCGGTGCCAGCCATAGAGGACGGTCTGAAGCCTGTGCAACGCCGCATTTTGCACGCCATGAAGGGCGTAGATGATGGCAAGTATAATAAGGTTGCCAATATCGTGGGTCAAACCATGCAGTACCACCCACATGGCGATGCCAGTATTGGTGATGCGTTGGTGCAACTGGGGCAAAAGAACCTGCTGATTGATTGCCAAGGTAACTGGGGAAATATTCTCACGGGTGATGGTGCAGCGGCCCCCCGTTATATAGAAGCACGGCTGAGTAAGTTTGCCTTGGAAACGGTGTTCAATTCCAAGACCACGCATTGGATGATGTCGTATGACGGTCGTAAGAAGGAACCTATTCACCTGCCTATCAAATTCCCATTACTGCTCGCGCAAGGCGTTGAGGGTATTGCGGTGGGTTTGAACTCTAAGATTCTGCCTCATAACTTCTGCGAGATTTGCGATGCCGCGTTGGCATACCTGCGCGGTGAGGCGTTTCAACTCTATCCCGATTTTCCAACGGGTGGTGAGATTGATGTTAGTCGCTATAACGATGGCGAGCGTGGAGGCGCAGTGCGTATCCGTGCTAAAATCCAAAAGTCGGACGACAACAAAACGCTAATCATTACCGAGATTCCATTTGGTACTACCACCACCAAGATTATAGAAACCATTATGCGCGCTGTGCAGAAAGGCAAGATTAAAGTGCGTAAGGTGGATGATTTCACTGCTGAAGAAGCGCGCATAGAAGTGCAATTGGCACCAGGCAGTTCGTCCGACAAGACCATTGATGCATTGTATGCCTTTACGGATTGCGAGGTAAACATATCGCCTAATTGCTGTGTTATTCAAGATAAGAAACCTATCTTCACTACCATAAGCGAGTTGTTGCGCCTATCGGTAGAGCATACCAAATCCCTATTGAAATGGGAATTGGAGATTGCTAAGGCCGAACTGGAGGTGCAATATTTCTTCACTTCGCTGGAGAAGATATTCATTGAGAATCGTATATATAAGGAGAAGGGCTACGAAGAGGCTCCAGACAAAGAGAAACTGATTGCCTTTGTGGACAGGGCACTCGATCCATGGAAAGCGCAACTTATTCGTGAGGTACGCCGTGAAGATATCGAGCGATTGTTTGAGATTCGTATGATTCGTATTACACGCTTTGATTCAAAGAAAGCCGATGAACTGATGCGCGACCTTGATAAGAAAATCAAAGCCACAATCAAAAACCTCAAGAACCTCAACGATTATACTATCGCTTGGTTCGATACGCTCAAGAATAAATATGGTCATATCTATCCACGCCATACAGAAGTGCGCAACTTTGCCAATATCAATATCAAAACGGTGGTGGAGGCCAACGAGAAACTCTATATTAATCGGGCAGATGGTTTTATTGGAACGGGCTTGAAGAAGGATGAATACCTATTCAACTGTTCGGATATTGACGAGGTGATTATCTTCCACAAAGATGGTAAGTACAAGATTGTGAAGGTGGCAGATAAAGTGTTTGTGGGTGGCGATATTATTCATATCGATATTTTCCGCAAAAACGACCATCGTACTATCTACAATGCTATCTATCGCGATGGCAAAAAGGGTATCTACTATATGAAACGCTTCGCGGTCACAGGCGTGGCACGCGATAAAGAATACGACCTCACGCAGGGCAAACCTGGTTCGCGTGTGATGTATTTTACCGCCAACCCAAATGGCGAGGCTGAGGTGATTAAGATTCAACTCAAACCCGCATTGCACCTCAAGAAACTGGAGGTAATCAAAGACTTGAGCGAACTGGGTATCAAGAGTCGTACCGCACGGGGCAATGTGCTGACCAAATATGAGGTAAAATCTATCACATTGAAACAAAAAGGTCATTCCACTTTGGGTGGACGCAAAGTGTGGTTCGATCCCGATGTCTTGCGCCTGAATTATGATGGTCAGGGTATGTACTTGGGTGAGTTTACGGACGATGATCGTATCTTGGTTATCACCACCAATGGTGGCTACTACCTCACCAACTTCGACCTTACTGCCCATTTCGACCAAAACATATGGCGTATCGAGAAGTTCAATAGCGAGAAGGTATGGTCATTGGCTATGTGGAATGCTGAGTTAGGGTATTACTATGGCAAACGCTTCCAATTAGATGCACAAGCCAAATTGCAAAACATGTTGGGCGAGAATAGCGATAGCAAAATGACTATCCTCACCGACCGCGAAGAGGCTATCTTCCGTATCACTTTTGCGGAAGAAACGCGCCCCGACATGGAAGTGATTATGTCCGAATTTATTGAGGCTAAGTCGCCCAAAGCCAAAGGTAAACGCTTCTCCACATTGGATATTGCCAAGATTGAGGATATCACACCCGAACCTGAGGTGATAGAGGAAGTAGGCGAAGAAGAGGATGAGATTATAGAAGACAACGACTCTACTGATACGCCTGCAGATGCCATAGCCCAACCCATAGTGGATGTGCCATTCACCATTACCAATGAAGTACCCGAGGATAGCAAACCCGTGGACGAACAGTTGAGTTTGTTCTAAAAAGATTATCTACGATAAAAAAAAGAGTCAATCGACTCTTTTTTTCATTCCTTCTTCTACGCGTTCGCGCAGGAAAGCCATTGCCTCGTTGATATCGGCGAATTGGTTGAGGTCCACAGGCTCACCTATATGTAGATGCACGCGCGCACGAGGGTTTACAAACGCCTTTCCGCTGGGCATTGCATCATAAAATCCACTCAACGATAGTGGTACTACAGGCAGATTCAAATCCATGGCTATTTTGAATGCACCTGGCTTGAAACGCCCCATTTCACCAGTTTTGGTGCGTGTACCCTCTGGGAAAATCACTGTAGAGATACCATTGACCAATTCTTTTTTGACCAATTCCACACTCTGTAAGGCTGCGCGTGGGTTGCTGCGGTCCACAAAGATATGACCTGCCACCGCACAAGCCGTTCCTACAAAAGGAATCTTACGCAGTTCCTTCTTCATCATCCATTTGAAATTATTAGGCAACCAACCATATACTGCAAACACATCCAACGCAGACTGATGATTAGCTACAAACACATAAGATTGTTGTGGGTTGACATGCTCTCTGCCTGTTACTTTGATAGGTATAAACAATAACCATAACACACTGCGCGACCAAAATACTTGTACCGCACGAGGTGCCTTACCATTCTTCCATGGGAAACAAACAATTGTAAACACCGCTGTGAACAATGTGATGACAATAATCAGCGGAAGACCAATCAAATATTGATAAAGGATATAGAGTATTTTCATATTTGGTTTGTACGTTAGAATTTTAGTTTATGCATAAATCCACGATAGAGGGCACAGATGCGGCGAATCTCGTCCCAAGTCTCTTCTGGGAGTTTAGTACCTACTATCTCTACCACACGACCTGCTGCGATTGTACCAATCTCACCACAACGGCGCAGGTCAAATCCATCGGACAAAGCGTGCAAGAATCCACCTGCGTACAAGTCTCCTGCTCCCGTAGAATCAAGGCAGTTAGAGGTAATAGCACCGATATGATGCAATTGGATACCCTGACGGATATACGAGCCGCGTTTACCCACCTTCACTACCGCTATATCGCATTGTCCCGCGATATTCTCCACTGACTCTTCGGGATTGAGATGAGTATATGCAAATGACTCGTCCTCGTTAGCAAACACTATATCTACATATTTATATACAAGGTCTTTCAGGAATTGGTGATTCTCGTTTACCACATTATAACTTGCCAAGTCAAGCGAAACGGTACAGCCTTGCTCTTTGGCAGTGCGCAAGGCTTTCTCTATTAGTTCGTGGTCTTGCACCAAATAGCCTTCCACATGGCAGATATCGTATCCTACAAACGCTTCTTTGCGTATATCTTCTGCTCTAAGGTCAGCCGATGCGCCCAAATAGGTACAGAAGGTGCGTTCGCCATCGGGGGTAATCAGCACAATACAGCAACCCGACATGAGGGACGAGGTCAAGAGTAGAGGCTTCACATTGTTTTTAATTAAATCTTCGCGGTAGAATTTACCCACTTCGTCATTACCAATTTTACCAATGAACGCGGCTTTTCCGCCTAATTGGGCAATGGTTGCCACAGTGTTGGAGGCGCTACCGCCTGCCACCATGTGTTTCCGCACAGAGATAAATCGCGTTTGGATACGCTCTAATTGTTCTGCATTAATGAGGTTCATGCTTCCTTTGGGAAAGCCAATCTCACGGAGGTCACCTTCCGACACTTGCAGTAAGATGTCGGTCAATGCATTTCCTAAACCTAAAACTCGTTTCATTTTGTATTTTTGTGTTAATTTATGCTGTTTGGGTATCAAAAATGGGTGATTTTGGGTGTAAAATCAAAATTTTCTGCAAAGATAGTAATTTTTTTTGAAAAAAACTTGCTCATATCAAAAAAAAGTTGTAATTTTGCACCCGATTTCGGAAATGAACTGATTTTCGGGGTCAAAAATACTGCTTCCTTAGCTCAGTCGGTTAGAGCATCTGACTGTTAATCAGGGGGTCCAAGGTTCAAGTCCTTGAGGGAGCGCG
>JBGVFY010000064.1:0-19248 GCA_045121435.1 Paludibacteraceae bacterium | reverse complement strand
GGGGATATTTGGTTTTGACAGCAGGTAGAACAGGTATGTAAGCACGCCGAGCATGAACACCGCTCGTTAATCGGGTTCGCCATTATAACTGGCAACAATACTGTAGCTCTCGCTGCGTAATCGAAGTATAGTAGATTCGCCCTGTTTCGGCACAAGGTGCTGAACCGAGACATCGCTCCAAGCCAAAGTCCAGAGGCTGAATGGGTCAAGCGGTGCGGAAATATCGGGACTGGTTTTGGTAGGCTGCGATACCGAAATGAGACTTTAGCAGATAAGGCAATGGTTGGTGGCTTGGGTCCTGCCATTGCTCGAAAATGAAGGCCAAGATAAGCGTGTAGAAAGCATATTGGTTCCTTGTTTGGACGCGGGTTCGAATCCCGCTATCTCCACAAAATTGCGCTTAACGCGCTGAATATGAACAAATTAAATGCAGTTGGCAGTGCGTATAAATGTGGAAGTCCACATATTTAATAATTAAAAGTCCACATACCATCAAATACAATCAATGCCACTCAATATGGCCTATCAAATTCTCAAAATATTGGTTCTGCTGGCATAGAGATACTCCAGCAACAACTACAAATAAAAGATGAGCAAATAAAACAATTGCACATGCTTATAAATCAACTTCTAAATAAATAGTGTATGAAAGCAAATAAATTGATTATTATATTATTCGCATTATGCGCCCTAAGTTCATGCAAACTAAAAACTGTAGTGAATGTTAATGAGTACTATGCACCTGTTTCTAATATAGAGATATACAACTCTACCCAACAACTTCCACAAAATATAAAACGCATAGGAAGTATCGAGGTGGGAGAAGCAGGTTTTACACCAACAGAAAAATGTAGTTATGAAGCTTGTTTGTCTGCTATAAAGAATGAAGCAAAGAAATCAGGTGCTGATTTGGTGCAGATCATTCATATAAAAGAACCTGGCGCATGGAGTTCCTGCTATCATATAACAGCAGAATTGTATAAATATATAGAATGATAGTTTATTCTTGTGTACTAAAATATGTACTATATGTAGTCCACAGAATACACAAATATAAGTCCACATTTTATCGCACTTCGCACGATTATTGGTGTTTCCCGCCATCTCCACAAAAAAGCGCTATATCGTTGAGATACAGCGCTTTTTGTATAAACTATCACCAATCCTATACCAGAGTCTTTCCTACTGCTGCTGCGATAGGCTGCAACGATCCATACATCTCAGCAAACTGACGATGGTTCAGTTGTTGTGCCGCGTCGCTTTGTGCACATTCGGGACATGGATGCGTCTCTATCAACAATCCATCTACACCCATTGCCGTACATGCACGCGCCAAATCAGCTATACCATACGCATAGCCCATCGCATGGCTGGGATCAAGGATTATAGGCAGATTGCAATGCTCCTTCAACCATGCTACGCCACAAAGATCAAGGGTAAAACGCGTATTGGTCTCAAAACTGCGAATACCTCGCTCGCACAAAATCACCTGATCATTGCCACAACTCATGATGAAATCGGCACAATTTACCAATTCTTGCAGCGTAGAACCAAAACCGCGCTTCAGTATCACAGGCTTGCCCGATTGTCCTGCTGCAGTCAGCAGACCGTGGTCGTACATGGCCTTAGTACCTACTTGCACGATATCGGCATACTCCACTACTTTGTCGGCATGGGTAGCATCGCGCATCTCGGTAGCAATCAGTAGTCCGTATTTCTCGCGCATCTCGGCCAGGAGCTTCAGCCCATCTTCGCCCAACCCACGGAAGGTGTATGGCGAAGTGCGAGGCTTGTAGCAGCCTGCACGCAACACGCGAATACCCTGCTGCTTGAGCATCTGGCACGATTGCTCAATCTGCTCACGGCTCTCAATAGCACACGGACCTGCAATCATTAGTTGGTTCCTTCCATCGCCTCCAACATAGGCATCGCCAATTGCAATACGGTGTGTATCAGACATATACTTACGCGAGGACAATTGCATATCCGTTGGAAAAACCCAATGCTCCAATGCGATCTCTGCAAGCGAAGCAGGCAGCTGCTTTACCGTATGATTGGTAATGAGCACGAAATAATCAGACTTCTCCAAGCACAATGCACCTACGCCACTCGCGTACGCTTGTGCGCTTGCGCGCGATATATTTTTAGGTAGATGAATTATCATTTTGTCAATTCAAAATTCTTAATTCTTAATTCAAAATTATTTAAAGTCAATGATATGATGGATGGAAATGATACCAATAATTTCGGAAGTTCCTTCGGTTTCAGTCACAGCCAATGTGGTAATATTATAGGCATCCATTACAGCCAGCGCATCGGTCAGTAGCGCATCCTTAGCAATATGTTTGTAGGATGGTGTCATAATCTCTTCAGCAGTGATATGTACATCATTATACTTTTGTATTGCACGGCGGATATCGCCATCAGTAATAATACCCAGGCACACACCTTCAGTCTGTTGATCATACACCATAGTCATTCCCAGATGTTTGTCTGTCATCTCGCACACCACCTCGCGGAAAGACGCATTTGCTACCACGCGTGGCACATTGGTACTCATCACATTATGCACACGCCCTAGCAGTTTTCTGCCCAACGCTCCACCTGGATGATATAGCGCAAAGTCATCTGCCTTAAACTGTCGCATCTCCATCAAACACACCAATAACGCATCACCCATCAGCAAGGTCGCTGTGGTGGATGTGGTAGGAGCCAAGCCCAATGGACATGCTTCCGTATCTACATGGATAGAGAGCGCATAGTCGGCACGCAGCGCCAATGGCGAATCCATATTGCCTGTCATTGCCACGATGGTACAACCCAGTCGGTGAAGTGGGTCAATGATATTCAGTATCTCGTTGGTCTCTCCACTATTGCTGACCAGTATAGCCACATCGTTGGCGTTAATCATACCCAAGTCACCATGTACTGCCTCGGCAGCGTTCACAAAGATAGAGGGAGTACCCGTTGAGGCGAAAGACGCCGCCATCTTATGAGCAATAATACCTGTCTTACCGATACCCATCATCACCACTTTGCCTTGGCAATGATAGAGCACCTCTACCACTTTATCAAAAGTAGTGTCAATGCTATTTTTGAGTTTTTCCAACTCACGAATCTCTTCATCGAATATCTCTTTTGCTCTTGTTGCGTACATATAATTCTTGCCTTTAAACTCTAACCTTTAAACTCTAACCCGATCACCTGCTCTATTGCTAATGCCTGTTTGAGTATTGCTTCCGCATCGCTCAAACGCACTTGATTGGCTGCATCTGAGATGGCTTTTTCAGGTTGTGGGTGTACCTCTAAGAATAGTCCATCAATACCTACTGCCACCGCAGCGCGAATCAAATGGGGCACCATCTCACGGTTGCCGCCCGTCACGCCTGCTTGGCTGCTTGGCTGCTGTACAGAGTGCGTAGCATCAAATACCACAGGATAGCCATACTCACGCATCTTCACCAGCGAGGTCATATCCACCACAAGATTGCCATAGCCGAAACTGCTTCCGCGCTCCGTGAGCCAAATCCCTGCCTCTTGCCTTTCGCCTTTCGCCCCTTCGCCTCTCGCCTCTTCAATCTTCGCTATCGCACCGCGCATATCCCATGGAGCCATAAACTGACCTTTCTTCACATTCACCACCTTGCCTGTCTTGGCTGCAGCCACAAGCAAGTCGGTCTGGCGTGATAGGAAAGCAGGGATTTGCAGTACATCTGCCACCTCCGCTACTGGTGCACATTGCCACGACTCATGTACATCCGTCAATATAGGCAACGAGAAAGTGGATTTCACTTCTTGCAAAATCGCCAATCCCTTCTCCATGCCCACACCGCGCTCCGACATACTGGTGCGGTTGGCTTTGTCATACGAAGACTTGAAATACAGCGTGATACCCCGTCGCTCGCATATCTGCTTCAGCGTTTCGGCAGTATGCATCACCATATCACGACTCTCTATAGCACAAGGTCCTGCAATGAGAAACATAATTCATTCATTCTTATGGTTTCCGGCCTCCGGTTCCTGGAGTCCGGATTCCAAATTACTTTGTATACACCCGTACCCAATCAATATCCAATTGACCTGCACCAGCTTTCTGATTCTCAGGCAGATAACTACGCACCAACAAATGGAGTGCTTCGCCTGCCAATGGATTTTGACCGCGTGACACCTCTTGGTTGTTCACATAGTTCACCACCTCTTTTTCGTTCCAAACAATGGTGTAAATCACCTCGCCTTTCATAGGTTGCTCACCCAAGATATTCAATGCCTTTTTCGCCTTGGCTGTGGTCAGACAGAGGATATGTTTAGCTTTACCTGTATAGCGCACTTTGGCTTGCAACACGCCCGAAGCAGGAGCAACGGCTTGTGTAGTATGCCATACATCGCTGGTGTAAGCAAACTCGTGCATAATCATACCTTTGGTAGGATGCCAAGCAGCCGCAGTGGTTTTCTCCTTCTTGGTGAAGATACTCCATACGCGGTTTGCCACTTGGGTGTTTCTGCCTTGGGTATAAGCCTGTTGTTCGCTCACATGCGAGTGATTAGCCTTAAAATCCTTGCTTGGATAGAGGAAGCCTGTTTGCCATGCATTGGATAGTTTGGCTGTTTCACATTCCTCTGCCCACACCATTTTATAACTCTCCAACTCTGCCACTTCCTTTTCGGTATGTTGGAAGAAGAACACGATATCCTCGTGTTTTACCAACTCGTTGTAGCGTTTCTCTTGTTGGCTTTCGGGTGTGGTAAACCAGCGTTTAGCATTTTTCCAAAACGCATTGGCTTGTTGGAACGCTGGCGTTTGAATTTGCTCTGCCAAAGCCAAGTATTGTGCCACTTCTGCTTTCTCTTTGTATGCTTCTTTCTTGAGCAGGTTGTACAAGATAACCGATGTGTTCCAACCCAATTGCTTGTACAATGCCACTGTTTTTCCCTCTTGTGTATCTGCATAACGGGTGGTAGTCAGTTCCTTTTTCTTGGCTTGGAAATCTGCCGACTCCACCACCTTTTTCAGATTATTGTACTCTGCCAAGATATCGCTTTTCTCCACATTGCGATATCGTACAGCCACTTGTGCTTGCTCTTGCAACCATTGCTCAAACACCTTAGTACTAAGCATCTTAATTGTCTGCATAGGTATGATTGTTTTTAAAGTTTTACTATTGTTAGTTGTTCGATTAATTCTTCTATTGTATCCACAAATCGTGGTGCATATTGCTCCTCTTGTGGCAAGAATGCGAGTTTGCGCATGTGCTCCGCTTGCAGTTTGAGTCCTTCGTAGAAACCTTGATAATTCAGCACGAAGCAGGGTTTTCTGTGTTCATCCACCGTACCGCTTGCCACCACATCCATCATCTCATCCAATGTGCCGTAGCTGCCGGGTAGGCAAACAAAACAATCCGCCAACTCCTTCATCTTCTGCTTGCGCTCGCACATGTTGTTTACTATATAGAGTGTATCGCAGTTGTCTGCCATGCGTTTGGCTTGGATGATACGCTGCGGAATCACACCTTCCACCGTGCCACCAGCAGCCTTCGCCGCATTACTCACGCGGGTCATCAGTCCGCCCGTAGCACCGCCATACACCAAGGTATGCCCCGCCTCAGCAATCCACTTGCCAAGCGTATCCCCCAGTGCCAAATACTCGCTGGGGATACGATCTTTCGCACTACAATATACTGCTATTCTCATATGTCTAACTTCTAACAGCGAAGCGATCTAATATCTAACAGCCAAGCGGTCTATTACGCATCAATCTTCGCGTAGGTAGCGTTCTTCTCGATAAACTCACGACGAGGAGCCACATCGTCACCCATCAACATAGCGATGGTGCGATCTGCTTCAGCAGCATTCTCGATAGTCACTTGCTTCAACAGACGGCGAGCTGGGTCCATAGTAGTCTCCCACAATTGCTCATCACTCATCTCACCAAGACCTTTATAGCGCTGTGTCTTCACCAGCTTCTCATCGCCACCGCAATGCTTCATGATAAAGTCCAAACGTTGTTGGTCATTCCAGCAATACTCCTTGTAGCTACCCTTTGAGCACAAGTACAATGGTGCCATCGCGATATACAAGTGACCTTGCTCAATAATCTCCTTCATATGGCGGAAGAACAATGTCATGATCAGTGTAGCAATGTGTGCACCGTCCACGTCGGCATCGGCCATAATAATTACTTTATGATAGCGCAACTTACTAAGGTTGAGTGCCTTAGGATCTTCCTCGGTACCAAAAGTAATACCCAATGCGGTGAAGATATTTCTCACCTCCTCGCTCTCAAACACCTTATGCTCCATCGCTTTCTCCACATTCAAGATCTTACCACGCAATGGCAAGATTGCCTGAATCTTACGGTCGCGACCAGTCTTAGCAGTACCACCCGCAGAATCTCCCTCCACAAGGAACAACTCGCACTCGGCTGGGTCTTTACTCTCGCAGTCTGCCAACTTACCAGGCAAACCACCGCCGCCGAGAGGCGACTTTCTGAGTACGCTCTGACGAGCATTACGCGCAGCGATACGCGCTTGAGCAGCCAAGATCACTTTCTCCACGATCTTCTTCGCATCCTCTGGGTGCTCCTCCAAGTAGTTGGTCAATGCCTCGCTCACAGCAGAAGATACCATACCGGCTACCTCCGAGTTACCCAACTTAGTCTTGGTCTGACCCTCAAACTGTGGCTCTGCCACCTTCACGCTGATGATAGCGGTCAAACCCTCGCGGAAGTCGTTCGCATCGATATTGGCATTACCATCTTTGTCTTTCAGTTTTGCTTTCTCCAGCATCTTGCTCTCGTCAGCATATTTCTTCATGACGCGAGTGAGTGCAGCACGGAAACCTGCCACGTGTGTACCACCTTCTATGGTGTTGATATTGTTTACATAACTGTGTACATTCTCGTTGAAATCGGTATTGTAGAGAATTGCTACCTCTACTGGAGTACCATATTTCTCGGTGTTGAGGTGGATAACCTCCGAGATCAAAGGAGTACGGTTGCTATCGATATAACGTACAAACTCGCTCAATCCTTCCTCCGAATAGAAGACCTCTCCCTTGAAGCTGCCGTCCTCGTTCTTCTCGCGCAGGTCGGTTAAGGTGATACGCACACCTGCATTCAAGTATGCCAACTCGCGCATACGATTGGCGAGAATATCGTAGTGGTAAACAGTCTCGGTGAAGATACTGCCGTCAGGCCAGAACTGTACGCGCGTACCTGTTCCCTCGCCCTCGTTGTAGGTGCCAATCACGCTCACTGGGGCCAATGGCTTACCTTTGGCGTAGTCTTGTGCGTGTACTTTGCCATCGCGGCGTACCTCTACATGCAATTTGGTGGAAAGTGCGTTCACACAACTCACACCCACACCGTGCAAACCACCAGACACCTTGTAGCTGTCTTTATTGAACTTACCACCGGCGTGCAATACGGTCATTACGACCTCCAATGCACTCTTCTTCTCTTTTGGGTGAATATCGACTGGGATACCACGACCGTTATCTTGTACGGTAATGGAGTTATCCTCGTTGATTGTCACTTCGATGTTGCTACAGAAGCCAGCCAACGCTTCGTCGATGGAGTTGTCCACTACCTCATATACCAAGTGGTGCAAACCTTTCAGCGAAATATCGCCGATATACATCGCAGGGCGTTTACGCACTGCTTCTAAACCCTCAAGCACCTGAATGCTCGAGCCATCATACTTCTCTTGTTGTTCTACTTGTTGATTCAATTCTTCCATTGTATTTTATTATTTTCTTACTATTTATCCGACAGCTTTGCGTTCTGACAGTGCAATGTTCTGACTTCTGACAGCGCAGTGGTCTATTATCATTTTTTACTAATTTTTGGTTTAATTTTGAGTAATTTTTGTTGCTCAATATCCGAGTAATTGTCTTAAATTGTCTTTTTTTTATTGTCTAAGTTGTCTTATACATTCTTCCGTAAGCGCTCGAGGGATATTGATTCGAGCGCAAGTTGTCTATATTGTCGTTCTTAAAAATCTACCGAATAATTTTGGTTAATTTTCTCTAATCAACTGCAATTTTGGTAGTGTAAAAATTCCCGCAAAGGTACATTTTTTTTTCGATATACACAATACCCCTCCTTGCCTTTTTCGAGAAATGCGCTCAAATCGCAAATAAACTGCCTTTTGAAGCTATTGCATCTTGCTTAAAATCCCTCGAAAAAATAAAAGTCGCTTAAATCAAAGATTTTCGACTTGGTAAAATTAGAAATGTGCGTTTTATTAAGATTGCCATCTCTTTTACCTCTCTTATACCGTGCCTAATTCCACCGTGAAGGAGTGCGACGGAACGCACTCCGAGTATTGCGTAAATATTACATAATACAATAATACTAACCCACTAAAATTACTTATCACTCATCACTTATAGTTTATAGTTAACCTGCAATGTATACCGTTGCCCGACATATTTAATATAGCGTTATAAGCCAAACCCTCACTGCCATTTATGCAAAATTCGCATAAGTGGCATTTTTTATGGGCTCATTCTTGCTCAATCCAAAATAATTCACTACCTTTGCACCGTGAACCTGCGCCGAGGGATGTCTGACATCGTTGGCGAAGGGTAGCAGACATAATAAAAGGCGTTTATTGGCGCTTGTTTTGGTAACTTGGAATCCGGAAAATTTCATACACCCAAAGCAAGAGAGCGATAAATGCCCCTTGGTGTGTTAAATCCGTTGTATCCCACAACGATTAACATATCGGCGTGGGCATTCATTGTTTATTCTTGTGTATAGGGTCTTTCCGGAACCTCAAGTTAGAGAATAAGCAAAAAGAGGTTCCACGCTTTTTCTATATTTATACCAACGGGGTGTTTGGAGCCAACTTCCCACAAATCATTCAATAACAATGAAAAAAAGTACTTTATTCTTATTGGTTGCTTCCTTATTTATGGGAGTGTATCAATCATGTACACCTAAAGTAGAATCAGGTGGTATCCATGGAACAATTACAAGCGAGAGTACGGGCAAAGCCGTTGATCAAGCGAATGTCGAACTTCTTCCAAATGGAGTGAAAACTTTTACAGATCCTGAAGGAAATTTTGAATTTACCGAGTTACTTGCTGGAAATTATGTTGTAAATGTAAAGAAATCAGGATACAAAGATGCATCAAGTGAAGTAATCGTTGTGAAAGAGGGAATGCTTAGCAATGTTAATATCAAATTAACAGAGTATATGCCTTCTTTAAAAATCGTTAATGCTGATAATCAAGAAATAACCATATTAGACTACGGTAAAGACCAGAATGAAATTAGTCGTTCATTTAACATCTTAAACGACGGTTCCGCTCCGTTAGAGTGGAATATTACTTTCACTGCGACATGGATTAAGTCTATCAGCAAAGCAAGTGGTGAATTATCTGCAAATTCCAAGCAACCAGTAGAAATTATAATAGACCGAACCAAATTGAATGAAGGAGAAAATACTTCTACTTTAAATATCTCATCCAATGGTGGAACTGTGTCATTGACCATATCCGCGACATACGAAGATAATGCTGCAAAATTGGGTAATATACATGGTGTTCTCACCAACCAATCTACAGGCAGTGTGATTGCGCAAGCGAATATAGAACTCCTTCCACATGGATTAAAAACATTTTCTAATGCAGATGGGAAATTTGAATTTACAGAATTAGAGCCAGGAAATTATACTTTGCGTATCACTAAAGATGGTTTTGTAGATTTGTCATCCGAGAATATTGTAGTAACTGCAGGACAAGTTACTAATCTTCAACTACAAATGCAAGAAGCTACTCCTTCTTTAAAAATAATTGATGAAAATAATCAAGTATTAGACACATTGAGTTTAGGCAAAGAGGATTACGAAATAGTTTGTTCATTCTATATACAAAATGACGGTTTAGGTTTGTTGGAATGGAATATTATTTCTTCTGCAAGTTGGATTAAGTCTATTAGTAAAGAAAGTGGTTCGTTGACAGCAAATGCGAAAGAATCTGTGGTGGTTACCATAGACCGCGAAACATTAGAAAATGGTGAGAATACAACGATTTTGTATATAACTTCTAATGGTGGCAACAAATCATTAGTTATTAAAGTTATTGAAGAAGATTATAACAAATTACCAACATTTGTTTTTGAAGGCGCTACTTATCGCGTCTCTCCAAATATGAAAAATGGCTATAATTGGAATGCAGCAAAATCTGCTTGTAATTTATTAGTATATGATAATCAAACAGGGTGGATATTGCCGTCCCTTTCTATGTGTAAGGAGATGTATAATTACGGTGTAACAGGGTTTACTAATCGTTGGTATTGGAGTAGTTCTAGTGCAAATAATACTGATACTAAAGCTTGGTATTACGATTTTTCTTATGGAACTAGCAAATATGATACAACAGCCGAATCTTATTCAGTTCGTTGTGTAAGAAGAGAAAATTAACTATTTGATTATTGGCAATGCATCGTGCAGTACAAATACTGTTGATATGTTTACTCTATAGTAATTTGCTTTCGGCACAATTGCTTATTCCACATGCGGAGGAAGAGAAATTTGCTCATTTCTTGTTGGGTTTGGAGCAACAGACTCCAACCCAACAAGCGGAGCAAATAAGTACGTTGCTTGCCAAAGCGGAGCAAAACAATGCTACTGCGCGCTTTCTTACCCTTGCGGAAAAATACCTCTACGACCCTAACTCGCCCTATCGCAATGATGAACAATATCTGCTATTCTTGCAATATGCAGCCACACATCAGTTAGCGGATTACACTACCAGTGCGCGCTATCAGAAACATTACGCAATGGTGCAGAAGAATCGTGTTGGCATGCCTGCTGCGGATTTCTCCTTTACAACCCAAGCAGGTGAGAAAGGACGACTATACGACCTGCAAAGCCCATATATTCTACTATTCTTTCACGACCCAAACTGCGAGGAGTGCCAAGCAATGAAACAGCATTTAGAAAGTAAGCGTACTGCTTTTGCGCAGAAAGGAGTACAAGTGCTGGCTGTGTATATTGATGAGGAAGTGGAAGCATGGCGAAAAGCACAATATCCATCTGCATGGCTCAGCGTATATGCGCCCGAGATAGATCAACAAGACCTATACGACATTAAAGCCCTGCCGACATTATATATCTTAGACGCGCAAAAGCGCGTGTTGCTAAAAGATGCGCAAAGTAATGAAGTTCTCACTTATAAGTTTTAAGCAAGTGTGCATAAATCGTCACTTATTTGTTACATGAGGGTACTATAACCGCCACGAATTGTGTGGTTATTGTCTGGTTATAGTATGGTTATTGTGTGGTGCGAGTAAGAAAAGTGTAGTCAAATCATCACCACTAAACACCCACCGATGAAACGCGCAGTAGTAACTAAGTGCAACGAAGTGATAGACAATGTGCCTCTGTATGCGTTGTATTGTTATCTTCAAGGAGTGTAAAGCGGGTTCTGATATGCTGACAGGTTTAGCAGTTTGCTATTTATGTTTCGACTTACCTTAGAAGAGTGGAAGACTATGTCATCGCAATTAGCGATAACATCCTCTAACAAACGAACATTATCTTCTTTCCCTTATGTTTTATCGAAAATGGAATAGCCATGTTGAGTGGAGTACTTCGTTCTGATATCGCTATAGATGTCAACTAAATGACTGCACAAATGTATGCGTAGCAAAAAAATGTGCAAAAAAAATCATTCCATTCATAATGGCCAGATTATCAGATATTCACAAAGACGGAAAGGCAAACATTTTAGCCATCAAACCTAAAATGTATGCACAAAATCCTTGCTGCGCATACATTTTCTGCAGCATTATTATAGAAACGCGTCCACAGAGGACACTACCCAATGTATACAAAGTTGAATCATTTAAATTACTTAAAAGAATGACAAACATTGTTATAATTTTTGTTTTGTCCACCAATGCAACCGTTGCATTCTTTTGGGCAAAAACAAAAATATCCACACTGCATTTTTAATTATTTTTGTAGGCGAAGCCGTATTTTTGTTTCAAAAAAATAATCCTTGAATTGACAAAATTTGATGTACAGACGAATGAGTACAACGAATGCAGCAGATTGTTCGAGCCGCATGGCGAGATAAGAACCCTATTGACGCTAATTGTCGTTAAAAATAAAATCAGTGTCAACTCATATATGGTTCCCTAAAATGTTTACTCCACTTGCAATACCAATCCTTTCAGATATTCACCCTCCGGGTGGTAAATGTTGATTGGGTGGTCGGCGGGTTGGTGCAACTGGTGCAAGATACGCACCTTGCGTCCCACCTGTGCCGCAGCCGAGAACACTGCCAAACGGAACATGTCCTTATCAATCGCCTGCGAACAAGAGAAGGTGAATAATATACCACCTGGGCGGATGCTCTGTATGCCCTTGGCATTCAAGCGTTGATAGCCACGGAGTGCATTCTTCACCGCATCGCGGTGCTTGGCAAAAGCAGGTGGATCCAACACAATCAAATCGTATTTGTTTTGGTTCTTAGCCATAAACTCGAATGCCTCCTCGGCAAACGCTTCATGCGGAGCGTTCGCGCCAAAGTTGTGTGCCACATTGCTGCGTACCAAGTCAATCGCCTTTTGGCTCACATCCACCGAGTGTACCAACTTCGCACTACCGCGCAATGCATACACCGAGAAACCACCTGTGTAGCAAAACATGTTCAGCACCTCTTTGCCCTCAGCATAATGCTCCAGCAACGCGCGATTGTCGCGTTGGTCAATAAAGAAGCCCGTTTTCTGACCACGGAGCCAGTCAATACGGAAGTCCAAGCCATTCTCTTTTGCCCAGAAATCTCCGTTGAAATCAGCCTTTTCTGCACCAATCAGATAACCCACGCGCTCTCCCTGAATAGGGGCCTTATGAGGTAATGTGTCATCCGATTTATAATATACCTTATCTACCTGAGAAACTGTTTTAACAATCGCCTCTGCAATCTCCTGACGATGGCAGTGCATACCGATGGAATGGGCTTGAATCACGGCTGTATCGGCATACACATCTACTATCAAACCTGGCAAGAAGTCGCCTTCGCCATGTACCAAACGATAGGTGTTGTTTTCGGTAGTAATCAACCCCAACGAACAACGCACCTCATACGCTGCACGGATACGCTCTTGCCAAAAATCATGAGGCAGTTCCTCCACACCAAACGCCAAGATGCGCACGGCAATAGAGCCAATCTGGTAGTGACCCACACCCAAGATTTTGCCGTTAGAATCAAGCACCTTTACCACTTCGCCCTCTTGTGGCTGCGCATGTGGATAATCGGCATCGAGTTGAATACTACGGATAGCACCCGAGAATACCCAAGGGTGGAAACGAAGAAGCGATTCTTCTTTATGGGGCTTTAAATATACTGTTGTCATAATCTCTAAACACTAAACAGTAATTGCTTTAGCAGCGTCCTCTAAACACTTCTTCGCCATGGCTTCTTGTTGACGGCGGATTTGTGCTTCACGCTCTGCACATTTCAAGGCTTCCACTGCGCGTTTGGACAATGGCTTTACCTGTTGCAATGCCAGATAAATACTCAATGTAGCCCATGCATCGGTAGAAGCGTAGCGTGCCTGTTCGGCTGTGAGGTACGAGTTCTCCCAATTGGTCAGTTGCTGCGCTTTGCTAATTTTCTTGCCAAAGACAATAGCGAATATCTTTTGCAATCCCAATTCCATAATGCCATATTTGCATACTATGGATTGCAGGTCAATACAATTAGCAGGCTTGAAGTCGCGTCTTCTGCGCAAACCATTGATATCATCTTTGAAAGCAAGACCCACCTTACAAATATCAGGATTAGCGAAGATTTGCGCGATTTCAACGGGCAAACCTACATGCGTGAGGCGGAAAAGATAACAACGCTCCAAAGTGGCAATCTGCACCAAAGCAGTAGGATAATGCACTCCGCGTTTGAACGAAGGGCGTGCCTCAGTATCCACGCCTAAAATAGTATGCTGACGCAAATAGGCGGCAGCCTCTGCCACCATGTCGGGCTTGTCCACCACTATCACATCACCTTCAAAAAAAGTAACGGGCAACGCCTGAATAGCTGCTTTATCAATGTGCGCTGCGAAAGTATTTGGCAAAAAACTACTCATCTACTAACAATGATAATGCGTGTAACGGCCGGAGAACATTCAGCAGTTTTTGTCCCCAATGCTGTTCAAAGCCCTCCAAGCAACTCACCAACGCATCGTTCATCACAGCCTCCTCACGGGTTTGGTAGTTACATGCCAAATCCTTGATTTCCTGATATATATCTGCTATATTTTCCGATATAAACGCTGTAATAGGCTCGTCCGAATAGCGCATATCCTCCATAAACACCTCTAAATATGCATCATCCGAGCCCAACTTCTGCGCTACCATTAGGCGCAAATCTTCATATTCTTGCTCAGTGACAAAGCGCTCGGGATAGCCGTCCATCTCCTCGTTGGTTTTGGGCAAGAGGCGTGCTTTGAGGTATAACAGAGGTAAGAGGCAGAGCATTTTATCGATAAAATCGGACTTTTCATGCTCAGCCATCTGCTCCAAATAGAGGCATACTTGCACCGCCACCGTCACAAATTCAATGGCTGGCTCTTGATAGACATAATGCGTATTCGATTCGCTCATAATCCAAAATTTTCTGCAAAAGTACTACATTTTTTGCAAATATACAAACCTTTTTTGTTTTTATCAAGAAAAAATTGTATCTTTGCACCCAAATTGGAAAATTATGTTCAAATTACTGCTTATATTATCTATTCTCACAGCGCACCCTAACACCCAAGATGCCAACATAGGTGTGCTGATATGCGATTACCACACGGGCGATACCATTGATTCGTATCGTCCTAACTCGGTTATTCCCCCTGCTTCTACAATGAAGTTGCTTACAGCGGCTACCGCCTTAGAGTTATGGGGTGGCGACTATCGTATTCAAACGCCTATCACCTATTCGGGATATATCCAAGACGGGATCTTGTATGGCGATTTGTTTATCGAGGGCAGGGGCGACCCTACTTTCGGTTCGCGCTATGTAGGCGACCGCAATTTCATGTATAAATGGGTGCGCCGTCTTCGTGAAGCAGGCATACAACATATCACGGGTTCGGTCGTGGCTGACTTGAGTTATTTCGATGGCAATGCCCTCAATCCTTCGTGGTTGTGGGAAGATGCAGGCAACTACTACGCCCCAGGTATATTCTCGTTAGCGTACCAAGACAATACGATGAATATCGTACTGCGCAGTGGTGCGGTGGGTAGTATTGCCGAAGTACTTTACACCACGCCCGAGATACCCGAGATACAATTCGAAAACCATATCCGTTGCACGCACATCACCTACGATGGTGCGTTTGTGCATGGTGTACCATATAATAATACGCGCTATTTGGTGGGTAGTGTTCCCTCCAACCGCCAGACCTTTGGTGTGCGTGGCGACATGCCCAACCCAGGACTAATCTTGGTGCGCGACTTCACCAAGATTCTACGCAATAGCGGTATCACGGTAGATGGCACCGAGACTTATCTCAGCGAGAAACCCATGCATTCCCCTGCTCGCACATTGCTTTTCACCCACGAAAGCGAGCCATTGTCGGAGATTATTCGCCACACCGAACAAGAGTCAGACAACCTCTATGCCGAAATGCTATTCCGTATCTTTGGTTCTAAATACTCGCTGCCTTGTACTATTCATAATGCTTCGGACTTGATTCGTGAGTATTGGCGCAATCGCGGTGTTAGTTTCCGCAGTGGTAAGATTTTGGACGGTTGCGGATTAGCGCCACAAGATGCCATTTCACCTTCTATGTATGTACAACTATTGCGCTATATGTATGGCAGCAAACATAAAGAAGTCTTTTTGGCATCGTTGCCATGTAGCGGAGAAAGCGGCACGCTCAGTTCGTTCTTGCGCGATACACCTCTGCACGGTAAGGTATATGCCAAGAGTGGTACAATCGGTGGTACCAAGAACTATGCAGGCTATATCTTCCTACCCGATGGCAGAGTGTGGGTGTTTGCGGTAATGGTGAATAGTGCCAACTGCAAACCCAGAAAGATACAACGCGTCATTGAGCAATACCTATTGGATGTATATCAAGCAAACATATAGCACCTCCACGCTACTGCGCGAGCAGTATTCTGACGCATTGCCTCACCTCTACACTATCCGAACGGACTTTCAAACAGCGGGGCGCGGACAGGCAGGCAATAGTTGGGAGAGCGAAGCAGGCAAGAATTTGCTATTTTCCTCGCTCCTCCGCTACGAGGGAATACATGCAACCAAGCAATGGAGATTGTCCATGTTGGTATCGGTGGCACTTTGGGATACATTATCGAAGTATCTGCCTCCAAAGCCACTAACCATTAAATGGCCTAATGACATTTATTATGGAGATAAAAAACTGGTGGGGATATTGATTGAGAATAGTTTGACAGGGCAATATGTGGGCTATAGCATAGTGGGGATAGGCGTAAATCTTAATCAGACCGAGTGGCAGAGCAATGCCCCCAACCCCATATCCATGAAGCAAATCACGGGCAGAGAATATCATGCAGAAACCGTATTGAACGAATGGATTGCTGCGATAAAATCGTGGGAAATGCGCACTACCGAACAGATAACTTCAGCCTATCTACAGCGCATCTACCGCCACGAGGGCTGGCATTGGTATGCGGAGCGTGAGGTCAGTATAGAGCCAACCAATATCCTCATTGCCTCATCGCCTAATAGCCTCATTACCCCATCACCTCATCGCCCATTTTTGGCAACATTTGTGGGTATTACCCAACAAGGCGAGTTGATATTGAAAACAGAAAACAAAGAACAAAAAACATATCATTTCAAACAAATACGATTTGTGATATAAACTTCGAAATAATTAAAACACAACAGATATGAAATCTATTATCATCACTGGTGGCGCAGGATTTATTGGCAGCCATGTAGTACGACTTTTTGTCAACAAGTACCCCGAGTATCGCATTATCAATGTGGACAAACTGACCTATGCAGGTAACTTGGCAAACCTCAAGGATATTGAGGACAAGCCTAACTATCGCTTTGTGAAAGCAGATATCTGCGATTTCGACACCATGTATGCCCTCATGCAAGAAGAGCATGTGACAGGTATCATCCACCTTGCAGCGGAGAGCCATGTAGATCGCTCAATCAAAGACCCATTCACTTTTGCTCGCACCAATGTGATGGGTACACTTTCGCTCTTGCAAGCAGCCAAACTCTATTGGGAGGCACAACCAGAGAAATACGAAGGCAAACGCTTCTACCATATCTCGACCGATGAGGTATATGGCGCGTTGGAGATGACCCACCCAGAAGGTATCGAACCTCCATTCTCTACTCAAGCATCGTCCGAACACCACGAGGCGTATGGCGAAGATTTCTTTGTAGAGACCACCAAGTATAACCCTCATAGCCCATATTCTGCTTCTAAGGCAAGTAGCGACCACTTTGTGCGTGCGTTCCACGACACCTACGGCATGCCTACTATCGTGACCAACTGCTCCAACAACTATGGTCCATATCAGTTCCCAGAGAAGTTGATTCCGCTGTTTATCAACAATATCCGTCATCGCAAACCATTGCCAGTGTATGGCAAGGGTGAGAATGTGCGCGACTGGCTCTATGTGGAGGATCACGCACGCGCTATCGACCTTATTTTCCATCAAGGCACCGTGGCTGAGACCTATAATATCGGCGGTTTCAACGAGTGGAAGAACATTGACATTATCAAGGTAGTCATTAACACAGTGGACCGCCTCTTGGGTCGTGCTGAGGGCGAGGATATGAACCTCATCACCTATGTCACCGACCGCGCAGGTCACGACATGCGCTATGCTATCGACTCGCGCAAGTTACAAGCCGAACTCGGTTGGGAACCATCTCTGCAATTCGAGGAGGGTATCGAGAAAACTGTTCGTTGGTATCTTGAGCACCAAGACTGGATGGACAACATTACTTCGGGCGAGTACGAGAAGTACTACGATGATATGTACAAAAATCGCTAATCCTATGGAATTTTCTGCACAACAAATAGCCATGCTACTGGGTGGTAAGGTCACAGGCGATGCCAACCGCAAGGTATCGGATGTGGGTCCTATTGAGTCGGCACACGAGGGGCAACTCTCTTTCCTCTGCGATGCTAAGTACCTACCTCACTTGCCCCAAACGGGTGCCAGCGTAGTCCTCATGACCGAGTCTATCGCCTTTAATGGTGAGACCAATGCCACGCTTATCCGCGTGGAGAACGCGCGCGCTGCTATGGGGCAACTGCTTGCCCTTGTGGCAAAAGCCATGAACCCTGCTAAACAGGGCGTAGAACAACCCTGCTTTATCAGCGAAGGTGTCACCGTACCCGAAGATGCGTATATCGGTGCTTTTGCCTATATCGGCAAGAATGTCCAACTGGGCAAAGGCGTACAAATCTACCCTCATACCTATGTAGGTGATAATGTGCGCATAGGCGATAATACCATTCTTTATGCGGGCGTGAAGGTATATTACAACTGTGTGATAGGTCAGGATTGTATCTTGCATGCAGGGGTGGTTATTGGTAGCGATGGTTTTGGTTTCGAGCCAGATGCTAAGGGTGTGAACCAGAAACTTCCACAGATTGGCAATGTGATTATCGAAGATGATGTGGAGATTGGTGCTAACACCACGGTGGACCGTGCTATGATGGGCTCTACTATCATTCGCCGCAATGCCAAGTTGGACAACCTCGTGCAAGTGGCGCATAATGTAGAGATTGGCGAAAGCACTTTCATGTGTGCGCAGGTGGGTGTTGCAGGCTCAACCAAAGTAGGCGGACACTGTATTTTGGCTGGTCAAGTGGGTGTAGCAGGTCATATCACGATTGCGGATAACTGTGTGTTTGGTGCGCAGTCGGGTATTGCCAATAATGTGAAGAAATCGGGCATGTATCAAGGCTCACCAATCATCGATGCTATGAACTGGCGCCGCAGCGTAGTGGGCTTCAAGCAACTGCCTGACATAATGAAACGCCTCCAAGAACTGGAGAAGAAGGTGTGAGGAAAGTAATAGATTCTATGCCCAAACAGCATTTTGCACTCGACTATCACGCTTTGGCAGTCGAGTGTTAATTTTTGCGCGTATTGATACACAAAAAAGTGTGATAGCCTCTTGACTATCACACTCGCGCTCCCTCAAGGACTTGAACCTTGGACCCCCTGATTAACAGTCAGATGCTCTAACCGACTGAGCTAAGGAAGCAGTATTTTTGAC
>JBGVFY010000063.1:0-16047 GCA_045121435.1 Paludibacteraceae bacterium | reverse complement strand
CGCTTATCCACCGCTTATCCACCCGATAGAGCTGCCTAAAACTCATAGTTTTTGATAATGTACCACGGACATTTCACGGACATGGTGGTTGTTGAAAATTGTGCTCCGGGAACATTTTTGTAAAAACATTTGCATATTTGGATTTTTTTCTATACCTTTGCAGACTAATTTGAAATCAATGTAATTTATACTATCACGCATAAAGCAAAATTCAAAAATCAATGATACTACCTATTTATTTATACGGGCAGCCTGTGCTGCGCAAACCTACAGAAGACATTACACCTGAGTCGCTGGATTTGAAACAACTGCTCTCTGATATGTGGGAAACACTGCAGGTGGCAGAAGGGTGTGGATTGGCTGCACCTCAAATCGGTAAATCTATCCGATTGTTTATAGTAGATGGCACTGAACTGGCAGAGGATTATCCTGAATGTAAGGACTTTAAGAAGGTGTTTATCAATCCCGAAATCATAGAGGAAAGCGAGGATACTTGCACTTTTTCTGAAGGTTGCCTCTCGTTGCCAGGTATATCGGAGAATGTGGTGCGCCCTGCGTCTATTACGATCCGCTATATGGATGAGAACTTCACCGAGCATACCGAGACCTACGAGGGCTTTGCGGTGCGTATCATCCAGCATGAGTACGACCACTTGGAGGCGCATGTCTTCACCGATCGTATTTCGCCTATCCGCCGTCAGTTCGTCAAGACCAAGCTCACCAATATCGCCAAAGGCAAAGTGGGTGCACGCTATCGCGTAAAACGATGATGTGTTTAGGGTTTAGAGGACGCTTCGCTACTGTTTAGGGTTTAGTGGGGCTTCGCTACTGTTTAGAGATATGAGTATCCTGACAATTATACTATTGGCGATTGGTTTGGCAATGGATTGCTTTGCGGTGTCGGTGTGCAAAGGACTGACTTCGCCACACGGCTATGTGCCACGCTACATTAAGCCCTTGCTAATGGCGTTGCTGTTTGGCGTGTTCCATGCAGGTATGCCATTGATTGGCTATTTCGCTGGTAGTCTGTTTGCGACATTCTTTGAGCGTTTTGCGCCGTGGATAGCCCTCGCACTGCTCGGGTTTATTGGAGGAAAAATGATCTACGACTCGCTGAAAGGCGATGATGATGAGGCACACTTGGCAGATTTCTCGTTTATGGGTTTGCTGTCGTTGGCGTTTGCCACTTCAAAGGACACACTTGCCACAGGAGTGATTTTTATTCCACACCCAGAGGTGCTGTGGTTGGCAGTAGGTGTGATTGCATTGACCTGTTTCTTATTCTCCATAACAGGCTTTGTGATAGGACATTTGGTTGGCGCACGCCTCAGAATCAATGTAACAATCCTTGGCGGTGTCATACTCATTCTTATAGGACTGAAGATTTGCCTGGGGGGTGTCTTAGGGTAAATAGTACATGGTCAAATAGTCAATGAATATATGTTTTTGATTCAGAATACTTTAGTCAGTTTGGATGTCTTGGAAAAAGACTTCTGTTGCGATTTGGATAAATGTCGTGGTTGTTGCTGCATTGAGGGCGATGCAGGTGCTCCGCTGACCGATGAGGAAGAGGAAAAGATTCGTGAGATATTGCCCGTTATTTTGCCCGATATGACCAAAGAGGCACGCGCAGTAGTGGAGGCACAAGGCTTGTCGTATCTCGACCCTTCGGGCGAGAAAGTAACCTCTATTGTGAATGACAAAGATTGTGTTTTTGCTCGCACAGACCATAATGGTTGGTGCTATTGTTTGATTGAGAAAGCATACAACGCAGGTAAGATTGATTTCAAGAAACCTATATCGTGTCACTTGTATCCTATTCGTTTGAACAAAGTGGGCGATATGATTGGTGTGGAGTATCACCGTTGGGATATATGCCATTGCGCTCGCGTATTGGGTAAGAAATTGCATTTGCCTATTTATCAGTTCCTGAAAGAGCCACTTATTCGCCGCTTTGGACAAGAGTGGTACGATGAACTTTCGTTGGTTGCTTCTGAATGGAAAAAACAATGCAAGGGGTAAAATAAGGTGTAAAGTGTAAGGTGTAAAGGCTGGTATGAAAGCAGAGATAATCACGATAGGCGATGAGTTGCTGATTGGGCAAGTGGTGGATACCAATTCTGCATGGATGGCACAACGCCTTAATGAGGCAGGGATTGAGTTGTATCAAATCACCTCCGTGCACGATGACCGCCAACATATCCTTACCGCCATAAATGAAGCATTTGGACATGCTGATATTGTGCTCACTACGGGCGGATTAGGTCCTACGAAAGATGATATAACCAAGCATGTGTTGTGCGAATATTTCAATACCTCATTAGTGGAAGATATTCGCGTGCGCGAACATATATATTCGTGGTATAAAGACCGCCCTGATGTAATCAATCGCCTGACCGCTACCCAATGGATGGTACCTGCCTCTGCTACTATTCTGCCTAATAGAGTAGGTAGTGCGCCAATCATGGTGTTTGAGAAGGAGGCTAAAGGCGAAAGGTTAGAGGCGAAAGGCGAAAGGTTAAAGGCAAAAGTGTTGATAGCGATGCCGGGTGTTCCTCGCGAAATGGAGATTGCTATGACCGAGCAAGTGTTACCTTATTTGAGAACTATGAATAAGGAACAAGGAATAGGGACGGAAGAGATTACGCACCTATGTATCAAAGTGCGTGGCATAGCCGAGTCCAGTTTGGCTATTCGCATTGAAGATTGGGAAAATGCTTTGCCCGAGCATATCCGTTTGGCGTATCTGCCTAAAAATGGAACTATTACCCTGCGCTTGAGTGGCTATGGCGTAGCAGCAGAGCAGGTGGAGGCACAAATGGCGTTGCTTCGTTCACAGGTGGCGGAATATATCATAACGGATGAAGAATGAGGGAAAAGAGATAAGGAATAAGCGAAAAGCATAAATATTTCAATGATTTAGGTGTTTTATTTGTATATGTCCTAAAAAATCAGTACCTTTGCGGTCTATTTTGATTCAACTATAGAATATGATTAGTTATTTATTACTCTTTCTTTTTATTGCTCTCGGCGTATCGTTTGTATGTTCGCTGTTGGAGTCCACTTTGATGTCCACTACTTTATCCTATATCAACCTGCGTGAGGAGGAAGGATATAAGCCTGCTTCGTTGATGAAGAAATACAAGACGGAAACCGAGCGTCCGTTGGCGGCTATCTTGTCACTCAACACCATTGCCAATACCGTAGGTGCCAGTGGCGTGGGTATGCAAGCCACATTGCTGTTTGGTGAAGCATGGTTTGGCGTATGTAGCGCGGTAATGACCATTTTGATATTGGTGTTCTCCGAGATATTTCCCAAAACGATTGGCACAACCTATTGGAAACGACTGATGGGCCTGGCTGCGCATACTATTCGTGTGCTGATTTTTGTGATGTATCCTATCGTTAAGTTGATTGAGTTAATCTCGCGCCTATTCCCAGAACCAGATGAGGCAGCGGTTAGTCGCGAAGAGGTGATTGCTATGGCCAATGTGGGCGAAGAAGAAGGTGTGATAGAAGAAGAGGAGAATAAGATTATCCGTAACTTGATGCGTCTGAACGAGGTGAAGGCATACGAGGTAATGACCCCTCGCGTAGTGGCTGCCACCGCACAAGAGAATATGACGCTGAAAGCGTATTACGATAGCGATGCGTATGACCACTTCTCGCGTATTCCTGTATATGCTGAATCGCAAGAGTTTATCACGGGATATGTGCTTCGCGATGATGCGTTGGAGGAACTGACCGAAGACCAATTCCAAAAGACCTTAGGCGAAATAAAACGCCCATTGCTCTATTTCAACGAGGAAACAAGCGTGAGCGATATCTTTGATAAGATGTTGCAAGAGAAGTCGCAGATTGGTGTGGTGATAGATGAGTATGGTTGCTTCCAAGGTATATTGACCTTTGAAGATGTGATAGAGACTATCTTCGGTTTCGAGATTATTGATGAGATGGATGTGGTAACTGACATGCAGCAATATGCGCGTGAGCGTTGGCAACAGCGTCAGAAGAAGTATCGTACTATCTCGCCGAGAGGCAATGAGGCGAGAGGTGATGAGGCGAAAGGCTAAAGGTTAGAGGCGAGAGTTTCGAGAGCGCGGAGAGTGAGGCGCGATAGCGCATAATCATCTATCGCAGCAAACGAAATAACAATCGTATCGGGTATCTGAGGCAACTCGGATACCTTTTTTATATGAAATCGTGCGTGTAGGCGTTGGTGGGAAAGAATATGCGTTAGGTCCACAGTTGGAACACCCGCTGGCACAGGCAATAGCGCCTCGCTCTCTACCAACGGAAACTCATACAAATGTTGCCAAATATCCTTGGCAGTGCGTTGGTGCAGGAGTATCTGCATATCGGGGGTGCAATAAATGGTGTAGTTGAGATAGCGGTCTCGCAGTGCAGTACGCGGTTTGCGCACAGGCAACAGTTCTACGGTGTGGTGGGCATACGCCAAGCAGCACTCTTGAATAGGGCAATGCACGCAGTCGGGCGAAGTGGGCGTACAATGCAATGCACCAAACTCCATAATCGCGGAGTTGAACAAACGAGGGTGCTCCCTGTCCAACAACTGCTCTGCCAATTGGCGGAAGTGCTTTTTGTCTTGCGTGGTGTCAAAAGCAATCTCGCAATCAAAGACACGCGCTAACACGCGATAGACATTGCCATCAAGGGCAGGGTAGGGCAAGTCAAAAGCAAAAGAGGAGATTGCACCTGCCGTATATTCGCCTACACCTGGCATAGAAAGCAAGGTGCGGAAAATGGTTTCGGGCGACAGATTTTGGGCGTTGGTAAAGACCTCTGCACCTGTTTCCACCATGAGTTGGGCTGCTCGGTGCATGTTTCGGGCACGGGAATAATAGCCCAATCCTTGCCAATAACGCAGCACCTCATCCTCGTTGGCTGCCGCTAAGGATTGAATATCCGGAAAGCGATTCACGAATCGCAAGTAGTATTCAAGTCCTTGATTCACACGCGTTTGTTGCAAAATAATCTCAGAGACCCATATCCGATAGGGGTCTTCCGTTTCTCGCCATGGCAATACACGGTGATTCTGCTCATACCATTGCGAAAGGCGATTATGTAGCAATGCGTGGTTCAAAATACGGTGCAAAGGTACACAAAAAAATGCACATACACAAGCGGTATGCACATTTTTATTGTTTAGAAGTATTACACCAAATTCTTGACTAAGTTGAATAGTTTGTAGGGCATATAGCGGAATGGCATATCCACCCATGTTGGTGTTTTAATCACCGCACGGCGGTGGGAGAAGGTCAGGAAACTATCCTTGCCATGGTATGCTCCCATACCCGAATTGCCCACACCGCCAAACGGTACTTTGTGGTTCACAATGTGCATAATCACATCGTTGATACAAGTGCCGCCTGAAGAAGTGTGGCGGAGGATATGCTTGTCGTTCTTGCCAAAATAGTACAACGCCAATGGTTTCTCGCGGTCGTTCACAAAGGTAATCACCTCGTCTAAGTGCTTGAATGTCAGGACAGGGAAGATAGGACCGAAGATCTCCTCTTGCATGACAGGGGCGTCGGGATTCACATCCGTTAAAATGGTTGGGCTTAAGTAGCGTTCTGATTTGTTATACTCGCCGCCATGATAGATTGTTCCATTATCCAGATAACCTATCAAACGCTCCAGTGCTTTGTCGCTGACAATACGGACAAAGTGTTTGGCTTTTTGTGGATCTTTGGTCAATAGGTGTTTCCATTCTTTTACCAATAGTTTGAGGAATTTATCTTTTACCTCCTCATGAATCATTAGATAATCGGGCGCAATGCAGGTTTGTCCTGCATTGAGTGCTTTGCCCCACGCTACGCGCTTGGCTGCCACTTTGAGGTCAGCAGAGCGGTCAATGATACATGGGCTTTTGCCTCCGAGTTCAAGCACTACGGGGGTGAGGTGTTTGGCTGCTGCTTCCATGACCATTTTGCCCAAAGCAGGGCTACCCGTGAAGAAGATCAAGTCCCATCGCTCTGCGAGCAGCATTTGATTGACTTGACGGTTGCCTTCCACGATAGCGATATACTCCTCGGGGAAGGTGGCACGAATCATCTCGGTGAGTACGCGCGACACATTGGGTACGTAGGGCGAAGGTTTGAGAAAAGCAGTGCAACCTGCTGATATTGCACCAACTAATGGGTTGAGCAGCAGTTGGACAGGGTAGTTCCAGGGCGCAATAATGAGTGTGTTGCCGAGTGGCTCCTTGATAATGCGACTGCTGGCAGGCAGAATAGCCAAAGGCGAAGACTTGCGTTCTGGCTTTGCCCAGCTCGAGAGGTGGCGGAGATGGTTGCGTATTTCGCCATAGACGATACTGAGTTCGGTGAGGTATGCCTCCTCGTAAGACTTGTGGAGGTCGGTCCACAGCGCTTCGGCGAGTGGTTTCTCGTATTGGTGCATGGCGTCAGAAAGTTTGCGCAGCATCTGACGGCGGAAACAGAGGGGCAGGGTAGCACCCGAACGGAAGTAGGCACGCTGTGACAGCAGCGTAGTGGTGATATAGTTTTGCATAATTATTTTCTTCCTGTGAAGTTGTCCATTGCATGATAAATACCAAAAACTGTGCCAAAAACGAAGTCAAAGACACGGAAAGGCAGTATGGCTTGCCAGAAACGAATGAAATGGAAGCCGAAAGGTATGCCCGCGAAAATCTTGTTGCGTTCAATAGCACGCAGGATCTTCTTGGCAGTAGGTTCGGGTTTTAGGATAGGGAAGATACTGGAGTGTACACCGTTGAACATGCCCGTATTGATATAGTAGGGGGCAATGGTGGTGAAATGCACATTAGACTTCATCTGCTGGAGTTCGATGCGCACGGAGTCGCTCCAACCAATCATAGCCCACTTGCTGGCACCATAGACGGACATCTTGGGATTGCTGAGCATACCGCCCGCCGAAGCGATATTGCAGATATGACCACGGTTGCGTGCAATCATGTCGGGTAGGATTTGCTGCGCAATGACCATTGGCGCAATGGTGTTCACCTCAAAGGTGAGACGGATGTCCTGCACGGTCTGTTGGTCGAAAGTTTTGTTGCCACGCACGATGCCAGCGCAGTTGATGAGGATGTCAATGGCACCCACTTCTTGCTTAATCTGTTGGTAAGTTTGGGCTACAAGGTCGCTGTTGGTGATATCCACCTTATAGATATATACGCGCCCGCGCGAGGAGAGTTCAGCAGCTGTAGTTTCTAATGCCTCTTGATTCACGTCCCAAATAATCAACGCCTTCGCCCCTTTCTCCAACGCCATTCGCCCCATAATTTTGCCAATACCAGAAGCTCCTCCGGTGATTAGCACGTTTGCTGATTTGATTTTCATAAGCTTAATTTTTATTTTTTTATAGTTGTACTAGTTGGTCTAGAAGTACTAGATTTACTAGTATTGATACAAATTTTGTACCAAATCGGCGGCAAATGTAGCGCATAATTTTCGAACAATCGTTCATTTTTTTGAAAAAATGTTGCAGATACGATTTTTTTTTTATACCTTTGCAGCCGAAAATGAATATAATCAACAATTATGATAGAAGATAGAAGGGATAAAATCTTACTGAAAGCATTGGAGTTGTATATGATTGAGGGGTATGCCAATGTGTCGATTACAGATTTGCAATTAGCACTGAATATGGGGCGTGGCACCTTATATTATTATTTTAAGGACAAAGATGAGTTGTTTCAAGAAGTGGTGGAAATGTTTTTGATTAAGCCCAAACAACGCGCATTGGATAAGGTGAAAGAAAATTCTACAATCCCTGATATGATTGAGGCAATGCTCTACTACATGAATCAATTGCAGGAGTTCTACGAGCAGGTGGAGAATAAAAATATCAATACCTCGAATGTCGTAACGGTAATGTATACTGCGTATAGCCGTTTTCCTGAATTGTTCAAGAAAGCACGCCGCATGTATGAACATGAATTGACTCTTTGGGTACAGGCTATTAAAAATAGTATGCGCGCTGGTGATGTGCGTGGAGATGTGCCTATTGAAACCACCGCACACATGTTTTTGCACATTAAAGACGGTTGGGACCCTGGTCGCTCGGGTGTGCCCATGAACTTCAGTATATTCCCTGAACAGTACAATTATTTGTATAATTTAATAAAAAAGGACAAAAATTAAGGGAAAAATAAAAAAAAGCATGGTTTTTGAACGCGCGTTCGAAAATAATGTACTATCTTTGCAGCGAAAAATAATTTAGTGCTCAATGATTGAGCGTAAAATGATATTATTATGGAATTGAGACATTACTTAAGTTATCTCCAACACACGATTACGAACAAGTGGTCGGATTTGGCGATGAAAGATTTGGATGGCGCAACGCAATACACATACGGTGAGTTGGCTGTGCAAATCGCTCGTTTGCACACTACATTCCGTTTGTTGGGCATAAAGGAGGGGGATAAGATTGCATTGTGCGGACGCAACTGCTCTAACTGGGGTGTGCTGTTTTTGGCTGTGGAGACATATAAGGCGGTTACTGTCAGTATCTTGCCCGATTTTACAGGTGAAGGGGTAGAGAATTTGGTTAATCACTCGGAGGCTAAATTGCTATACACAGGTCCTAATGTGTTTAAAAAGATTAAGGCAGAAAATATGTCTGATTTGTCGGCTATCGTATTGATGGATGATTTCAGTTTGCAATTCGCTGCTAATGAGGAACTTGCTAAGGCGTACGCTACTGTAGATACGGCTTTTGCAGAGGAGTATCCCAAAGGGTATAACCAAGCCGATTTGAACTACCCAACGGATAATGCCAATGAGTTGGCACTGATCAACTACACCTCTGGTTCTACGGGCAATCCTAAAGGCGTAATGCTAACCCACAAGAACTTGACGGGAAATATCGATTTCGCAGTGAAAGAGATTCCGCATAAATCCGGCGATAAGGTGCTGTCGATGTTGCCTATCGCACATATGTTTGGACTGATGTTCGAGTTTTTGTACCAAGTGTGTGACGGAGCTGAGGTGTATTTCTTGACCAAAGCCCCAACGCCAACCACCCTGATGAAGGCGTTTGCACAAGTGCATCCGTTTATGATTCTGACTGTGCCATTGGTGATTGAGAAGATTATCAAAGGTAAGGTACTGCCAGTGATTAACAAGCCCGTAATGAAGGTGTTGTGGAAGACTCCAGGTATCAAATGTTTGCTGCATAAGAAAGTGCGTAATACCTTGTTGCAAGCCTTTGGTGGGCATTTGCGCTTCCTGATTATCGGTGGCGCTGCGCTCAACGAGGAAGTAGAGAAATGTATGCACGATATGCACTTCCCATATTGCGTGGGTTATGGTATGACCGAGTGTGCTCCGCTGATTACATACGAGAAATGGCAAAAATACCTCTATCGCTCATGTGGTAAGAGTATTGTGGGCATGGAACTGCGTATCGACAGCGAGGACCCAACCAAGAAAGAGGGCGAATTGCAAGTGCGTGGCGTGAATGTAATGGCAGGCTACTACAAGAACGAACAAGCCACCAAAGAGGCATTTACCAAAGATGGTTGGATGCGTACTGGCGATCTCGGTATCATTGATAAAGATGGTAACCTCTTCTTGCGTGGACGCAGCAAAAATATGTTGCTCAGCCCTAACGGACAAAACATTTACCCAGAGGAGATTGAGGATAAATTGAATAGTCTGCCTCTCATAACTGAATCTGTGGTAGTGGATCGCGAGCACAAGTTGGTGGCATTGGTTTACAGCGACCCATCATTAGCCAAAGCAGAGGTGCTGCAAGGTAAAACGATGGAAGATGTGATGAAGGAGAACCTACAGAAACTCAATAAGCAGTTGCCTAATTATAGCCAAGTAACCGCTATCGAATTGGTAGAGAAAGAGTTTGAGAAAACACCAAAACGCAGTATCAAGCGATTTATGTATAAGTAAAAAAAAGAGGCGTTGAGCCTCTTTTTTGTGGTTTTCGGCTTCCGGCTACCGGATTCCTATTTCCGGATTCCGGCTACCGGTTTATAGTTACGCGTAGCAAGGATAAGTACAGGTTTACCCTGATGGCGCGCACCAATCAGGTAATAATCATCGCCATCTGGCAGACGGTATTTCTTGCGTATTTGCTCAGGCGATAGCGGATAGTTGCGCGAGATAATGCTGTATTTTGCTTTGGTGTCTAATTGCTTCTTAGGATCTTTGATCTCTGTATCTACTACTTCCCATACGCGACCAGGAAAGTCGGGTAGGAGGGTGTCTGAGGTGTAGAGATGGGTGTTGGAGTCCAATTTGGCAAGTCCGTAGCGTTCACCGATTAAACGGAATGCACCTGCTTTAATAATAGCAGCATTGGGTTCGTATAGATAGGTGCCTATTGTTTGCGCCAAAGAGCATAGCGCGTTTTTTTCTGCCTCTTGGGTCAGTGAGAAAGTGTCTGTTTGTTGGTGGTGTATATTCACCGCATGGATAGTGCCACAGCCTGTAACGAATAGCACCTCTTTCACCTCGTTCTGAACCGCCACTACATGCACATTCCATTCGTTACCAAGCGATTGCATGGCAGCCGTAATGTCCAACATAGGGCTAAATTTAATAAGAATAGTAGTAGCGTATTTGCGAAGGGTAGGGAGCAGTTGTATTACATTAGGTTCGCAGTCTTCTATGCGGAATACCTTACTGCCTGACTGACTTCTGCGAGCAGGGTCGAGATAGATGAGGGTATTGGATATGGGATATGGGCTATTGGATATTGGCAAGGAGGCAAGGAACTCTTCGGCGGTGGTGTTGTGTACCTGTATCTTCGGACGATAGAGCGAGAAATTATGCTCCGCAATGGCGCACAAATCGGCATTGCGTTCCACATAATGTGCCTCTTGGACATACTCGGATAGGAAATAGGTATCCACACCATACCCACCCGTAAGGTCAATAAGTATATCGTGGCTCTTGTCTAATTGCCTAATCACCTGCGCTTTGTACCGTGCGGTGGTTTCGCTGCTGCATTGTTCGCAGGATAGGCGCACGGGATACCACCAATCTGCTATCTGTGCAAAGGTAGGCAGTTTGTCTTTGGTGCGTTGCCTGCCTTCTATCTGTTGCAGTAGAAAACGGAAATCGGTATCCGACAACTGCGGAAACCGATTACGCTGCAACGCCAACTGCTGCACATTATCGTGCAGGTGTTCGCTAATCAATAGAGATAAGTCGGACATGATTTGCTAATGCCCTTACTATCAGTTTCTTGTGGAAATCACAATGGTGAAGTCCATATCGTTTGGATTGATATTCACATCATCCTCGTAGGCAAAATCGCTGGCGCGATAATTGAACTCTACCCAACCTACACCATACACGCAATCCACTGTTTCGGTGTAGTAGTTCCAATTACCATTTGCCAATTGTTCTTCATAGTGGCGGACATAAGGCAGAAGGTGTTTGAAGGCATTTTGTGTGCGTTTCTCGTAAACGATATACGCTTGTACTTCTCCTTCGTTAAATACCGAAGAAGTGATTTCGGGCATTTCTACCGTGCAATAGAAATAGTTATTGGCAAAAGGACTACCATTAGCGGCGGTGTAGTTGGTATATTGCCAATCCGATGCATCAATATGCACATCGTAACTTTTTACTGTAAATCCGTTGTAGGTATATGAGTTTCCACAACCCACCAACGCCAACAAAGGCAAAAGCAAAATAAAAATCTTCTTCATAACAAAACTATTTTTTCTGATATTTCTTACAAAATTCGTGCAAAGGTAGTATATTTTTTGTATATTTCCAAATTTTTTACTACCTTTGCAGCAAATTTATAGACTATGAGGAAATTATTCTGTATTATCAGTGCTTGTGTATTGTGTGCTACTATATGGGCGCAATCGAAAAATGCTGCTTATCAAGCGTATATTGATAAGTATAGCCACATTGCGATTGAGCAACAACGCAAATACGACATTCCAGCCTCTATCACGATGGCACAAGCCTTGTTGGAATCGGGTGCAGGTCAATCTGAATTGGCAACCAAGGCAAATAACCATTTTGGTATTAAATGCACATCCGATTGGGCCGGTAAGACCTACAAACACAATGATAATCGCGCAAACGAATGTTTTCGCAAGTATGCGGATGTGGCAGACTCCTACGAGGACCACTCTTTGTTCTTGAAGCGCAAACATTATGCCAGTTTGTTCGAGTTGTCGGTGGGGAACTACAAAGGTTGGGCACGCGGTCTTCGCGAGTGTGGCTATGCTACCGATCCTAAGTATCCTGAGAAGTTGATTCGCCTTATTGAGTTGTACGAACTCAACGAACTGACCTTCAGCAAGAGTCTTGTAAAGTCAGGTGCGGTTAGTAAAAAAAAACTTTTCATCGAAGAAGACGACACTAAGGTGGCTTTCGTAGAGCCCGAAAATGAACAGGTGGAAGATTATCCTATGCCTCCAATGGAGGATTTGGAGTTGTTCCATAATCATCGTTCGGGTCGCCGCAATGGTGTACGCTATATTATTGCAGGTTCAACGGAGACTTTTGCTTCGTTGGCGTTGTTCCTCAATATGCGCGAGCGCACCTTGCGCAAGTACAACGATGCTTTAGACACACGCGAACTCAAAGAGGGCGATATCGTATATATCTATCCCAAGAAAAAGCGTGCTGAACGTCGCTATCCTACCTATTACTTCCGTGGCGATGACACCGCTTGGGATATAGCACAGCGATATGGTATAAAACTCAAAAGTCTATATGAACTCAATGGTATTCCATACGGTACGCCATTAACCACTCAACAACGATTAGACTTGCGCTAAGTGGCAGAAAGAGAGATACATAAGGCTCGTCCTATAGGCGAATTATTGGCGGATTTTATCCATGGTTCTGAATTGGAACAACCATTGTTGGAGCGCAAGGTACTTGCGCTCTTGCCTCAAGTATTGGGGCAGACGGTGGTGCAATATATGGGAGAAAGCGAAGTGAAGAATGGCATACTCTATGTGCATATCCGCTCTGCTGCGCTCAAAGCGCAACTATTTGATATCCGCCATGAATTGGTTGCTAAACTCAACCAAGCCGCAGGTGCTAAGGTGCTGAAAGATATTCGTTTGTTAGGTTAGGGCAATTCCGGTTCCCAGTTTCCTGAATTTAGATGATATACCCACAAAACATAGAACAGAAAATCGACTTTCAGGTCATTCGCGATGGTTTGAAAGGTTGTTGTATGTCCTCTTTGGGCAAAGAGCGTGTGGACGCTATGCAGTGGCTCACGCATTATCCTGCTGTGCGCGATCTCTTGGCGCGTGTTCGCGAGATGATGGGGGTGCTGACCGACCCATCGTTGGCTTTTCCGCATGGCGAGATTTACGATTTGCGCGAGGCACTCTCGCGTATTCGTATTGAGGGACTATTCATGGATGAGGCCGAACTCTTTTCCCTGCGCAAGATGCTCGACTATTCTGCCCAACTCGAACGCTTCTTTGGTGCGTTAGACAGGGTTAAGTATCCGCTTTTATCTGATAACCAATCTACGCTCTCGCTTCCCTTCAGGGAGGGGACGGGGGTAGGCATGATTATCGCCTTAATTGACCGCCTCCTTGATCGCTATGGTAAGATGCGCGATAATGCTTCGCCCGAACTGGAGCGTATCCGTAAAGAGATCTCTGCTTCGCAGGGTTCAGTCAGTCGTGCGCTCAATGCTATTCTGCGTCAAGCGCAGGCTGAGGGTATTCTCGACAAAGATGCTGCGCCCACCATGCGCGAGGGTAGGTTAGTGCTACCTGTACCACCTGCCTACAAACGCAAGATTGGTGGTATCGTCCACGATGAGTCTGCTACGGGTAAAACGGTCTTTATCGAACCACAACAGGTGGTTGAAGCCAATAACCGTATCCGCGAATTAGAGGGCGAAGAACGCCGTGAGCGTATTCGTATTCTGTTGGAGATTACCGCACAACTGCGACCCGAAATACCCAATATCTTAGAAACCGAAACCTACCTCGGAGAAGTAGATTTCCTTCGTGCTAAAGCCCTGTTTGCGATAGACATGCACGCCATTGTGCCTGAACTCAGCAAACGCCCAATGATTGATTGGCGCGAGGCATACCACCCTGTACTGCTCCTCAATTTCCGCCGTCAGGGCAAGACGGTTGTGCCGCTGAATATTAGGTTATTAGGCGAAAGGCAAGATGCGAAAGGCGAGAGGGTACTCGTTATCAGTGGACCTAACGCAGGTGGTAAGTCGGTCTGCCTCAAGACGGTAGCGATGTTGCAATATATGTTGCAATGTGGCTTGCCTGTGCCAATGAGCGAGGCGAGTACCATGGGCTTTTTTAAGCGACTTTTGATTGATATTGGCGATGAGCAGTCCATTGAGGATGACCTCTCTACCTACTCATCCCACTTGCGTAATATGAAGCATTTTGTGCGTTATGCCGATGCACAAACATTGCTATTGATTGATGAGTTTGGTACAGGTACCGAACCTATGATTGGTGGTGCGATCGCCGAAGCAGTACTCTCGCAACTCAATGAGCAAAAGGCTTTTGGTGTCATTACTACCCACTATGGCAATCTCAAACACCTCGCCGAGCGTACCGAGGGTATTATTAATGGTGCTATGCTCTACGACCGCGGACAACTCAAACCACTTTTCCAACTCTCTATTGGTCAGGCAGGTAGTAGTTTTGCGGTGGAGATAGCGCGTCAGATTGGTCTGCCCGAAACGATTATCCAACGCGCTACGGATATTGTGGGCGAGGAGCATATCGACTACGACAAGCACTTGCAAGACATTGCGCGCGACAAACGCTATTGGGAGAATAAACGCCAGAATATCCGCCAACGCGAGAAGCACCTCGAGGAGAAAATAGCGCACTATGAGGAGCAACTGGCGGGTATTAAGGCCAAGAAACGCGCCATTATTGAGGAGGCGAATGCCGAAGCAGCCGACCTTTTGCGCAGGAGTAATGCTACCATTGAGCGCACTATCCGCGAGATTAAGGAGGCTAAAGCCGAGAAGAAAGCCACCCAAGCCGCTCGTAAAAAAGTGGAATCGCTGAAGACAAAGGTGGAAGATCAATCCAATAAATCTGCTGCATCTGCTAAAGCGGATGTGGCTAATCCATCCCATCAGAAACAAGGAAAGGTTTTGCGTGATCTGAGCGATCTGAAGATCCTGACAAAAAATCCTGCTAAATTGATTCAGGAGGCGCCATCGCCTACTCGTGCTACGGCTTCTCAGAAGATGGTGTCTAGTAATGTGGCTGATGAGCTTCGTCGCCGTAAATTGAGTTTCTCGCGTGAGTTGGATATACGTGGTATGCGTGTGGATGAAGCCTTAGAGACCTTAATTGCTTATATTGATGATGCTTTAATGGTCAATGCCGAGCAAGTGTCTATCCTCCATGGTACAGGTACAGGTGCTCTCAAACAAGTGGTTCGTGATTATCTGGCTGAACGCCAGAAGAGCATGCGCCGACTCAAATCAGGCGACATCTCCTTCCATGATGGCGACCCAGACAGGGGTGGGGCAGGCATCACAATCGTAGAATTATGATAACCTGCGGAGAAATCTTGAGTGATAGGTCATTTTGTAGGGTCATTTATCGGGTGGATAAGCGGTGGATAAGCGGTGGATAAGCAATGGAGCTTCCTCTCACTGAACCTTACCGCCATGCTACCAATTACGGGTTCATAACGGGTTCTTGACGGGTTGATAGTGGCACATCACTATCCTATCTGTAGCACATCTATTTCCTATCACTATCCTATTAACCACCGAAATTCGGACGCTGCCTTTGTGAGAAAATACTGTGTATTTGCTCATGATGATTTTGGGAATCAATATGGTAAATAAAAATAGAGGACTCTTTTTGAGCCCTCTATTTTTATTTAAATCCTTCGAATTAACCACCGAAGTTATCGAACATAATCATATCATCTTCTACGCCGAGCGAGTGCAAGAGGTCAAGCACAGTCTTTGACATCATAGGAGGACCGCACAAGTAGTACTCGATGTCCTCTGGAGCGTCGTGTTGCTTGAGGTAGGTGTCGCCCATCACTGGAGCAATGAAGCCAGGAGTGTACTTTA
>JBGVFY010000062.1:0-5020 GCA_045121435.1 Paludibacteraceae bacterium | reverse complement strand
TTCTTGGCAGCTGTTGGCGAGTCATTCGTAGTTGAGAAGAAGGGTGCAGATATCTACACTCCTAACGCATTGCACAACTTCGCAATGTACCTCGATGGCGAGTGGTACTCTATGACTGCTAAGGAGGGTACTTACGACGATAACGATCCTATCGGCGTTCTCGATGTATCAGTTCTCTCTAACCTCGTTTTGGACAAGGTTCTCGGCATCGCTGACCTCCGTACTTCAAAGCGTATCGACTTCGTAGGCGGTATCCGTGGTTTGGGCGAGTTGCAGAAGCGTGTTGACTGCGGCGAGATGAAGGTTGCTTTCGCGTTGTACCCAGTATCAATGCAGCAGCTCTTCGACATCGCAGACACTGGCAACATCATGCCTCCCAAGACTACTTGGTTTGAGCCTAAGTTGCGTTCAGGCGTTGTTATTCACTCATTCGAGGAGTAATAATTTCTTGTGATAGTGGCGATACTTCGCCACCTCAATCATTGGGTTGAATGGAATGTACGACAAGTACTATCCATCCAACCCAATTTCTTTATCGGTGGTAAATTATCACCACTCTGACAAGAAATTGGCGTGGTACGAAATTTACCCAAATAGTTAGCGATGAAAGAGACTCCCCAACATAAACCATCCAAATTCCAACCGGCTATTTCTGCAAAGCTTGTCAATATAGAAAATTATTTATACATTTGTATATAATAGCGCCACATCTCAATGATGTATATCATCATTATTTACCACTAAATATCTGCATCGCATGAACGAAAATATTAAGAATTTTTATCGAATCTGCGTATTCGGTACAGAGAAAAATAATGAAAAAGCTGCTGCTAACAGAGCGTACCGAGACATGTGTCGAACAATAAGATTTGAAAAAGGTGTGAACCAAATGGTGAAGAATGACTGCCGCACCATAGTTGTTGAATTGATTGAGACCGAAATAAAAAAGCGTAAGAGTATTGACACCGTAGAAAAATATGATGAATTTCACGATTCTCTTTGTTTGCGTATAATTGATTGTTATGATAATCAAACTATTGCAGAAATAACCTATGGTCAGGCTCAGAAATGGGTTAACATGACAATGAAATATCTATGCGTACTATACGAAGGTCAGTGTGACTGGCTAAACAAGATATACTCATTCTTACATATTCCTATTGATAGTATCATTTTGGATAAAGCAAGAGATAAATTCCCCAATGATTTCTCTGTAAATAATACACCTTGGAGTCAGCTTTCTAGAGATGAATACATAACTATTCAAAATAAATTAAGAGCAGTTATCAAAGATGTTGCTCTTATAGATTGGGAATTTAAGGTCTGGAATAGATAATCGTTTTATTAGACTTTGACACAAATTGTCAAAAATAATATATAACTTTGTAGTGAACAATTAAAAGTTATATATTATGTATTACGATTTTATAGCGGAGTTCTTCGCTAACTACAACGATGCCGAACCAATCTACAGAACTTATGTTAATGGTGTTCAAGATGCCGAAGGATTTATTAGGTCTAAAGGATTTGTAGAAGTAATCAATAATTGGGAGGAGGATTATATCCTTGAAACTAATATAGATAGCCTTAATAGCTGGGTTAATATAGATCTTAACCCAGAACTTCTCACAATTTGCCTTGAGGGAGAGCTATGCGATAGAGTGCGCATTTGTGCCTATGAGTACCACGCGGGCGAGGGGTCGTTTATAGGATTCTGCTATGGAGATAATGATGAATATAGAGTGGTTTTTGCGGGAAACAAGCCCGATGATAATATTACAATTGAGACCTGTGGAGGCCCAATAATATGCCCTCTTAAAATTATGAAAGAACGCTTTAATGTACTGACGCTCTTTGAGGTTATGGAGTGCTTACATAGGCGCATTGATGAAGCAGTTAATGGGGCTGACTAAAAAGTAACTCAGCCAGCCCCATAACCTAAGAGAGTGAATAAAAAGATGTAGTTTTAGGCTTGCGAAGCCCGAAAAAGCGGAGTTTACTGAGCGTAAATGAGCATTTTGAGGGCAAGCGTAACGACAAAATACACTTTTTATTCACTCTCTTTTTCTTTTTACGCGCCCAAACTTTTTGATATTGTAAGATAGTTTTGTATCTTTGTAGATTGAAATAAATGTATCAAAACTATTGAAACTATGATAAAGTCAATGACGGGCTTCGGTAAGGGCGAGGCCATGGTAGACGACAAAAAGATACGCGTGGAACTACGCTCACTAAACTCAAAGCAGCTCGATCTATCTATCAAGTTGCCAGGCAAATATCGCGCTGCGGAGGCGGAGATGCGTAGCATCATCACTCGCGAGTTGCAGCGTGGTAAGGTGGACTGCTTCGTGTCGTTCGAGGCGGCTACGGCCGAGACCTCTGCACACATCAACCGCGAGGCATTCAAGGCTTATGCAAAGGAGTTGCGCGAGGTGTGCGCGGAGAATGCTGTAATTGCCGATAGCGACTATTTCCTTAAGGCGATATTGCGCATGCCCGATGTTGTCACAAGCGAGGAGCGCGAGGTATCGGAGGCGGAGCTTGCTGCAATCATTGAGGCTACAAAGGCAGCATGTAGTGAATTGAATAACTTCCGCATTCAGGAGGGTGCAATCCTTATCGCTGACCTCTTGGGTCGCATCGACCTTATCGAGAGGTATCGCCACGAGGTGGAGCAGTTCGAGGGTGCACGCGTTGAGACAATCAAGAACCGCATTCGTGAGAACATCGAGAAGCTTCAGCTTGAGGTTGACAACAACCGCCTCGAGCAGGAGATGATATTCTACATCGAGAAGCTCGACATCACCGAGGAGAAGGTGCGCCTCGATAATCACTGCAACTACTTCCGTGAGGTTGCAGCCGAGGAGGAGGCTCCAGGTCGCAAGCTTGGCTTCATTGCTCAGGAGCTTGGCCGCGAGATTAACACCATGGGCTCGAAGTCGAATGAGGCAAATATGCAGCGCCTTGTAGTTAAGATGAAGGATGAGCTCGAGAAGATTAAGGAGCAGGTACTCAATATTTTATAAAGCACGCAAATATGGGTAAATTAGTGATATTTTCAGCCCCAAGTGGCTCGGGTAAGACCACTATTGTTCGCGAACTTTTGAAGCGCTTTCCGCAGTTTGAGTTCTCAATCTCTGCCACATCGCGTCTTCCACGCGGTAAGGAGCAGAATGGCGTAGACTACTACTTCCTCACTAACGAGGAGTTCCGCGCGCGTGTAGAGCGTGACGAGTTCGTAGAGTGGGAGGAGGTATATGCTGGTACATGCTACGGCACACTTAAGAGCGAGATGGAGCGCATCTGGTCGAAGGGTAATGTTATCGTCTTCGATGTGGATGTTATGGGTGGCATCAACCTCAAGCGCCTCTTTGGCGAGGATGCCTGCTCAGTATTTATCATGCCTCCATCGGTGGAGGAGCTGGAGCGCCGCTTGCGTGGCCGTGGTACCGACAGCGAGGAGGTTATCCTCAAGCGTATTGCAAAGGCCGATTTTGAGCTTACAAAGGCCCCTGACTTTGACCATGTAGTAGTTAACGATGTCTTGGATGTGGCGGTTGACGAGGCTACAGCAATTATTGATAATTTCTTAAAGTAAAATAAGATATGAAGAAGCGTATGTTGTTGTATTTCGGTTCTTTCGACCCAATACACAATGGACATATAGCACTTGCGGAGTATGCACTCGACAAGGACTTGGCAGACCAGGTGGCACTTGTCATCTCGCCCCAAAATCCCTTCAAGGCCGATGTGTTGCAGACGCCCGAGTATGCACGATATGAGATGGTAGAGATGGCTTGCAAGGAGTCGCGTTACCCCGAGCGTATATTGCCTTCGGTTGTAGAGTTTGTGCTTGAAAAACCCTCATATACAATCAATACCCTCGATTACCTCAAGGAAAATCATGGTGCTGATATGGAGTTTTCAATCATCACTGGCAGCGACATCTGGGCGCGCTTTGATGAGTGGAAGGACTACGAGCGCATCCTGAACGAATACAAGATTTATGTATATCCACGCAAGGGTTACGAGGTTGAGAAGTTCGCCGATAGGGTAACTATCCTTGAGGATGCACCATTCGTTGAGTTCTCATCTACCGAGGTGCGTGGCAAGGCTGAGCGCGGCGAGGATATTTCGGCAATGGTAAGCCCCTCGGTGTCGGACTACATCGTGAAGAATCAGTTGTGGACACCAGCAGGCCGCATTGTGCGCCTCACATCTATGATTGAGAGTGGTGATGAGCGCGAGGTGCTCTATATAGAGCGCGGAAAGTGCTATTTCCAGCACAACGAGTGGGGTAAGGCCATTAACGACTTCAATAAGGCTAAGGCTATTAATCCCGACAGCAAGGAGGCTCAGCAGCTGCACGACATGGTCTATGAGATACTTTCGTTCCGCTATAAGGATATCTACAACCCTTAATAGATAACACCATGATAGAGATTGATAATAAGATAGTTAGCATTGATATTTTGCGCGAGAACTTCTGCTGCGACTTGTCAAAGTGTAAGGGTATCTGCTGCGTAGAGGGCGACTCTGGTGCTCCGCTTGATATTGACGAGGTGGACATCCTTGAGGAGGAGTGGGAGAACTACGCTCCCTATATGACCGAGGAGGGTCGCGCCGCAATCGAGGAGCAGGGCTTTATGGTTGTAGATGCCGATGGCGACTATACTACTCCATTGGTTGATAACGCTGCGTGTGCCTATGCCTTTGAGGAGGATGGCATTACATTTTGCGCCATTGAGCGCGCATATCGTGAGGGTAAGTGTTCATTTATTAAGCCCATTTCGTGTCACTTGTATCCCATTCGTGTGGCTCGCTTCCGTAACGGTAGCGCAGGCTTGAACTACCACCGTTGGGCAGTGTGTGGCTCAGCTCGTGAGTGCGGCAAGAAGCTCGGTTTGCCCGTATATAAGGGCTTGAAAGAGCCTATTATTCGCGCCTTTGGCGAGGACTTCTATCGCCAGTTGGAGCTTGCTGAGGATATGATAAAAGAGGCTAAATAGTCTATATAAAA
>JBGVFY010000061.1:0-4755 GCA_045121435.1 Paludibacteraceae bacterium | reverse complement strand
CTATATCAAAGGTCGTTGCAAAACCATGTTGTTGGGTCCAAGCGGACAAAACATTTATCCTGAAGAGATTGAGGCAAAGATTAATAATATGCCTTATGTATTGGAGTCGCTGGTGCTGCAGAAAGATACTAAGTTGGTGGCATTGGTATGCCCTGATTTTGAGGCGGTGGATGCCGATAAACTCACCCAAGAACAATTGGAAGTGGTGATGGAAGAAAATCGCAAGGCCGTGAATCAGCAACTGGCTGCTTACGAGCAGATTAACGAACTGAGGATATATACACACGAGTTTGAGAAAACGCCAAAGAAAAGTATCAAGCGTTTCTTGTACGAGGCGTAGGTGTGAGTGTTTAGTGAACGCTTCGCTACTATTTAGAGTTTATAGGCAAGGATATGAACCTGTGTATTGATCAAGGAAATTCGCGCACGAAGGTGGCTCTGTTTAAGGACGGAGTGATTGTTAAAAACCTGATTTATAGGGTGTTTACGAGTGCGGATGTAGAACGCTTGTTCTCCTTGTATCCTATCTCGAACAGCATTGTGTCGTCTGTAGCGAATATAGAGCCAGCGGTGGTGAATGCGCTCAATCGGTTGTCGAAACGATTTGTGTTGTTCGATCATTTTACCCCTCTGCCTATTGGCAACTGCTATCAGACGCCAGAAACGCTGGGACATGATCGTATAGCAGCAGCTGTGGGTGCAGCGCATTTGTGCCCGAATAGCAATCTGCTGATAGTGGATGCCGGTTCGGCAATAACCTATGACTTTGTGTCGGCGGAGAAGGGATTTTTGGGCGGTAATATTGCTCCTGGTATGAAAATGCGTTTGACCGCATTGAATCAGATGACTAAGAAACTGCCCAAAGTGGAAGTAGAAGAGAATGCTTTTCGTCCGCTGTTTGGCAAAAATACGAAGGAGGCGATTGCGGTGGGGGTGGTTCGTGGCATAGTCTTTGAAGTGAAGGGGTATATGCGTGCGCTGAAAGAACAGAAAACACCATTTACCACCTATATTACGGGCGGACACGCACCTTATATATTAGATGCAATGAAAAAAGATGTAATCGGTGAACCTCACTTGGTGCTGATTGGGTTGAATTGTATTTTGGAATATAGTTTAGGGTTTAGTGGACGCTGCGCTACTGTTTAGTGTTTAGTGATTAGATTATGAATTTGAAACGATATATTGTATTAGTATTTGCCAGCGTGATGGCAGCGGGTATGTGGGCGCAAAATGCCACTTCTTCCCCCAGCTCGCGTTTTGGTTATGGTGAGTTGAGTGATAACTTGCCTGCGTCGTATCGTGCGATGGGTGGAGTAGGTCTTGGTTTGCGTTCAAACAAGGCAATCAACCCTGCACAACCTGCTTCATATACGGCTTGCGACTCAATGACATTTATGTTTGACATTGCGGGATCGTTGCTCTACACCAATTATGGTGACGCCTATGGACAACGCAATCGCATGAACGGAAACTTGGAGTATGTAACCCTGCAAATGCCACTTTGGCGTCAGCATATTGCCCTATCAGCGGGTGTAACGCCTTATTCGGCAGTGGGATACAATTTCTCGTTGTCTGATTCGATTAACTCGGATTACCACTATACGCACACCTATTCGGGTGAAGGCGGTTTCACGCAGGTATATGGCGGTTTGAGTTTCAATATCTGCGATTGGGTGGCATTGGGCGTGAATGCGTACTATATGTTTGGTGACTTGACTAAGATGCGTACGCAGACATTTGCAGAGTCGAATGTGAATGGTGCTTCACAAACAGACTACCTGTCAATCGGCAGTTTACGATTGCGCTATGGTGCACAACTATTCCATACTTTTGGCAAGCATACAGTGGTGTTAGGTGGCGTGTTTGAGAACAAACAGCGTTTCTCAAAGAGCGATTATTTGCAGATTGAAACTACTACCAACGACACGGTGGCAACCATGGCGAATGCCTTTGAGATGCCTATGATGTATGGCGCAGGTATTAGTTATACCTATGCTAATCGTTTGACTTTGGCGGTGGATTATCAGTGCCAAGATTGGACACAAACCAAGTATTTCGACAAACAAAATGTGCTCAGCACGCGTCAGCGTTGGGCTGTGGGTGCGGAGTATCGCCATGACCCATTGGGCAGAGACTATATTGACCGCGTATGCTGGCGATTAGGTGCTAACTATACCACTTCCTATGCCATGGTTTCTGACATTCCTGAGTTTGGCGTATCCTTAGGTTTTGGCCTGCCATTGCGTACGGTGGGCACTGTAATCAATACTACTGTGGAGTACACACACCGCGGAGCACTGAACCAAGAGACTTTGAGCGAAAACTCGTTGCGTCTGGTGATAAGTGCGGCTATTGCGGAGAATTGGTTCTTTAAGCGTAAATTATAAAACAATAAAATAAAACAAAAATGATGAAAAAACTTTTGATTTTTGCACTTTGTGCAATGGTTCCTATGGTTGGCTTCGCACAGAAGAAAGCCAAGAAAGGTAAAGGGCAGGTGGAAGAAGTGGTTGCACCTGTGGTAGAAGTATTGGATGACGAGGAATGCTTGATGTTGCTCTCGTTGAGCCACGAGTCTGTGAAAGCAGAGCAATATGATGATGCTTACGAGAACTGGAGCAAACTCTATCAAAGTCGTCCTGATTTCAACAAAACCATTTTCACCGATGGTAACAAGATTTTGGAATACAAGTGGAACAATGCACAAACACCAGAGGAGAAAAACCAATGGCGCGAGATGCTGATGAAGTTGCATGATGAGCGTATCAAATTCTTTGATGACCCAAAATATCCAGACGCGTATGTATTGGGCTTGAAGGGTATGGACTATCTGACCTATTATCCTGAGGATGAGTTGGGTACAAAGGCATACGAGTGCCTGAAGCAATCTGTAGAGGGTATGGGCGAAAATTCGCAAATCACTGTACTTCGCAAGTTGGTTGAGGTAAGTTATAATATCTACAAGTCCAACCCAGACCAATATAGCGACCAATTCTTGGCTGACTATCAAAAGGCTTCTGGTTTGTTGGACGCTATCGTAGCTAAAGGTGGCAAGAACACTGCTGCTGCGCAAAGCCAAAAGGCGTATGTAGATCGCTTGTATGCTGCTTCAGGTGCTGCTGATTGCGGTCAGATGGACCAAATGTACGCCAGTGTTGTGGCTGAGAGTGCAAATGATATCGAGAAATTGGATGCTATTATGAAACTCTATCGTCGTCTTGGTTGCACCGATAGCGAGGTATATTTCTCTGCGGCAGAGCATTCACACAAATTGCAACCTACCAGTGAGTCGGCTGCTGGTTGCGCACAAATGTGCATTAAGAAAGAGGATTACGCAGGTGCTATCGAGTACTACAAACAAGCCCTTTCTTTGGTTACCAACGATGAGGATAAAGCGGATTACTTGTATCGCATGGCGAATGTGTATGTATCTATGAAGAACTATCAACAGGGTGCTGCTTATGCTCAACAAGCATTGGATATCAACCCAGAGGATGGTCGTTGCTATTTGTTGATGGGTATCTGCTACGCAAGTGCTAAGGTTTATGATGATCCTATCTTGCAACGATCGGTGTACTGGGTGGCTTGCGACATGTTCCGCAAGGCAAAAACGGTGGATTCTTCTTGCGCAACCGATGCTAATAAGTTGATTGCTACTTATAGCCAATACTTCCCAAGCAAAGAGGATGTGTTCTTCCACCGTGATTTGAACGAGGGTCAACCATTCCGCGTAGGAGGTTGGGTAAATAAGACTACCACTTGCCGTTCAAAGGCTGAGTAAGAAGGAATTTTGAATTAATCGTTCGAGCCATTTTGGCGAGATAAGAATTAAGAATTTTGAATTAAGAATTAAGAATTAAGAATTTTGAATTATATTCAGAATATCATATCCAACAATAAGAGAATCACGCCTGTGGTTCTCTTGTTGTTGTTTTGTTTTGTGTTGGTTGGTTGTGTAAAGAAGGAGGTGCGTAATCGTGCGGGTGCTATTGAGGACCGCAAGACGATGGCGGTGTTAGAGGGCGATGAGGTAACTACATTGATTTCTGATTCGGGCATTACGCGCTACCGTATTAGAGCCAAGAAATGGCTTGTCTTTGATAAGGCTGACACGCCCTATTGGGAGTTTCCAGAGGGTATTTATTTGGAGAAGTTCAACTTAGATTTGCAGGCGGATGCCACGGTGGAGGCTGATTATGCGCATTACGACGAGCCTGCTCAATTATGGACTTTGCGTGGTAATGTGCAGGCGATGAACTTGGAGGGCGAGCAGTTTGAAACGCCTTTATTGTTTTGGGATCAAAAATCCGAGTCGGTGTATTCTGATTCTTCGATTGTTATTACGCGTGAGGCTTCGGTTATTATGGGTGTAGGTTTCCGTTCTAATCAAGAGATGACCAAATACACCATTCTTCGCCCAACGGGTGTCTTCCCGATAAAAGAGTAGGGAAGAGAATTATGAATTTTGAATTATAAATTAAGAATTTTGAGTTTTTAATTCACCGATAACCAAAATCGCCATTTGTGCGATTTTTTTTATTATAGTTGTGTAATTCAGAAAAATGTAGTACCTTCGAGGGCACCTTTATCCTCGAAGCTACAGTCAAAAAATGTAGTCTATGGCAAAAAAAGTAAACTTTTCTTGCACATATACATTATTTTTCGTACCTTTGCAGCGCAAAGTTAGAATAATGGGAATTATTAACTATTAACTGATTTTGCAGACATAATAAAAAGGCGTTTATTGCGCTT
>JBGVFY010000060.1:0-9679 GCA_045121435.1 Paludibacteraceae bacterium | reverse complement strand
AAAATATTTGGTCATGTCAAAAAAAAGCAGTACCTTTGCACCCGCTTTCGAAAAGGAAGCATGACATACGGTCACGGTGCTATCGTCTAGTGGCCTAGGACAACGGCCTCTCACGCCGTAAACCGGGGTTCGAGTCCCCGTAGCACTACAAAGAAAAAACGACTCTCAAAATTGAGGGTCGTTTTTTTGTCATGACTACGAGCGATTAGGGGTGTTGGTAATGAACTTTTTGACATAACGGTGCAGTGTAGAACGATTGGTGTGGAGGCGTTTGACAATTTGACATTGCCTCATACCCATTGCCATTGCCTTGCGGATATAGGCATCGTGGCGATAAAGGCGAAGATAAATAGGATTGGTGGGTGAGCCTTTGGGACGACCTATATGTTTGCCCTCGGCACGCAAGCGAGCCAATGCCTCTTTGGTGCGCTGAGAAATAAGATTGCGCTCAATCTCGGCAGAAAGCCCAAATGCAAAAGCCAATACCTTGCTTTGGATATCATCGCCAAGGCGATAACCATCTTTGATGGTCCAAACAAAACATTCTTTTGACATGCAGATACTGAGTATCTCCATAATCATGTAGAGGTTGCGCCCTAAACGCGATAACTCGCTGCAAATGATAATATCACTCTTTTTTGTTTTACGCAGTAATCTGCCTAATTGGCGTTTGGTGTAACTTTTGGTGCCGGAAATAGTTTCCTCAATCCAGCCATCAATATGCAGACCCTCTTGTTCGCAGAAGCGTTGAATTTCAAATCGCTGGTTCTCGACTGTCTGCTTGTCGGAACTTACGCGGATATACCCATAAACCATAGCGTTTTTTGCAGTAAAGTTAGGCAAAAAAATGCAATAGTACAAAAAAAATAGACTTTTCTTGCGTATATACATTTTTTTTTGTAATTTTGCAGCGAGTTTTAGTATGCGGAAGTTTGCGAGAAATAGTGCGTGTAGTTTGGTCATAGGATTAGTCCTATGTTTGGTGGGATGCAACACAACGAAGTTTGTGCCGCAGGGCGAGTATTTGCTCAATAAAGCGAATATCAAAGTGGAGGATACCAAAGAGGTGGCGAATAGTGACTTGAAGAATTATCTGCAACAGAAGCAAAACACCGAGATATTGGGTTTTTGGAAATTGCAGTTGGATATATACAACACTGCTTCGTTGGATACCACAAAGTGGACAAGCAAAAATGCGCGTAGGATAGGTGAGGCACCTGTGATTTATTCTCCTGAACTGACTGATAGAAGCATGGCGCAACTGCAAAAAGCGATGCAAAACAAAGGTTATTTCAATGCCGATGTGGATACCTCTATGACGGTTAAGGATCGGAAAGTGGATATAACCTATCTTATTCATGCAGGTAAAGCCTATACTATCAGACGCTATCGAGTGGATTTTCAGCAAGAGGAGTTGAAACAAATAGCACAGAGTCAGCGCTCGTTGGTGCGTGAGGGCATGCAGTTTGATGTGGATTTGCTGAATCAAGAGCGACAACGCATAGCCAATGCAATGCGCAGGAATGGTTGCTATTATTTTGATGCCGAGATGATTCAGTTTGTGGCTGATAGTACGCGACTGAAGGGGCAAGTGGATTTAACGATATGTTTGCAAGACTATGTGAATCAACTATCGCCAGAGGCGCAAGAGCGCATTTTTAGGCATTATACGATTAATCGTGTGCATTTCCATATTGATTATGAGATAGGTCGTGCTCCAGAGGGGGAGCGTATGCGTGCTTCGCTATTGGGCGACTATGAGTTTACATGGATAGGTGATAAATTGCTGCGCGAGAAAGTGCTGGTGCGTAATTGTCCGATTCGTCCGGGGGATATGTATAATGAGTTGCGCGTGGAGCGTGCGTATAGCAATCTCAACCAACTGGCTCCCATTAAGTATGTGGATATTAGTTTTGATTCTATTGCGGAGAATGCGTTGGACTGCCATATCGTGTTGTCGCGGAGCAAACTGAATACCGTTTCGGTGGAGGCAGAAGGTACTTATTCAGCAGGAGATTGGGGTGTGGCAGTTGGGGCAGGCTATGCCAACCGCAACTTGTTTAGAGGTGCAGAGGAGTTTACTGTGGATGGGCGTGCCAGTTACGAATGGCGTCAGAATGGTGGTCGTGCCATAGAGGGCAAGGCCAGTATGGGATTGAAATTCCCTAATTCGTTGGCAGTGGATCTGAATTACAACTACCAAAACCGTCCTGATGAATATACGCGTTCGATTTTCAATGCTGGATTGCAATATCAGTTGCGTCAGCAGCAACTGCATTTGCAGCACCAGTTCCGTATTGTGGATATTAGTTATGTGTATCTACCATGGATTAGCGATGCGTTTCGTGATCAGTTTTTGCAGTCCACGAATATATTGAAATACTCCTATGAGAATCATTTTATCGTGGGCTGGGGTTATTCGGGTAACTATTCTTCGTTCAACGCTCGTCGTCCGTATCGCTCGTATAGCAATGTGAATTATAATGTGGAAACAGCGGGTAACTTGATGTTGGGTTTGGCGGAGGCGTTTCACTTTCCAACGGATGAGGATGGCAAATATACGCTGTTCAATACGCGTTTTGCGCAGTTTGCGAAGGCTGATGTGGCATTTACCTATAATCAGATATTCAACGAGCGGCACCGACTGGTGTATCATGCTGATTTGGGTGTAGCCGTACCATACGGCAACTCGTTGGCAGTGCCATTTGAGAAGCGATATTTTGCGGGAGGATCGAATAGTGTGCGTGGTTGGACGGCTCGTAGTTTGGGACCTGGTGGGTATCGCGGTAGCGGTAGTTTGATTGATTTCAACAACCAGTCGGGTGATATACGCATGAATCTTAACTTGGAGTATCGCGCGAAAGTGTGGTCTATCTTTGAGTTGGCTGCTTTTGTGGATGCAGGAAATATCTGGACTATTTTTGATTACGAGACGCAACCGCATGGGCAATTCCACTGGAATGAGTTTTACAAGCAGATAGCGTTGGCATACGGTGTGGGCGTGCGTCTGGACTTTTCGATATTTGTATTCCGTGTGGACTTTGGTGTGAAATTGTATGACCCCAGTAGGTTGTACGGCGAGGAGGTAGGTACGCAATGGCGTACTGTACCTAATGGCTTGAATTGGGCGGAGGACATGAGTTTTCATTTCGCAATAGGTTATCCATTCTAATTCAAAATTCATAATTTTTAATTCAAAATTAGAATGTTGAAGGCGTGTTATATAGAGGGTGTGGTAGAAGCGGGGTGCGATGAAGCAGGGCGCGGACCATTGGCAGGCGGCGTTTTTGCTGCTGCGGTGGTATTAGACCCGAAATTACTGGAGAGCGAGGCACACTGTCAGTGGTTGGAGATGCTGAACGACTCGAAGCAACTCACGGAGAAGGAGCGTAATTACCTACGACCTAAGATAGAACAGTATGCGCAGGCATGGGCAGTCGTGGAAGTGACAGCGGAGGAGATAGACCGTATCAATATCCTCAACGCTTCCATTGTGGGTATGCAGCGAGCGTTGGATAAACTGGAGGTACGACCACAGCATGTGATTGTGGATGGCAATAAGTGGAAACCTTATATCCCAGAAGGACAGGTAATGGAAGTGCCTGCACGCACGGTGGTGAAAGGTGATGGCAAATACCTGTCAATAGCAGCAGCAAGCGTGCTGGCAAAGACCTATCGCGACGAATATATGCTGCGCTTGCATGAGCAATATCCACAGTATCACTGGGATACGAATATGGGCTATCCCACCAAAGCGCACTATGAAGCGATACAACAACATGGTATAACGCCTTACCACCGCAAGTCCTTTAAGTTATATAAGGCATAAATCCCTTGTTCGTTACCTATCCATTACGATATGAATACGGCAACGAGACGGCAACGACACGGCAACGAGAGCAGAGAAGATAGAGAGAGTATTAACATTTTAATGATATAAAACAATGGCAATTTTTGTAAAGAAAGAGGGAGAACCTCGTAAGAAAATGGGTTGTTTAGGTAAAACCCTTGTAGGTATTGGTGTGTATTTTGGTATCTGTTTTTTGTTTGGTTTGTTAATGGGCGATTTGATGTCCACGCCAACCACCAAATTAGAGGAGAATACTATCTATCGCATTGATTTAGAGGGCGTAGTGGTAGAGCAAGCAGCGGAGGAAAATCCGTTTGATGCGTTATTGGGCGAGATGTACGGACAAAGTACTACCACCGTTGGATTGAATGACCTATTGAGCAATATCGCATTGGCAAAAGATAATGACAAGATATTGGGTATCTATTTGCGCGGTGGCAACATGTCGGTAGGTCAGGCTTCGGCTAAAGCCATTCGTGATGCGTTGTTGGATTTCAAACAATCGGGTAAGTTTGTGATTGCATACGCAGATGCCTATACTCAAACCAACTATTATATAGCTTCGGTGGCAGATAAAATTTATCTGAATGCTGTGGGCAATGTGGCATGGGATGGTATGACCGCGCAAAAGCAATATATGACACGCTTGCTGGAGAAGATTGGCGTAGAGATGCAGATATTGAAAGTGGGTACTTTCAAGTCGGCAGTAGAGCCTTATTTCCGCACCTCGATGTCGGCAGAAGACCGCAAGCAAACAGAGCAATACCTCAATGGAATCTGGAGCGAACTGAAAACAGCGGTGGCAGCGCAACGCGAGATAAGTGTAGAGAAATTGGATGCTTATGCAGATGAGTGCATGTCGCTGCAACCACAAGAGAAATATGTGGAGTATGGTTTTGTAGATACCTTGGTATATGTGCAAGATATGGATACTGTATTGCGTATGTATGCTGGCACCAAAGATTATAAGACCTTGTCCACCAGCAAGATGACCAATGTGGAGCGTGCTGAGAACGATGCTAAAGACAAAGTAGCGGTGTTGTATGCAGAAGGTCAGATTTATGATTCGGGAAGCGAAGGTATCGTAGAGAAAAAGATGCTGAAGACCATTAAGAAGATACATAAAGATGATGATGTGAAGACCGTAGTGCTGCGTGTGAATAGTCCTGGTGGTAGTGCCGATGCCAGCGAGCAGATTTGGCATGCGCTTGAAACATTGAAGGCGAAAGGTCTGCCTGTGGTAGTCTCCATGGGTGATTTGGCTGCTTCGGGTGGCTATTATATTTCTTGTGGTGCAGATTATATTTATGCAGAACCTACCACATTGACAGGCTCAATAGGTATATTTGGTACGGTGCCTAATGTTAGTAAGTTGATGGATAAGATAGGTTTGGATATCGATGGTGTGAAGACCAACCAACATGCCGACTTGACCACCAATGCTATTTATAAAGGTATGAACAAACAAGAGATGGCATTGATGCAAACAATGGTGGAGCGTGGCTATGATTTGTTTACTAAGCGTTGTGCTGAAGGTCGTGGCGTGTCGCAAGATGCTATCAAGAAAGTAGGCGAGGGTAGAGTATGGTTGGGCAAAGATGCTTTGGAGATTGGTTTGGTGGATGAGTTGGGTAATATCAATAGCGCGATTGCCAAAGCCGCAGAATTGGCTAACCTGGGACAATATACTATTGTAGATTATCCAGAAAAGACTGACCCATTCGAGGAATTGATTAAGATGTTTGACACCACAACGCCAGAGGAACGCCTTGTGATGAAAGTGCGCGAGTTTGCTTCTAAACCACGCATTATGGCATTGACGCCAGAGGTGAGTATTCAATAGAGTTTCATGTTTATAGTTTACAGGCAGGGGGGATGAAGTTTTTGTTGATACCATTATCGTGGATTTATGCTTTTGTGGTGTGGGTGCGGAATGTGCTGTATGATGATCGCGTATTGCCATCTTCTGTGGTAGATATACCCACTATTGCTATTGGTAATTTGGCAGTAGGTGGCACGGGTAAGACGCCTATGACGGAATATCTGGTGCGCCTATTGTCAGCAGAGTACAAGGTGGCAGTATTGTCGCGTGGTTATGGCAGGAAAACGCATGGTTTCCGATTAGCCAATGCGGAAGATACTGCTAAGACCATAGGCGATGAACCAATGCTGATACATACACACTTTCCCGAAATACCAGTGGCAGTATGTAAGGATAGGGTGCAGGGAATCAAGCAGTTGCAAGCAATAATGCCCGATTTACAATGCGTGATATTGGATGATGCGTATCAACATCGCAAGTTGCGTGCAGGATTCTATATACTACTTACTTCGCACGACAAACTATATGTGCACGATCATATATTACCACGCGGTACCTTGCGCGATTTACCTGCGGAGAGTGCGCGTGCGAATGCGGTCGTGGTGACTAAATGTCCTGAAAATATGCAGCCAATCGACCGCCGAATTATTAGTAATAGTTTGCGTTTAGCATCATATCAACACTTGTATTATACCCGTATTGCTTATAGCACACTGCCGATAAAACATACACCGTTGTTGGTAGCAGGTATTGCTAATCCTGCTCCACTCTTAAAGCATTTGCAGCAGCAATTTCCTGATACTGAATTGTTGGCGTTTGCTGACCATCGCGATTTTACCAAAAAAGATATTCAAACCATATTGAATAAGGCAGCGCACTACGAGTATGTGGTAACTACCGAAAAAGATTATATGCGTATGCAGCAAACACCGTTGGTAGAGGCATTGGCAGATAAACTGTATGTAATGCCTATACAAACGGATTTTGGTATTGACAAGGAGGCTTTTGACCGCCAAATTCGCCTCTATGTGAGTGAAAACAATAGAAAGCGATTTAGAGTTTAGTGTATTGCCTGCGGGTAGGGAATAGATGTAAATTTATGAGTATTATTGCATTATTAAAGCGTTTTGTGCCACCGTATAAGTGGCAGGTGGCAGCCAATCTGTTGTTTAATGTGTTGTCCACGGTATTGTCGTTGTTCTCGTTTGCTACGATTATTCCTGTGTTGCAAATTTTGTTCGGCTTGTCGGAAGTGGAAGCAGTGTATGTGCCACTATCGACTGCTACGAGTATGCAAGAAACGCTTAACTTGCTGAAAAACAATTTGTATGTTGTTTTACAAACGCAGATTGATACCCACGGTGCGCAGTATGTATTGTTGCTGTTGGGAGGGTGTTTGGTGGTGCTGACGGGATTGAAATGTCTAACAGCATGGTTGGCTAACTATTTTATGGTGCCCATACGCACGGGCGTGTTGCGCGATTTGCGTGCACAACTATATCGCAAGGTAGTCAGTCTGCCCATAGGGTTCTTTACGGAGGAACGCAAGGGCGATGTGATGTCGCGCATGACCAATGATGTGAATGAAGTGGAGGCAAGTATCATGTCCACGCTGGATATGTTGTTCAAGGACCCGATTATGATTTTGGTCTATTTGGTGACGCTGTTTACCATTTCATGGCAGTTGACGCTATTTGTGTTGGTATTGCTGCCCGTTGCAGGTTTGTTGATAGGGCGCATAGGTCGCTCGCTAAAGCGTGCTTCTACCAAAGGTCAAGAACAGAATGCTGAGATTTTGACGCAGATAGATGAAACATTGGGCGGACTGCGTGTGGTAAAGGCCTTTAATGCGGAGAGCAAACTAACACTCCGTTTCTTGCATTTGATTAATGCTACCCGTGCTACCTTCAACCGTATCAATCGCCGTTATTATCTGGCGCACCCTGTGTCGGAGTTCTTTGGTACAGCCTTGATTGCTATTCTGCTATGGTTTGGTGGTACGCTGATTTTGGGTGAACATTCGTCTATTGATGCGGCTACATTCATTTATTACCTCGTGATATTCTATTCGATTATAGGTCCAGCCAAAGACTTGAGCAAAGCTACCTATGGTATCCGCCGCGGTATGGCGTCATTGGAGCGAATAGATAAGATTCTTAATACAGAAACTACCATTCGCGAAGTAGAAGTTCCAAAACAAATAACAGATTTTCAGTCGGTTATCCGTTATGAGAATGTATGCTTTGCTTATCAAGCAGATCGCCCTGTGCTGCAGCATATTGATTTGGATATTCATAAGGGTCAGACTGTGGCTTTGGTGGGGCAATCGGGCAGTGGTAAGACCACAATGGCGGATTTGTTGCCTCGTTTTTATGACCCAGTGGCAGGGCGAATAACTATAGATGGTGTGGATATTCGAGAAGTAAAAACCTTTGACCTGCGTGCGCTGATGGGTAATGTGAATCAAGAGGCGATATTATTTAACGATACCTTCTATAACAATATCACTTTTGGTGTAGAGTCTGCCACGATGGAGCAGGTGCGTCAGGCTGCGCGTATAGCGAATGCGGATGACTTTATCATGGCAACGCCCGAGCAATATCAGACTACGATAGGTGATCGTGGTTCGCGTCTTAGTGGTGGTCAGCGCCAGCGAATATCCATTGCGCGTGCGATATTAAAGAATCCGCCTATTTTGATTTTGGACGAGGCTACTTCGGCGTTGGATACGGAGTCGGAGAAACTGGTGCAAGAAGCATTGGAGAACCTGATGAAGGACCGCACTACGATTGTGGTAGCGCATCGCTTGAGTACCATACGCAATGCCGATGTGATATGTGTGTTGCACGAAGGACAGATAGTGGAGCGTGGTACGCATGATGAATTGATAGCGTTGAATGGTTATTATCATCGCTTGATAGAAATGCAACAAACAACTTAATAGTATAAATTGTATGAAAAAAGTTCTTTATCTTACTTTGGCAATCATTTTATTGGCTGCTATTCTATCTGCGATAGGTCGGTCATTCAATACTTCAGAAACGATGCATATTACTTCTTACCCAATGTTGGTGGATACCACCGAGCAACTTATTGCTTACGACATTACTGATTGTCGTTTGGACTTGGCATGTGGACAAATGCCAGATACTGCTAATGAACAGATTATTTTGTGCGCTGCGGCTGCTTTCACGGGCAAGTGTTTGGACCATTTTGAGCATAGCAATATCCTTGGGCAACATATTTCGAATGGTGTGCTGTATGATGGTTATACTGAAAATAAAGATGGTATACCCTATGAGCAACGCTATGCGTTGTTTGTGTGGAAAGGTATGGATGAACAGGGCAATATGCTGGAGAAGGGCTTTTATCCGATTAGTGATGATGAGGCTGATGCAGTAGGTTGCACTTTATCTACTGTGGCAAAGCAAGGTGGTATGGCGTTTACACAACATTGGGTGATTAAAGATGGACAGATATTTGCGCCATGTATTCAGCCATTGGAACGAAAGGAGCATTTTCGTTCGCTTTGTCAGCGAGGCGACCGCTATATGGTGGTGGCTAATCGTGAGGAGATGCCGTATCAAGCGTATTTGGAGCACTTGCTTGCTTATGGCGTAGAACATGCGTTGTATATGGATATGGGAGCCGGGTGGAATCATTCGTTCTATCGTGATGCGGATAATATACTCCACATTATCCATCCTAAAACCCATTCCTATCCTACGAATTGGCTTGTAGTGATGAAAGACTAAACAGACTACTTATGAGTGTGAAGGAAATATTTGAATTGCGCAAAGAAGGTAAGATAGAGGAGGCTTATCAGGCTATTCTGCCAATGTATCGTGTGCACCATGGTAAATATACCTCATTAGCGATGTTTTGGTGTGCTACGGATATGATGAATCTGCTATTGTCGCGTGCTGTAGATAGCAGTGAGGCATCGCTAAACGCGTTGCAAGAGGCTGAAAAAATCTATATGAGTCTTCAGCGACTGTGTCCTAAGA
>JBGVFY010000059.1:0-26076 GCA_045121435.1 Paludibacteraceae bacterium | reverse complement strand
GTGCGATTTTTCATAAATAGTAGCCCTGAATATTGCCAAACTTATCCTAAAATTTGCTTATATCAGAAAAAACACCTACCTTTGCAACAGAAAAAGCAATTTGCTATAATTGCTGCCATTTTGTCAGTTACAGAATGTATGGCACTATATTTGTCGTAAATGTGATATATGAAACGAATTAGATTATTTATTTTGTTCCTCTCGCTTGGCTTCATGGTGCAGGCAGCAGTATATACGCCTACTTCCTTGCCTAACCCTAAGGCGCAAAATGCCCATAACTATGTCTGCAATCCCGATGAAATCGTGGAAAGTAGCGAGGTATTGTTCCTCAATCGTTTAGCGCGTCAGTTGGAGGATTCCACAATGGTGGAGCTTTGCGTGATTGCGGTGAATAGTATCGGTGAAATGGATGCTTTTGACTTCTGCTACGAAGTGTTTCAGCGTTGGGGAATTGGCAAAGAGGGCAAGAACACGGGTGTGTTGTTGTTCTTGGCTGTAGAGTCACGCGATATTCGTATTATGACAGGCGGAGGTATTGAGGGTGTGCTGACCGATGCCATATGTAACAATATTATTCAACAAACAGCCATTCCTCCGTTGCGCAATGGCGATTACTCCGATGGATTGGCATTGAGCGCACTGCGTATTTATGAAGTGTGCACCGATGATAGTGCCCCCGAGGAATTGCGCAATATGACTTCCGCCACGAATCGCTATCATTATGCCGATGAATCCGAAGAAAATGTATGGAAAGAGCTACTATACTTCATTGGTATTCCTATGTTGTTTATCGTATTGCTGTTGGTGATTGTGTGTATGCCAAAGAAATGCCCCAAATGTGGCAAACGCAGTTTGCGCAAGACCAACGAGCAAATTATCACTCGCGCCACCACCCGAAAAGAAGGATTAGGCGTACGCACTTATACATGCAAGCATTGCGGACATCGCGAAGATAAATCCTATATTATACCCAAGGAGATGCCTGTAGTTGTTCTCGGAGGCGGAGGTAGTCGAGGAAGTTTTGGCGGAGGCAGTTTTGGCGGTGGATTCGGCGGAGGTAGCACATTCGGCGGTGGCGCAGGAGGTAAGTTTTAATTAACAATCCACCACTCTACACAATATAAACAATACTATACAACTATACAAAACAATATGAACAAGAAAACCGTAACATGGATTGTAGTACTGGGAGTACTAGCAATCGCCGTTGTATGGGGCATTGGTCGCTACAACGCTATTATCACAGCAGAAGAGAATGTAGAAACCGCTTGGTCGCAAGTAGAGAACCAATACCAACGCCGTGCGGATTTGATTCCAAACCTCGTTGAAACCGTGAAAGGCTACGCGACACACGAGAGCGAAACGCTGGAAGGTGTAGTGGCTGCACGCGCCAAAGCTACACAAGTAGTGGTAGATCCTACCAACGCTACCCCTGCACAAATGGCTGCTTTCCAAGCGGCACAAGGCGAACTGACGCAAGCCTTAGGCAGACTGATGGCTATCTCGGAGAATTATCCTGACTTGAAAGCCAGTGCCAATTTCTCGGCATTGCAAGCACAATTAGAGGGCACAGAGAACCGTATCACAGTGGCTCGCAACAATTTCAACGAAGTGGCTCGTCAGTTCAACACCCTCATTCGTCGTTTCCCTACCAACCTCATTGCTAACATGATGAATGCAGAGAAACGCCCATACTTCGAGGCCAACGAAGGTGCAGAAGTAGCGCCAAAAGTACAGTTCTAAGGATGGACACATTTCTTATTATATTAGGTGCATTATGCCTCTTGTTGGGGCTTATTGGTTGTGTAGCTCCCGTATTGCCAGGTGTGCCTCTGTCGTATCTCGGTCTGCTACTACTACACTGGACAGACCGCGTACAATTCTCCTGGCAGTTCCTCGTCATTTGGGGAGTCATAGTCGTTGTCATTCAGGTACTTGATTATATCATCCCTGCTTGGGGTACCAAGCGATTTGGTGGCTCTAAGTACGGCGTATGGGGCAGTACGATAGGTCTGCTCTTGGGACTATTCATGGGACCATGGGGTATAGTGATAGGCCCATTCTTGGGTGCAGTATTAGGCGAGTTGTTATACTTCAATCGCCATCCACAAGTAACTGCTAATGACGGTGAACAATCCGAGAACAACACGCAACAGGGCAAAAACACCAATCTCAATCGCGCTATCCGCGCTGGTTTTGGTTCCTTCATCGGACTACTGACAGGCACTGTACTCAAGTGCATCTGTTGTGGTATGATGATTGCCTATTTCGTTAAAGAACTGATTTAATATCCCACTATAATATTATAAAAAAGCGGAAAACCATCTTGAGTTTTCCGCTTCTTTTTTATCACCGTGCCAAAGGCAGCAGATTACGACTTATTGATGCTCTGGGCGGAGGAGGTCATTGACCGTCTTCACTGGATTGAAGGTAGAAACAGGCACCTCCACAAAGATGGTGTTCCAGCGGCTCATGGCGCCATTCCACAGGCCAGGCAACTCCAATGCCAACAACTCCTTACCGTCCTTCGACTTGTGCGAAATGAAACCTGTCTTTTCGTCCACAAAGTCTGGCAAATGATACGCCTTGCCCTCTGCATCGCGAGTAGCGCATACCAAGTCCACAGGATTGAAGTGTGTAGCTTGTTGCATGAGAGCAGGATCACTAATCTGACTGGACTCCAATATTTGGCAAGAGATGCTACCATCCTCTTCGCGCACGAGGAATGGTCCACCACCAGGCTCGCCCGTATTCTTTACCACGCCACATACGCGCAATGGACGCTCAAGGCGCGCACGCTCCTCTACCGACAGATTAGGGTTTTGCAGTTGCTCAAACACTTTCTTCTGCTCGGTTACCAACACACCAGCCAACAGTTGCTTATAGCGAACGGTATCACCTTTCAAGCGGTCTGGTACCACATTGTCAATATTCTTAATGAAGATTATATCCGCATTTTGCTCGTTGAGGTTCTCAATGAGCGCTCCGTGTCCACCTGGACGGAACAACAGTTTGCCATCCGCAGTGCGGAATGGTGTACCATCCGGATTAGCCGCGAGCGTATCGGTTGAAGGTTTCTGCTCAGAGTAGGACACATGGAACTTCACACCCAACTTCGCCTCGTATGCTGCTATATTCTCCGCGATATGTGCTTGGAACAGAGGCAAATGCTCATGGCTAACGGTGAAGTGGATATTTACTTCGCCCTTTGAGGAAGCATACATAGCACCCTCTACCAAGTGCTCCAAAGCAGGTGTGCGAGGTCCATCCTCATACGAGTGGAAGAGCAACAATCCCTTGGGCAGATTGCCATAGTTCATATCCTTCAGCAGGTGGCTTACCGCTGCCTGCTCATCCATTCCAGCCAATTGAGGACCAAAAGCAAAACGATCTTTTTCGGTCAAGAATTTCTCGATGAAATCGGTCTTTTTGCCATCTTCGAGGTATTCAAAGAGGTTCTTGAACATACGGCTGGCAGCGCCACTGGCAGGCACAAACTTCAGCACCGTATGTCCTTCATCCAAGTAGTCTTGCCACGCTTTCACGTAGGCGTCAATCTCTTCTTCGGATGGGTTGAGTACTCCGTTTCCTACCGATGCAGCGGAAACAATATCTAATTCAGGGAATCCAGTAGCAAAAGACTGGAGTTGTTTTTCGGCTTTCTCTACAGAAATACCACGCGCCTCTAATTGGGCAAGATCAGATGGTGTAAACATAGTATCAAATCATTTTGCGCTGCAAAGTTACTACTTTTTTTTTAATCATGCAAATTTATTACGAAAATATTGTATATACGAAAAAAAAATTGTACCTTTGCAGCCCTTTTTATACTTTTTACCAAAAGTATCTCATAGATTATGGACAAGAAACTACATATTGACACGCTCTGCGTACAAGCAGGCTACAATCCTGGCAAAGGCGAACCTCGCCAAGTGCCTATCATCCAGAGTACTACATTCAAGTACGAGACCAGCGAACAGATGGGTCGCCTCTTCGACCTCGAAGATTCGGGCTATTTCTACACCCGTCTGCAAAATCCCACCAACGACACCACCGCAGCGCAAATAGCTGCTATGGAAGGTGGCGTAGCGGCTATGCTCACTTCCTCTGGTCAAGCAGCTAACTTCTTCGCATGCTTCAACATTTGCCAAGCGGGCGACCACATGATCACCACCACCAGCATTTACGGCGGTACATACAACCTCTTTGGCGTGACCTTCCCTAAGATGGGTATTGAGATTACCTTCATTGACCAAGACGCCAGCGACGAGGAGTGGGCAGCAGCTTTCCGTCCGAACACCAAACTTGTGTTTGGCGAGACACTCTCCAACCCTAATGTGCGCATTTTAGATATTGAGCGCATTGCAGGTATCGCTCACCAACATGGTGTGCCACTGATTGTGGACAATACCTTCCCTACCCCTGTCAACTGCCGTCCATTTGAGTTTGGCGCAGACATCGTTACCCATTCCACCACCAAGTACATGGACGGTCATGGCGTACAAGTAGGCGGTGTGATTGTGGACAGCGGCAACTTCGACTGGGAGGCTCAGCACGATAAGTTCACTTGCCTCACCGAGCCAGATGCGTCCTACCACGGACTGCGCTATACCGAGGCCTTCGGCAAGTTGGCATATATCACCAAGGCAACTGCCCAACTCATGCGCGACTTGGGTTCAATCCAAAGTCCACAAAACGCCTTCTATCTGCACCTCGGTTTGCAGACCCTGCACGTGCGTATGCCTCGCCACTGCGAGAGCGCACTCAAGGTTGCTCAGTGGCTGGAGAAGCACCCCGACATAGCATGGGTGCGCTATCCCGAACTGGAGAACGACCCCGAGCATGCACGCCAACAGAAGTATATGCCTCATGGCTCCTGCGGCGTAATGGCATTTGCTGTGAAAGGCGACCGTGCTTTTGCCAATCGTTTTATGGACAGTCTGCAATTAGTGACGATCGAGACACACGTAGCCGACTGCCATACTTGTATCCTTCACCCTGCATCCCATACCCACCGCCAACTCAGCAACGAGGCACTGCTTGCTGCGGGTATCGACCCAGACCTGATGCGCCTCAGTATCGGTTTGGAGAACGCAGATGACCTAATAGCTGACATTCAACATGCACTTACACAAGCTCACAACGCATAATTTCTCTTTCGAAGCAGGCGGTACGCTTGACCAACTCGAGATTGTCTATCATACATCAGAGCGCCCTTATCAACAGGGCGACCGCGTAGTATGGCTCTGCCATGCCCTCACCGCCAACTCCGATCCGCTCGACTGGTGGCCAGAGATGGTAGGCGAAGGTTGCTGCGTGAACCCCAACCAAGACTTTGTGGTTTGCGTCAATATCTTCGGCTCTGCCTACGGAACCACAGGACCACGCACAACGCTACACCACGCTACACCACACTACACCACGCTACACAATCCTTTAGATTTCCCCCTTTTCACTGTCCGCGATACAGCTCGCCTCTTCACTTTGGTGCGCGAGCACTTGGGCATAGAGCATGTGGACTTGCTTATCGGTAGTTCCATTGGCGGTTTCCATGCCCTCGAATGGGCAATCATGGAGGGCGAACGCATTCGCCATGCAGCGTTTATCGCTACTGCGCCTCGCGTATCCCCATGGCTAAGCGCATGGATGGAAGTGCAACGCATGGCACTCGAGGCCGACCCTACTTTCCGCGCCTGCGAGTCGCTTGATGGCGGACGCAAAGGACTGGAAGCAGCACGCGCCATCTCACTCATCTCCTACCGCAGTTTTGATGGCTACAACCTCACCCAATACGAGACCGATGACGATTGTCTCTTCGCCAGTCGCGCCGCTTCCTACGAGCGCTACCAAGGTGAGAAACTCGTCAAACGCGGCTTTGACGCCTACTCCTACTATTACCTACTCCACTGCGTGGATAGTCAGAACGTAGGCCGCCATCGCGGTGGTGTCAAAGCAGCATTGGCGCAGATACAAGCCAAGAGCATTGTCATCTCCATCACATCAGACGGATTATTCCCTCCATGCGAGAGCAGCGAGTGGGCAAAATATATCCCCGATGCCAAGTATTACGAAATCGAATCCCGCTTCGGGCACGATGGTTTCCTGCTCGAAACCGAGCAAATCACACAAATAATAAATAGTTTAGAGGTTAAAGGCTAAAGGTTAAAGACAAGAAATATGCGGCTCTGCCGCCCCTCCTTTACACCTTACACCCTATACTTTACACCACACACCATACACTAAGTTATATGAAAGTCCTCAAATTCGGTGGAACCTCCGTAGGTTCAGTAGATAGTATTCGTCAGATACAGCAGATTATCGCTCGTCAGACCGATGACTGCATTGTGGTAGTGAGCGCCTTAGGCGGCATTACCGACCAGTTGCTCCGAGCTGCACACTTGGCGCTCGAAAATGGCGAAGAGTACATGGAAGTATATCAGCAGATTCGCCAACGTCATTTGGATATGATTCAGACGCTGATAGAGAATGCCACCGTGCGCCAGATGCTCTGCCACGAGATTGAGCGCATTCTGGACGAACTGCGTTCTATCCTCTTTGGCGTGCACCTCATTAAGGATCTCAGTCCTAAATCCGAAGCCGCTATCGTTGGTTATGGCGAGCGCATGAGTAGCCGCATTGTCACCGCAGCTTTGCCTGGTGCCGTGCGTAAGAACTCGCTGGAGTTTATCCGCACCGAACACAAGCATGGACAAATCTTGCTCAATAGCGAGCTGACCGACCAACTCGTGCGCGAGGCATTCTCACCTATGCCACATTTGGCAGTATGCCCAGGATTTATCTCACGCGATAGCCAAACCGAAGAGGTCACCAACCTCGGACGCGGCGGAAGCGACTATACCGCCTCTATCTTGGCTGCCACCTTGGGCGCAGAGGTATTGGAGATTTGGACGGATGTCAATGGCTTTATGACCGCTGACCCTCGTCTTATTCCAGAGGCATATACCATTCAGAGTCTCAGCTATGTAGAAGCCACCGAGCTCTGCAACTTTGGTGCCAAAGTAGTCTATCCACCTACTATATATCCCGTGTGCGCGAAGAATATCCCCATCCGTATTCTCAACACTTTCTGCCCTGACAATGCAGGTACTGTTATCCATTCCTCATCGCCTCTCGCCTCTAACCTTTCGCCTCTCGCCTCTTCGCCTAATCGCCCCATCTCCTATGTATGCGGTTTGAGCAGTATTCGCGATGTGGCTATGATCACTGTATCGGGTCTGTCGATGGTGGGTGTGATTGGTGTGAACCAACGCATTTTCGGTGCCTTGGCTAATGCGGGCGTGTCTGTCTTCCTCGTGAGTCAAGCGTCCTCCGAGAACTCCACCACCTTGGGCGTACAGGACAAAGACTGCGATGTCGCCGTGGAAGTGCTCACACGCGAGTTCGCAGAAGAGATCAAAGTAGGCTCCATGTACCCTATGCTCGTGCAACAAGGATTGGCTGCCATGAGTATCGTAGGTGAGAAAATGAAGAACATGCCTGGTATCGCAGGCAAACTCTTTGGCACATTGGGTCGCAATGGTATCAGCGTGATTGCTTTTGCTCAGGGTGCAAAAGAGACCAATATCTCCTTTGTCGTACCTCAACAGCAACTCAGCAAGACCATGAATGTACTGCATGACTCCTTCTTCCTTAGCGAGAATAAGGTACTCAATATCTTCATTTGTGGTGTCGGCACAGTAGGTGCACAACTCATTGAGCAGATTCAGCAGCAACAATCCACCCTACTCCGCGAGCAACACCTACAACTCAATGTAGTTGGTATCGCCAACAGCCGTGGCTACATTTTCAATGCTGAAGGCATCGACCTCACCACCTACCGCGAACAACTTGCTAATAGCCAATCACCAATAGCCAATAACCTATCGCCAATAGCCAATAACCTATCAACCCTCTACAACAGCGTCTTCGTCGATTGTACCGCAAGTGCCGAAATAGCAGATAGTTACCTGAGTTTATTGGAGAATAATATCTCCGTGGTAACTGCCAACAAGATTGCTGCTTCTTCCGCATACAGCCACTACCAACAGCTCAAGCAAACTGCCCTCAATCGCGGTGTGAAGTTCCTCTTTGAGACCAATGTGGGTGCTGGTCTGCCTATTATTAGCACCATTAACGACCTGCGTAATTCAGGCGATAAGATTCTGCGTATCGAGGCAGTCCTGAGTGGTACACTCAACTTCATTTTCAACGAGATTGCTGCCGATGTACCCTTCTCCGAGACGATCCGTCGCGCCAAAGAGCAGGGCTATAGCGAACCAGACCCACGCATTGACCTCAGTGGCAAGGATGTGATTCGCAAACTCGTGATTTTGGCACGCGAAGCGGGCTATCCCGTGGAGCAAGAGGATGTAGAGAAACATTTGTTTGTTCCAGAGGACTATTTCCATGGCTCTGTGGATGACTTCTGGAAACGCCTTCCTGAGTTGGATGCCGACTTCGAGGCGCGCCGTCAGGAGTTGGAGAAGAACGGTCTTCGTTGGCGTTTTGTGGCTACAATGGAAGAGGGCAAGACGCGTGTCGCGCTGGAGACGGTGGGTGCTACTCACCCATTCTATCCATTGGAGGGCTCGAATAATATTATCTTGCTCACCACCGAACGCTACCACGATTATCCAATGATGATTCGCGGCTATGGTGCAGGTGCCAGCGTGACCGCCGCAGGTGTCTTCGCCAATATCATGCAAGTCAGCCATTAATTTGCATGCAGGTGAGCCATTGATTTGCTACCAATTACGGGTTCATAACGGGTTTTTGACGGGTTGATAGTGGCACATCGTAGGCACATCAGTAGCACATCTCTGTAATAATAGTATTACGACTTGACTGCCAATTATCATTTCTTTCCCCGTCGCTCACCAATGTTGGGTGAGCGAAATGTTGTTTATGTTGTCTTTATATAGAATTAGAATCCTTAGAATCTTTAGAAAAATTAGGAAACTTTAATTTCTAAAGATTCTAAATTTTCTAAATCTCCTAACATACATATTGATTGTTTTAACACAACATTAATCCGCATAACCGATTCTTTTTCATTCGATTATGCGGATTTGCCTTATTACCTAATAACCACATCACCTCACTTCCACGGACTTCTTCACTCCTGTCCTTAGCCCTCCTCCCCGCGTCCGTAGAACATCTCCATAGTATCTCTTAAGCCGTATACTATCCTTCCCGCGTGAGTGTATTTTTTTGAAAAAAGTTTCGTATTGTGATTATTCATTTGAGCCCATTGAGCGAGATAAGACGATTGTGCCGAAATTTAGTGGATTTCTGGTGCAACTAAAATAGGTTTATTTACCCATTCCATAAAGGGTATTACTTGAATAGTAAAGCCTTTTTCTTCGATTGTTTCTTTATGTTGGTAGGATATGATTTGCAATGTTTGGCATTTTAATTCACCAGCCACTTCAATCAACGCATCTATTTCGCGGCGACGAGTCTTCTCTGAGGTCAAATCATAACAAACTTGTATCAGTTTTTCTACTTTTATCCCCTTGCGAGTAACAAAGTCCACCTCTTTATCGTTTCTTGAACGATAGTAGAATAGTGTATTTTCTGTATCATATCCTTGTCGTATTAACTCTACAAACACTTGATTTTCAAGCAGGCGTCCTAAATTTTCGCTTATATTAAAAGCCGTTGTACTCACAAATCCATTGTCAACAACATATACTTTGCGAGCTGCTTTCTTCATGACTTTGAGTTTGTTGTTGAAGCGTTGCAGATAGAAAAACAAGTACGGCTCGTGTAAGTAATTCAAGAATTTTTGCGTAGTCGTTACACTCTTCAGCCCAAACTCGTTAGTTATATCATTAGCAGTTATCAAGTTGCAGAAGTTTGCCAATAAATATCCTGCCAAGTTGTACAGGCCATCTGTATTGCGAATCTTGTGGCGTTTTGCTACATCCTTCAGCAGGATCGAATCGTATAATGTGCTCAAATAGTTTTGTGCCAAAGCACGCGTTTTGATTATCTCGGGATAACCACCCAAACGCAAGTACTCATCTTGTAGCGCAACGACTTTTGCCTGCTTTTCTATAGGGATATTGGTTGGGTCTATGTCATACCATTGTAGCGTTTCAGGCAAACTAAATGGGTACATGGCTATTGGAATATATCGCCCTGTGAGTACAGTTGCCATCTCTTGGCTAAGCATGCGTGCATTGCTTCCCGTGATGATTAGATTATATCCTCTTCTATAAAGCGTTGTCACCCACAAATCCCAATCAGGTAGGTTTTGTACTTCATCCAATAGTAGATACTGATAGTCGGGATATACATCACTTAGTGTTTGCATGACTACATCTTCGTTCCAATTGGCAAGCAGTTGGTTATCATCAAAGTTCAGATACGCAAAGTTAGTGTTTTTCAGCGCCAATAGTGCAAACACTGACTTGCCTACGCGTCGTGGTCCTGTGATTAGTTTAATCATAGGGCTCTGCAGCAACACATCAACAGGATAGGTAGTTTGTCTGTTGATATATGGAAGACTCAGTAATCGATCACGCTCTTCGCGTTGGTGTAAGATAATATTTCTCATAGCGATAATGTTTTATTTCGGCAGAGCATGAAATATGCTTCCCCTCAAAATCGCTGCAAAGGTAGTAATTTTATTCAATATATGCAAGTATAATGGATAAAAAAGAGGAATTTTATCCATTATATAGTTAAATAATGTATAAAATCATGAAAGAGTTTTGGTGTTTTTGTGCCGAGGATTGGAGATTTTGGAGAGTGAGTGTAAAACGATATATACAACACGCGGGAAGTGTTGTGTTTACTATCCTTCCCGCGTGAGTGTGTTTTTTGAAAAAAGTTTTCGTGTGCCGAAGAATCGCTTGCGATTAATCGTTCGAGCCCATTGGGCGAGATAAGACGATTGTGCCGAAGGTTTAATTAGCTCTCTCCAGTTTCCCTAGGTTAGGCGACCATGTCGTAACCACAGTAGCATATCTGGCGCTTATTTATATTATAGTAGTGGCATTAATTCTTCTTGTTTATTCGCAAAGATATGAAGTAGCATTCGCAAAAAAACAAGAGGGGTATCAACAATGGATACACCCTCTTATTTTATTTTTATGTGGGGAATTATAATCCTAACCCACCCAAAGATTCCAGAGCCTTCAAAGCATCTTCTGTTTGCTTTTCCGCAAGAGTGGCACTTGCTTCAATAATACGCTCCATTTGGTCTTCAGTCCAATCAGTATCTTCTGGATATTTCTCTTCCATATCCTCCAAAACTTGTGCTGCTTTTACTGCATTACCAGCCTCACAAGCTTTTTCATAACTTTTAAGAAGAGATTCTGGGTTAGTGCATGAAGCTAAAAAGGCGACCATTGCTATAACAATAATTGATTTTAGTTTCATAATGTAACATTTTAATTGTTAGTAAAATTGTTATCCAAGAAACATCATATAAACTGCATAGATGAACACAACCAACTTTAGGCAAGTATCAGCTAAATAAGCGCAAGTTGCTGCTGTTGCACATTTTACCGCCATAGCGGCTCCATTCTTATTGGTAAGTTCTAACAAAAATGCCAATACAAAAGGTAGTACTACTAAACCGACAATTGCAGTCACAATTACTGCAGCATCAGAATCCATACTACTAGCACCAGCAACTAGTATAAGTCCAATGATTGAACCGATTGTCGTGCCAATTGTTGCACGCTTACTGTATTCCTGCATTTTTTTTGCAAGTTTTACAAGTACTTTAGAGGCAATGATACTTACAACTGCTAATACTGCAATAATTGCAAAATGTCCCCATTCGAGGTCAACATCTAATGCTGTAATGCCAATAAGTGATGCCAATACAACTGCAATAGGTCCTGGTACTTTGTTGATAAAACAACCGAGGAAACCACAGCACAATAATAGTGCTAATAAAATCCACCAAAAGATTTCCATAATAAATTGATTTTTAAAAGTTAATAATTATTGTTTATCAGGTACGCTTGCTGCATTACCCGTTATGTAGATTTACAATAGTCCTCCAAGTGCATTGATAAGTTCCGCCTCCGCTTCCAAGATTTCTTTCATATCATCAGCAGCCTGTTTAACCTCTTTGAGATCATCATCTTCAAAAATGGACGTAGATGTTGATGTAGATGTAGTTGTGGTAGATTCTTCCACTTTCTCAAACTCAATACCATTGATAACTACACCACACAACTTGTCGTAGATATTTTTAGCCTTTTCGTAAGACATTCCGTCCCATTGAAATGGTTTAAGAGTAATTGTTTCCGACTCTCCCACTGCTTTTGCATGAAGAGTGTTAAATTCCTCTTCTGAATATTGTCCTGATATTAATTCGACATCGAAATCGTCAATAAAGTCGATGTATTGGCAACACTGTAATTGTGCTTGATACGTTTTTGTATCAATTTCTTTAGTTTTGATAAATATGATTTTTGCACGTACTTCCCATCCCTTATCAGTAGTTTTGACAAGACTAATTTGTACAGGATCTTCAACCTTGAACCATGATGCATGTGTACCTTTTAGTTTAATGGATGAAGCTTCAATTTTACGACTTTCATTTTGGTGTTGTGTATTTTCTTGTTTTTTGTCTGTGTCATTTCCACAAGTAGAGGCGATAGAAATAACAATTATGGCAGCTACGATGCCAAAAATCCATTTTGTTGATTTTTTCATATTTGTAATTTTTATTTAATAATATATCTTACTCACTTAGCGGCTTTTCAGTTCCTCCGTTGGTTTGTTAAAAACACTCAAACCATCTATGTGTATTTTTTCATCTGTTATGTTTCATAGGCATTTTATTTAACTTGTTAATAATGTGCAATTTATATCTTTGTCTTGAATTTGTCGTACAAAGGTAGTTAATTTCTGTTACACTTCCAAAAGACTCGTTGGTTCTTGTTGGTTCTTTTGCAATCTGATACTAAATCCACAAATAACTTCTCCCCATACCTTGAGGTCCTGAGAATACCTTGCCCATGAAAGGAGAAGTTACTCATGGATAATGGCAGGTACACAAAAAAAGCGGGACTGCACTTTTGTCAGTTCCACCTTTTGAGGCTCTCGCATTGCCTTGTATCTTAGAACCGACAACGCGAAGCCCACGCCGAATATAAAATACTCTCGTGCTACATAGTTAAGGTACGCGTGCGCGTACTTGTATACGCAAAAGGCGTACCAACAGGCACAAGAGGGATATTTCATATCCCGTAGGACATCTATCGTTGCTAAGTCCTGAAGATACTTGAAATTTGCGAGATTCCAAAAGGTCAGAACAGAGCGCTAATAAACGCCTTTTAATATGTCTGCTACCCCAGCCGATAATGTGCAGACACCCTCGGCGTGGAATTGCGACCGCAAAAATACAACATTTTTTTGACATGACCAAAGAAATGTCAATAATTTTGAGTTTTTTTATTAAAATTGTATGTATTTTGTTTATTCAGACACGAAAATCGCCACTCGTGCTCGGAAGTACGAATGTCGATAGGAGTAAAACACTATATTAAATATGTCGGGCAACGGTATCGTTGCGGATTAACTATAAACTATGAGTGATGAGTGATAAGTAATTTTAGGGGGTTAGTTATTTGGGTAGTATCTTTTTGTTTTCAACATTTTCCAACACGGTCATTTGTTGAATAGCAATTTGATTGAGTTTATGCAGGCGTTCGGATTGAGCAATGCCCTCGTTAATAAAAACAGCATTGATATTTTCCATATTGCTGAGGCAAATCAACTGATTGATAGTAGCATAGTCACGCATATTGCCTTTGAGTTCAGGATTGGCTTCTCGCCATTCTTTGGCGGTCATACCAAATAGGCCAGCCATATTTCTAATTGTACCGAATTCGGTATAATTAAAATTGGGATTGTATAGCGCTTCCCACTCTCCAAGATACTCAATCGTTTAGGGCAATCTTAACAAAACGCACTTTTTCGGTCTTGGCTATCTCGGGGAGTTCTCTCGGAGTTCTCAGGGTCGTCGCTCGGTAAAATTGAGGAACGGATAGCGAAACGAAAAGAGAACGAATCTTAATAATTGATACTTTTAGCACTTTTTTAACCACGAACAACGAATGATTCACAAACTACTCGTCTGCCATTTTGGCAGGCGGTTTTTGTGTTAAATGGGCTTTGGTATATCTTTTGTACTAATCACATCGAACTACATCAATTAAAAATAACCACTGTCTTATTTTTCAACTATGAATACAATGAACAACAAAACCGAAAACCTACAGCGTTTCGCTATTAACCTCTGCGAACGCGCCCAACAGGGCAAACTCGACCCTGTCATTGGTCGTGATGATGAGATTCGTCGCGTGCTGCAAATCCTCTCACGGCGTACCAAGAACAATCCTATCCTCATCGGCGAGCCCGGTGTGGGTAAGACCGCTATCGTGGAAGGCCTCGCCCACCGCATCATTCGTGGCGATGTGCCCGAGAACCTCAAACGCAAACAAATATACTCCCTCGATATGGGTGCCCTCATCGCAGGCGCCAAGTACCAAGGCGAGTTCGAGGAGCGCCTCAAAGGTGTCATTACCGAGGTCACCAACGCCACAGGCGAGATTATCCTCTTTATAGATGAGATACACACGCTCGTGGGCGCAGGCAAGAGCAGCGGTGCAATGGATGCCGCCAATATCCTCAAACCTGCCCTTGCACGAGGCGATCTGCGTGCCGTGGGTGCAACGACCCTCGATGAATACCAAAAATACTTCGAGACCGACAAAGCCCTTGAACGCCGCTTCCAAATGGTGATGGTAGATGAACCCGATGAGGCAGCCACTATCTCAATACTCCGTGGATTGAAAGAGCGCTACGAGACCCACCACAAGGTACGCATTAAGGACGACGCACTCATTGCAGCTGTCACCCTCTCCACGCGATATATCACCGACCGTTTCCTCCCCGACAAAGCCATTGACCTTGTCGATGAGGCAGCCGCCAAACTGCGTCTGGAGGTGGACTCCAAGCCCGAAGAACTCGACATCCTCAACCGCCAAATCATGCAATTGCAGATCGAGCGCGAGGCCATTAAGCGCGAGCATGACAAAACCAAACTGTCTACGATTGAGGAGCAACTGAGCAAACTCCAAGCCGAAGCCAAAGACATGAACGCGCGTTGGGAACAGGAGAAGGGCTATGTGGCGACTATCCAAAACGAGAAAGCCCACATCGAGCAGATGAAACGCGAGGCAGAAATCGCCGAGCGCGAGGGCAACTACGGCAAGGTAGCAGAGATCCGCTATGGCCGTCTGCAACAAGCCGAAGCGAACATCAAAGCCGCACAAGAAGCACTACACGCTATGCAAGGTGAGAGCCTCATCAAAGAGGAGGTCGATGAGGATGACATAGCCGAAGTAGTAGCTCGCTGGACGGGTATTCCTGTAACGAAGATGATGCAGTCCGAGCGCGAGAAGCTCCTCCACCTTGAGGAGGAACTGCACAAGCGTGTCGTAGGGCAAGACGAAGCTATTCAAGCCGTTAGTGACGCTATCCGCCGCTCGCGTGCAGGATTGCAAGACCCTAAACGCCCTATCGGTTCGTTTATCTTCCTCGGTACTACAGGTGTAGGCAAAACGGAGCTGGCGAAAGCCTTGGCGGAGTATCTATTCGACGACGAGAATATGATGACGCGTATTGACATGTCAGAATACCAAGAGAAGTTCGCTGCTACCCGATTGATTGGTGCGCCTCCAGGATATGTGGGCTATGACGAGGGCGGACAATTGACCGAAGCGATTCGCCGCAAGCCCTATAGCGTGGTACTCTTTGATGAGATTGAGAAGGCGCACCCCGATGTATTCAATGTGCTTCTCCAAGTGCTTGATGACGGCCGTCTAACCGACAATAAAGGTCGAACGGTGAACTTCAAGAATACCTTGATTATCTTTACCTCCAACCTTGGTAGCCAACTCATTCGCGAGAACGAGGAGCAAGGCATTGATCATGAGAAGACAAGCATGCAGGTAATGGAATTGCTGAAGCAGACGATTCGCCCTGAGTTCCTCAACCGCATTGATGAGACGATTATGTTCACTCCGCTCAATGAGCAGCAGATTCGCGATATTGTAGGCTTACAGATTGAGGGTGTACATAAGATGCTCTTGCAGAGCGGTGTGGATTTGCGCATTACGGACGATGCGATTGACTATATCGCTCATGAGGGCTACGATCCGCAGTTCGGTGCTCGCCCTGTGAAGCGTGCCTTGCAGCGCCTCGTGCTCAACGAACTGAGCAAAGCCATCATTGCGGGTAAGGTCAACCACCAACAACCCGTAATCGTCGAACTCCGCAATGGCGAGTTGCAGTTCAAGAATTAACTAACACGAGCGCGCTCAAAGGCACGCTCGTTTGTTATTTATCCCAATAGATATACTGTGTATCGCTGACTTGTTTGGCAGCAGGTTCGACAATGAAAGTGGGTGTTTCTTTATCCCATGTTTGACGATGACCATTCACCGAGTCTTGTACAAAATGTTGCACATTCTCCGCCCATTGTAGCCAATGGCGCATATCGGCATGGCACTGCGTGTCAATCGTCGTAAAATCCGCATAGCGCGTTTGACGACCAATGATATTATTGTGCATATCCATATAATAGTCACATGGCGCATTGGGGCTCTTCCACTCCCAAAACACATCCATAATCGCATGCGATAGCCACTCGCCCACATAAGTACGTAGTAGCACATTCACATAAATATGCTTAAACGCATCGCCAGGACGACCGTTATTCGTTGCCTCTCCATAATAGTAATACGCCAGTTTCTCGGCACGCGCCTTGCTCTGCAACACGCGGTAAAACAGTCTTGGTCCACGCCAAAGCAAGAGGGTGAGCAAGACATTCTCCTCATCAAAAAACGCTATATCCAGCGTATCGAACGCTTCGCGAGTAAGCGGTTGGTCGGCATGCACTAAGGACTGCAAGGTAAGCCAATCTGCCTCTTCTTGCGGCGTAAACTCTAATGCCATCATCTCCTCATATACCGTAAGCGAATCCAATAGAGCATACAAGGTAGTATATGCAGTGGCATGATTGGCAGTATGCTTGGTGGCATTAGCAGAAGCGAAAGTAATCTCCTGTCGCGGAGGCGCAAAGAGTGTTGGTGTGCGGTGTTCTGCCATGAGCAAACTATCCGTCATAGCACACAGGCGCTGCACATATCCGTGATATGCCTTCTCGGGATAAAGGCGCATGAGTTCCTGCTCCATATACTCGGCTATGGTATAGCGTTGTTGCAACATACTATCCGCCTCCCACTGTGCACCCAAGACATACAACGCTTCCGCAGGAAAAGTGGGAAGAACTGTCGTGTCAGGTGAGACAATGCCTCCCCCCTGCCCCTCCACAAAGGACAGGGAGCGCTGGGTACGACAACCAACGAATGCAAATAAGCACAATATGAACCAAACTACTTTACGCATAGGTTATTTCTTTTTTAAGATAATCCACAAGATAATCGGCGCACCAAAGAGGGCACTCATAGTGGAGATAGGCAGTGCATAAGTGCCTATATTACAGAGTATGTCGCAGACTAATAAAATGTTAGCACCAATAAGTGCCGATGCAGGAACGGTCAAACGGTGATTGCTGGTGGCAAACACACCACGAGCAATATGCGGTACGGCTACGCCAATAAACGCGATTGGTCCACAGAATGCAGTCACACTACCTGCCAACAAACACGATGCCACCACCATCATCCAGCGCGTGCGCTCCACATTAATCCCCAATCCGCGAGCATAGTCCTCGCCCAAGAGCAGACCATTCAGTGGCTTGATGAGCATGAGCACAATAATAGTGGCAAGCAAGACACCGATAGCAAGGGTTGGTAGTTGCTTCCACCCTACTCCACTGAGGCTACCTAATGTCCAAACAATGAATAGTTTAAGCGAATCAGGATTGGCAAAGTTCTGTATCATATTCACCAACGCACCAGCGATATTACCCACCATCATACCTACAATCAGCAGGGTTACATTGCTGCGTATGCGTTTTGCAATCAGCATAACGAGAAGCATGACCAACAAACTGCCCACAATCGCCGCTCCGCTGACCATACCATTGCTACCCAATGCTACGCCACACATGGTCACCAATGCCACACCTAAACTTGCGCCAGAGGACACACCTAATATATATGGTCCTGCCAAAGGGTTTCGGAAAAGCGTTTGCATCATTAACCCTGCCACCGATAGCGATGCCCCCGCCAGAATAGCAGTAATCATCTTAGGAAGGCGGAGATGCAGGAGGATTTGCTCTTGCATAGAGGACAGAGCCGTAAGGTTATCAGGCGATGAGGCGAGAAGGCGATGAGGCGAGAGGCAAGAATACAGGGGTATCCACACCGAACCGCTACAAGTGTCGAGCACTGCCAAGATAATCATCAACAAGCTCAAACCAATGAATATGTGGGTATTCTTTCTCATTTAGGGCGCAAAAGTACTCATTTTTTTGGATATATGCAAAAAAATGAGTACTTTTGCAGCGAAAAAAGCAATCGTATGAAATTATTTTGCAAGATATCTGTCTGCCTACTCATGGCTTTTAGTTCGGCCAATGCCCAAGTATTGTACCGCATTTCGGGCAATGCGTCAGCCGCACCATCCTATATCTTAGCCACCAATCGTATGGTGGATATGACCTTTATTGACACCATACCCAATGCGTTCAAATGCTATGCAGAATGCAATAAAGTCATTACCGAGTTTGCCATGCAAGACTACGAAGCCATTGCCGCCCTGCGACAAGCCGCCATCCTACCCGACTCTATTCGACTGAGCAATTTCTATAGCGAGGAACAGTATCACGAAATAGATGAGGCGCTGCACATCAATCTCGGCATGGGATTGGACAAATTGGGTAGAATGAAGCCCTCGTATCTGGCAGAGATGTACCGCAACGAACTCATGAAGAAATGGCTGCACTACGATGAAGACCGCAGCATGGAAACCTTCTTCGAGCGAGTGGCAATGCAATCCGATATACCCATATATGGACTGGACGATATAGGCGAAACCATGTATATGCTCTTCGACCGCGAGCCCTTTCATTGGCAATGCGAGGAGTTGATAAAAGTGGTGGAATACCCCGAGAAAGAGGTGCGTTTCGAGCGTTCGCTATTAGAAATGTATCGCTATGGCAGGTTGGCAGATATGGCGTATTTCGTAAAATCGCCCGATAATCAAACATCACTCTCTTACTCTGATTATCAGGTCTTTGTCAAGCGCAACAAGATATGGACAAAAAGATTAACGCCCTACCTCCGTGAAGGTAAGGCGTTTATCACGCTCAATGCCATCTATCTCGGCGGTGAAGATGGGCTGCTCGCCCAACTCAAAGCCGCTGGCTATCGAGTAAAGGCTGTGAATCGTTAGCGGATAACCTTTTTAGCCACACGCTGACCGTTCTTCTCGAATTGAATAATGTATAAGCCACTATTCAAGCCCGTCAAATCAGCCGACATCACATTGGTTTGACGCATAACCATCTGACCACTCAAAGTGTACACTTGCACATTGTAAGGAGGCAAGATCTCGGTTGGTTGAGGAGCAACAATATCCTCTACACCCGACAAGAATGCGAAATCGGTAAAAATCTCAGGCAATTCTACTGGTGAACCTGTCAAGATAATAAACTCGCCTGGAGCCAACACAACCTCGGTGCCCGACTGTGGTTGTTGGGTGTAATAGTTGTACCATGTGCCCGAAGGTATCTTAGCGGTTTGCTTGTCGGTAGCATGGAAGTTACCTGCTACAAACACCTCTTCACCCCATTGGATTGTACGCACAATACCATTAAGCGTAGCCTTCTTCGGTTGCTTCAACGCTACGAACTTATCTGCCAGCAAGCGTGTACGCAACTGAATCGCCTGCGCGATCTTGGTATATTGATCCATACGCACAGGGTGGTGGAAATAGCCCTTACTCTCTGGACGAGGTTTCTTCGCGCAACGATTGTCGCCAGAAGTGCCATTAGGTTGGCTATCGCTGGAGTTGATAGAGAAGTCGTAGCCAATCTCCTCGTATTGCCAAAGCATGTGAGGACCCGCCAACAACACATTAAATACCACATTCACCGCTACACGCTTCAAGCGCAAGTCAGCATCGTTCTTCAATTCGCCTACGCCACTCTTGCGAGCATAATACTGCATACGCTCCTCGTCATGGCTCTCGCAATAGGATACATAACCGCGTTTGTTAGCACCGCCAAAGCCACTGCCTGTAGAACCCGCAGCAGACTTATGGTATGCCTCACTGGTGTTTTGCCAACACATCATACCTTGGTTGATGAGTTTTGGCCAATCATCACCTGCGCTTGCACCCCAGTGTTCAAGAATGAAGTATGCATCCTCCGATACTGTCTTCACACCGTTGTGATAGTAGTCGGAGATATGTGTCAGTGCGTTGTTGGTAGTACCGCAAAGACCGTGGCTCAAGTCCATACGGAAGCCATCAACCTTATACTCCTTCAACCAATATTGCAACGCGCGCGTGAACATTGTTTTAGTAGGTGTGAAGTCGTGATTCCAGTCCTCATATACATTGTCGCTGTGAGGTGCATTGACATTGAACCAAGGGTTCCATTGCAAGTCATCGCCATAAGGATACAACTTGTTCATTGGGTTGAGACCCGTAGCGTGGTTGAATACCATATCTACGATAACAGCAATACCCTCTTTGTGGCAAGCATCTACGAATGCCTTCATATCATCAGGCGTACCGTATGCTTTGTCGAACGCAAAGTAGTGGTTAGGCGAATACCCCCAGTTATAGTTGCCATCAAACTCAGCCATTGGCATCAACTCAATAGCATTCACACCCAGTCCTTTGAGGTAGTCCAAACGCTCTAATACAGCCTTCAACGAGCGTTTAGGTGTATAGTCATATACCCACAACTCGTAGATAACCAAGTTGTTCTTATCGGGGCGTTTGAAGTTGAGCGTAGCATCCGACCACTTGTATTCGGGTTTGTCAGTTTGAATTACAGTCACATATCCATCACCCTCTTTAGGATAAGCCTTGAGCCAAGGGTCAAGGGTCTTAGGCTCGTGTGCATCATCTGGGTGCAATACCTTCTCGGAATAGAGATCGGAGATGCGTTTCACTTGACCATCTGCACGAATCACTACATATTGCAGTGCATACTCCTTTTGAGGCTCCAAGCCTGTGAGTTCAATCCAGAAGTAAGCACTATCGTTGGCTTGCTTGAGTTGGTAGTCGTTAGAGATAGTCCAATTATTGAAATCACCTACTACAAACACATGCTTAGCAGGGTCGGCAATAAGAATATTGCAAACTGCCTTAGCAGCACCATCTTGGGTCACTTGCAGCATGACATTGTCGGTCAGGGTGATAGGCTCTGATTGGTTGCTATCGCCATTAGCAGCACCATTGCGATATGCCACAGTGAGTTCTTTGCAACTCTCGGTGAATACATACCAGCCATCCTTCAACTCGGGTGTTACCTCCTTTGCTGCGCCACCGTCAGGGGTTACAATCGCAGTAATAGTCTCTGTCCAATGACTTGGCATCTTGGCTTTCACCACAAGGTCGCGCTCCAGCACCTCATAGGTAGCCTTATTGTCGCCCGATTGATGAATTTGGATATTGACATTGGATGTTACGGTAATATCTTCGGTTTGGTTGTTATTGGTAGTCCAGTCGGTTCCGTTGCGGAAGATAATGTTCAGCGCACCACATTCCTCTGTTACTACATACCATTCGCCCTCCTTTTGAGGATGAACAACCTTACCTTCAGCCCCTGCGTCCCATACCCATGCAGTAATGGTATTGGTCCAATGAGCAGGCATTTTAGCGCGAATAGTAATGGTATTAGAGGTCTCAGAAGGATTAATTTTGCAACCTGCATAGGTACACAAAGTAACCTTCGTATTGTCCTCCTCATCGTAATAAATACCGTTCACCACACCCGCAGGACGGTTTTTCTTCTCCGCACGCATAGGCACCCAAGTGCTTGCAGTAGTGGTAGTTGTGCCCGAAGCATTGGTAGCAGTCAATTCAAAATCATGCTGACCTGCTTGGCTGAAAGTATGAGTATATGCCATATCGGTGCCAGTAGTTGTCATCACTACCTCACCGTTCAGTTTCAGTGTCATATCAGCCGATTCGGTAGCATAGCAATTCAGTGTTACTTCGCTATCCATCAGCGTCATTTCTTGCAACGCAGGCACCATATTGACTGCCAAACCAGCCTCTGCCAATACCACAAAAATGTCGCTTCCCGAAGCAGATTTAGCCTCTTTAGAGCCACCAGGGCCATCGTGGAATACAAACGCCATCTTCTTGATTTCGGTGTCCGCAGGACAGCCATAGAAATCATAGATGCTTGTCATCTTCAACACCCAATTATCACCCTCCTTGGTCATTTTGCCTTTGGTATTGCTACCACGCCAGTCATCAATCGTGTGTTTCCAATCGCCATCGCCAGACGAAGCACCAGTAATCAAACCTGTATGGGCATAGCATTGCTCAGCATCCATCATACCTTTGTTTCCCTCGTTAGGGTTGAAAACAACGGTAATCTCGCCATCGTAGCCTTTTTGGATAATGCCAGGTACTGTTGTCACTTGTGCCATTGCCATGGTGGCAAACACAAGCAATAGAAATAATGTAATTTTTCTCATATTGGTTAAATAAAGTTTAGAAAGAGCCGAGAACATCGTCTCGGCTCTTTGAATATGTAGCGGCATTACTCAGCCATCAAAAGCTCCATGATGGTGCAAGCTGACTTAGCCACTGGGCTACCAGGACCAAAGATAGCTGCCACACCTGCCTTGTAGAGGTAGTCATAGTCTTGCGCTGGGATCACACCACCGGCAATCACCATGATATCCTCGCGGCCAAGTTTCTTGAGTTCCTCAATCACTTGTGGTACAAGGGTCTTGTGACCAGCAGCGAGTGAAGATACACCAAGTACGTGGACATCGTTCTCAACAGCTTGTTTAGCTGCCTCAGCAGGAGTTTGGAACAATGGACCCATATCTACGTCGAAACCACAGTCAGCGTAGCCAGTAGCTACCACCTTAGCACCACGGTCGTGACCGTCTTGACCCATCTTAGCAATCATGATACGAGGTTGACGACCCTCTTTCTTAGCAAATTCTGCTGTAAGTTCTTGTGCCTTAACGAAGAACTCGTCATTCTTAGTTCCTGATGCGTACACGCCTGAAATAGTTCTAATTGTTGCTGAATAGCGACCAACCACTTTCTCGCAAGCGTCAGAGATCTCGCCCAATGATGCGCGGAGACCTGCTGCCTTAACGGCCAAAGCGAGCAAGTTGTTAGAGCATTTTTTACCATCTGCCCACTCTTGTACAGTAGCTGTAATCTCTGCGAGAGCAGCTTGTACGGCAGCCTCATCGCGGTGAGCGCGGAGCTCTTGCAAACGAGCCACTTGCTCCTCGCGTACTGCGGTGTTGTCGATCTCAAGGATATCGATTGGATCCTCGTGAGCGAGACGGTGCTCGTTCACGCCGATAATCTTTTGCTCACCAGAGTCGATGCGAGCTTGTGTGCGTGCAGCAGCCTCTTCGATACGCATTTTTGGAATACCGGTCTCAATAGCAGCAGCCATACCACCCAATTTCTCAATCTCTTGGATGTGTGCCCAAGCTTTCTCAGCGAGCTCTTGAGTGAGTTGCTCTACATAGTAAGAACCTGCCCATGGGTCGATAGCCTTACATACCTTTGTCTCCTCTTGGATGTAGATCTGAGTGTTACGAGCGATACGAGCAGAGAAGTCAGTTGGCAACGCGATAGCCTCGTCCAATGCGTTGGTGTGCAATGATTGGGTGTGACCCAAAGCAGCACCCATAGCCTCGATACAGGTACGACCTACGTTGTTGAATGGATCTTGCTCGGTGAGTGACCAACCAGATGTTTGGCTGTGAGTACGGAGAGCCATTGATTTAGGGTTCTTCGCACCAAATGACTTCACGATCTTAGCCCACAACATACGACCAGCACGCATCTTAGCGATCTCCATGAAGTGGTTCATACCGATAGCCCAGAAGAATGACAAGCGTGGAGCGAAAGTATCAACATCCATACCTGCGTTCACACCAGCGCGGAGGTACTCCATACCGTCAGCCAAGGTGTAAGCCAACTCGATATCTGCGGTAGCACCTGCCTCTTGCATGTGGTAACCAGAGATAGAGATAGAGTTGAACTTAGGCATGTTTTGTGAAGTATATTCGAAGATATCAGCGATAATCTTCATCGAGAACTTAGGAGGATAGATATAGGTGTTACGCACCATGAACTCTTTGAGGATGTCGTTTTGGATTGTACCAGCCATCTCTTCGAGTTTAGCACCTTGCTCAAGTCCTGCGTTGATATAGAACGCCAAGATAGGAAGAACGGCACCGTTCATGGTCATAGACACAGACATCTTGTTCAATGGAATTCCAGCGAACAATACTTTCATATCCTCGAGTGAGCAGATACTTACACCGGCTTTACCCACATCACCTACCACGCGCATATTGTCGGCGTTGTAACCACGGTGAGTTGGAAGGTCGAATGCTACTGACAGACCCTTTTGACCAGAAGCCAAGTTACGGCGATAGAACGCGTTAGACTCCTCTGCTGTAGAGAAACCTGCGTATTGGCGGATGGTCCAAGGACGCAATGGGTACATGGCGCTATAGGGACCACGGAGGAATGGTGGAATACCTGAAGCGTAGTTGAGGTGCTCCATGCCTTGGAGGTCTTCTTTGGTATAAACTGGCTTAACATCGATGAGTTCTGGTGTCTTCCAGTTAGCTTCGTTAGCTCCTTCTACATGCGAAGCAGCCACTTTCTTGATATCAATATCTTTAAAATTTGGTTTCATAATCGCATTATTTGTTTAGAAGTTGCTCATTAAATTTCTTAAGTGTCTCAAGTACATTGCTGCGTACGTTGATGAAGTTGGTGATACCGAGCTTTTGCAAGTCCTCAGCGCAAGCAGGAGCACCAGCCACGATAAAGAGCTCTTTAGCGCCCTCGAGTTGCAACCATGCTTGTGGAGCGTATGTAGCGTACTCGTCATCGCTTGAGCAGAGCACGATGATGTCTGCTTTTGCTTTGCGAGCGGCCTTGATACCCTCAGCCACTGATTTGAAGCCATTGTTGTCAATCACCTTGTAACCAGCGCAAGCCAAGAAGTTGCAAGAGAATTGTGCACGAGCAATACGCATTGCCAAGTTACCGATGGTCAACATGAACGCTACTGGTTGCTTCTTAGCACCCTCAGTCTCAAGACGCAAGTTCTCAAACTCCTCTGCAGCGCGAGCTACTGGCAAGGTTGGGATAGCAGTCTCAGCGTTCTTCTTGCAGCAACCGCAACCGCATGCTGTCTCTTTGATCTTCTTACCTGCCTTCTCGGTGAAGTTAGGGAATTGGTTAGAGCCGAGCAATACCTCTTTGCGTTTAGCCACATCAGCCAAACGAGTCTTCAAGTTAGCAGCCATAGCCTCTTGTACTTTACCTGCGGCTACCATCTCGTACATACCACCCGCCTCTTGGATAGCGAGGAATTGCTTCCATGCCTCCTCTGCGATAGCGTTGGTCAAGTTCTCGATATAGTATGAACCAGCTGCTGGGTCAACCACCTTGTCAAAGTGTGACTCCTCTTTCAACAAGAGTTGTTGGTTGCGAGCGATACGCTCTGCAAACTCAGTTGGTTGCTCGTAGGTAGCGTCAAATGGAGTAACCACGATCTCATCCACACCTGCAAGTGCAGCAGACATAGTCTCTGTTTGTGTACGGAGCATGTTTACGTATGCGTCGAAGATAGTCATAATGAAGCGGCTTGTCTCAGCGCAAACGTTCATCTTCGCAGCCTCTTTCAATGCAGCGGTGAAGATAGGAGCTTTGTATGCCTCTACGATCTTAGCCCACAACAGACGTGCAGCACGGAACTTAGCCAACTCCATGAAGTAGTTGCCACCGATACCCATGTTGAAACGGATCTCGCGAGCTGCCAAGTAGTTTGGCAAACCAGCCTCGGTCATCATGGTCATGTATTCAGCACCCCAAGCCAATGCGTAA
>JBGVFY010000058.1:0-1999 GCA_045121435.1 Paludibacteraceae bacterium | reverse complement strand
CACTCCGTCGGCAGAAGCATTCTCAATATAAGGGCTCAAAGCGCAAATCTTTTGTTTATTTTCACCTTCATACAGCACAGTGCTGTTGCTGTACCAATCGGTACCATTGTGAACCCACTCTACATTGTTAGCATTGTACTTTTCTGCTGAACCTTCAACCCATACACTTATTGATACATTCTCATCTACAGATCCTATAAGTTGTCCTTCGATGATGACACGGGTACTCAACTCGTTCACACCTGCCGAAGCAATGGTGAGGGGAGTGTCCTTGAGGGAATCTTGCTCAAAGACTTCGTCCTGTGAGCAAGAGGAAAGCAGAAAGCAGAAAGCAGAAAGAACTAAGATTGCACCACTGAAGAAACAATTTCTCATTTCTCCTTTTTCATTTCTCATTTTATTCAAAGTTTTCATATTCGTATATTTTTTATTATTTGGTTTACTTATTTCTTCAGTGTTGGATATAGATTGCCTACAACATACTCCCAAGGGCCATTCTCCTGATCGGCATTGAGCAGCTCGGTCATCGTTACTGATGCAAACTCTGCAGGGGTCTTGGCAATCACATCTGCTCCCAAGGTGTAGTTGGTATTACCGCCACCCGAGAATGCTATACCGTCCTTTTCGTAATAGTAGATATGCTGGAAGGTACACCGGATTGCCGTCTGGTTATTGGCATGATAACCTATAATCCCACCTTGATTAGAAGTACCCGTCACATCACCATAGAATGCACTATTCTTGATGTCATAATACTGCCATCCTGCCCAGCCGTAACCGATGATGCCGCCTGCGATAGTACCCGAAATATTAGCATAAACGGCACAATTTTCGATAAGCGAATATTTGTCTCCAGAGTGCTGTCCACCGAACTGCCCAACAAGGCCTCCAACTCTACCATTGCCCAAATTTGTGATATTGGCGTATGAGGTTACACGGCTGATGGTTGTGCGGTAAGCAGTTCCAGCGACAACTCCCACTGCACTTGGTGTATTAATCACCATATCACCCTTTATAGTAAGGTTTTTTATTACAGAATAGTTGAAAGAGGCATAAATTCCAAAGTTTGACTCCGATGCATCCTGACAATTCTGATTGATGGTCAGCGTGTGGCCATTGCCGTCGAAGACAGAAGCATTGCCTGCTCCATCAGGGTGAGCGATTGGTATCCACTTCAGATCTTCGCCAATGGTAACATCCTCTACCAGCTTGATGGTGTAAGGAATACCGATAGTACGTGCTCCAATCTGCTCAGACATCCACATCAAGTTTCCTGCATTTGCGATTTCATACGCGCCTTCTGCATTGAGCGTCGCAGGCTCGTACTCACCGGTATATATATTGATACCATTGCGCCACTCGGCTTCCTCGGCTTCGCCACCTTCGACAGTCTCTTTGTTCCAATCTGTCACTGTCACGCTATCAAAGTAGAGCACTTCGCCCAGATGCATATTGATGGTGTAGGACTTACCACCTACCCAGTTGTACTCTCCATGGTTGGCATTGGCAAGTGTTTTTGCATCTAGTTCAAATGATAGATATTCATTATCGGGGTTGGATGCATCAATGGTGAAGCGTATCTTCTTGCCCTCAAGCGGAGCATTGCCAAACAGGGGCAATACGAGAGCGTAGGCCGTGTATTTCTCATCTGTTGCAAGACTGGTATTGATGTTCGTAGTCACCTCGGTGTAGGAAATGGTGGAATAAGAGAGCTCGATATCTTCATCGGAGGCTACCAGAACATCTACGAACTGTGATGCTACAGGCTGCTCCACACCCTCGGTATCTACCACTGTCACCTTTACGCTGTTGATTCGTGCCGGTTCGGGACGCTTGTTGCTAATCTTGAAACGGAAGGTAGCAGGGATATGCTCAAACAGGAGAAAAGCGGTGCCATCTGTAATGCTGGCATCGGCATACATATACATATAGTTGCTAAGGAAGTCAGGCTCCTGGTCATCGTTCTGCTCAAATGTACCTGGCATAGGCAGATTGGCTA
>JBGVFY010000057.1:0-94755 GCA_045121435.1 Paludibacteraceae bacterium | reverse complement strand
CGAATCTACTATACTTCGATTACGCAGCGAGAGCTACAGTATTGTTGCCAGTTATAATGGCGAACCCGATTAACGAGCGGTGTTCATGCTCGGCGTGCTTACATACCTGTTCTACCTGCTGTCAAAACCAAATATCCCCTTTAGACCTATGGCCGCTGCAAAACAGATTGCGAGTGCAAAAGTACACTATTTTTTTTGATTGTGCAAGTTTTTTAAACATTTTTGCAAAATCTATGCCATTTTGCCTTAACTTTTCTTCAAATTACCACACTTCGTTCATGTTGGTATCAGGGTTTTTGGGATAGTCGATGGTGTAGTGCAAGCCGCGGGATTCTTTGCGCTCCAAAGCTTGGCGGGTAATCAAATAGCCCACATTGATCATATTGCGCAACTCGCAGATATCCTTGGTGGCTTTTACTCGTTTGAAGAGATCTTCGGTCTCTTCGTAGAGCAAATCCAGACGCTCCCATGCACGGCGCAAACGCAAATCGCTGCGGACAATACCCACATAAGTGGACATCACTTGACCTACCTCACGCATGTCTTGCGAGATAAGCACATGCTCCTCGTTGGTCATGGTGCCTTCATCGTTCCAGTCTGGGATATTCTCGTTGAAATCGTAGGTTTCTATCACACTCAGACTATGTTTGGCTGCGGCATCGGCATAGACAACTGCCTCGATGAGGGAGTTAGAAGCCAAGCGGTTGCCACCATGTAAGCCCGTGCAACTGCACTCGCCTACTGCATACAGGCGGCGGATAGAAGATTGGGCATCTAAGTCCACCTTGATACCACCGCACATATAGTGTGCGCAAGGGGTGACTGGGATATAGTCCTTGGTGATGTCAATGCCAATGCTGAGACACTTGGCATAGATATTGGGGAAGTGGTGCTTGGTCTCCTCGGGGTCTTTGTGTGTGACATCGAGACAGACATGGTCAAGACCGTGGATCTTCATCTCGTTATCAATAGCGCGTGCCACGATATCGCGTGGCGCCAGCGAGAGGCGCGCATCGTATTTCTGCATAAACTCCTCGCCATTAGGTAGGCGCAAGATACCGCCATAACCGCGCATCGCCTCCGTAATGAGGTAGGCAGGATGACGCTCGGCAGGGTTGTAGAGTGCTGTTGGGTGGAACTGCACAAATTCCATATCCTTGACCAGTCCCTTGGCGCGATAGACCATCGCTATGCCGTCGCCCGTAGCGACATTAGGGTTGGTGGTGGTAGCATAGACAGCACCTGTGCCGCCCGTTGCCATGAGGGTGATGCGACTGAGGTAGGTGTCGATCTTGCCCGTCTCGGGGTTGAGGATATAGGCTCCGTAGCACTCGATATCGGGTGTGCGGCGGGTAACGCGCACTCCGAGGTGGTGCTGAGTAATGATCTCTACGGCAAAGTGATTCTCCAAGATATCGATATATGGGTTGGCGCGCACGGCTTCCATAAGTCCGCGTTGAATCTCCGCACCGGTGTCATCGGCGTGGTGGAGAATACGGAACTCGGAGTGTCCGCCTTCGCGGTGGAGGTCGAAAGTGCCATCGGCTTGTTTGTCGAAGTTAACACCCCAGTTGACAAGTTCCTCGATCTGCTTAGGTGCTTGGCGCACTACTTGTTCGACTGCCGCAGGGTCGCTGAGCCAGTCGCCCGCCACCATAGTGTCGTGGATATGCTTTTCGAAGTCATCGACAAGCATGTTGGTCACACTGGCGATACCGCCTTGCGCCTTGCTGGTGTTGGTCTCTTCGAGGGTCGTCTTGCAGCAGAGTGCAATACGATACTTCTGTGCGCGAGCGACCTTGAGGGCGAAACTCATGCCCGCTACACCACCACCGATAATCAGAAAATCATACTTTTTCATATGTAGTTAGTTTAACGACAATATCGACAATGTTGCGCCCAAATCAATATCCCTTGGGCGCTCAAGGGAGTTATGTTGTGGGTTCGTTAGCGATTTTAAGTAAAAAGGCTTTGGCAGCCTCGTACTCGTTGGGGATAATGCCGTCGAGTATGGCGTCTTTGATTGCGTTTTTGAGTTCGCCGACACGGGCGCAAGGTTCGAGATTAAGCAGTTGCATGATCTCTTCGCCACGCACAGGCGGTTGGAAATTGCGGATGCGGTCTTTCTCCTCGAGTTCGATCATCTTCTGCCGTACCAGTTCGTAGTTCTTATGGAAACGGCGCACCTTCTCCTCGTTGCGGGAAGTGATATCCGCATCGCAGAGAAGCATGAGGTCATCAATGTCATTGCCCGCTTCAAACAAGAGGCGGCGTACAGCCGAGTCGGTGACTGTATCCTCAATGAGGTTGATAGGGCGCATGTGGAGGTCCACCATCTTGATGACATACTGCATCTTCTCGTTGAGCGGCAGTTTCATCGCCTTGAAGATACGGGGAATCATCTTAGCACCGAGGTAGTTGTGGTTGCGGAATGTCCAGCCCGCTTGGTCGTCCCATGCTTTGGACTTGGGTTTGCCGATATCGTGGAGCAAAGCAGCCCAACGAAGCCACAAATTGTCCGATTTAATCGACAAATTATCCAACACTTGGAGGGTATGGTAGAAGACATCCTTATGCCCTTTTCCGTCCTTGGTCTCTACGCCTTTGAGGGCAGCAAGTTCGGGGAAAATGAGCGGAAGGAGTCCTGTTTTGTCCAGCAAAAGCCATCCCACGGAAGGGCGGCGCGAGAGCATAATCTTGTTGAGTTCTTCGGCAATGCGTTCGCGGGTAATAATCTTGATTCGCTCGCGATTTCTCTCGATGGAATCGAAGGTTTCTCTATCTAAATAGAAGCCGAGTTGGGTTGCAAAACGCACGGCACGCATCATGCGCAGAGGGTCGTCGGAATAGGTTATGTCGGGGTCGAGCGGTGTGCGGATGGTGCACTCCTGCATATCCTCCATGCCGCCGAAGGGGTCAAGGAGTTCGCCATAGCGGTCTTTGTTGAGGCAGATAGCCATGGCATTGATAGTAAAGTCGCGGCGGTTTTGGTCATCTTCGAGCGTACCATCCTCCACGATAGGGTTGCGAGAGTCGTGTTGGTAGCTCTCGCGGCGGGCACCTACGAACTCCAGTTCGATGTCACCGCGTTTGACTTGGGCTGTACCGTAGGTCTTGAAAACGCTGAGGTGCGCCTTCTTGCCGAGGCGTTTGGCTACGGCTTGAGCCAGAGTGATACCACTGCCGACAACGACCACATCAATGTCGGTGCTCTCGCGGTGGAGGAAGAGGTCGCGCACCCAACCACCAATCACATAGCACTCTAAACCAAGACGGTCAGCCTCTTCACCCACGAGGTGAAGAATAGGGAGATCTATTTTAGGGTTGTTGACTATCATATTGATTTATGAACCAAGAACCAGGAGCAAAGACATATTAGTATCGACTGATATAGCCGAGTCATTTTTGTCTTGGTTCCTGGCTCTTGATTCCTTATTCTAAAAAATCTTAGCGAACGCGCTCGCAGTAGCTACCATCGCGGGTATCTACGCGGATAGTCTCACCTTCGTTGCAGAAGAGAGGTACACGGATCTCAGCACCTGTCTCGAGAGTAGCAGGCTTGAGGGTGTTGGTAGCAGTATCGCCCTTGAGACCTGGCTCGGTGTAAGAGATAACCAACTCCACCTTGGTTGGCAACTCAGCGAAGAGGATAGTGTCGGTAGAAGCGTCAGATACAACGTCGCAAACAAAACCCTCTTTGAGGAAGTCAACGCCAGTGATAAGGTCGTGACCGATAGGCACTTGCTCAAAAGTCTCTTGGTTCATGAAGATGTAATCCTCGCCCTCTTGGTAGAGGTATTGGTATGGACGGCGCTCTACGCGAACATCCTCCAATTTCTCACCGATATTGAAGCGACGCTCCAATACACGACCATCAACTACATCTTTGAATTTCACACGCATAATGGTGTTACCCTTTCCTGGCTTAACATGCAGGAAGTCAATTACAAAATACAAACGGCCGTCCATGCGGATACATACGCCGTTCTTTACATCTTGAGAGTTAATCATAAAATTTTTGTATAAACTAGTTTATAAAATGTTTCAAAGTTTCAAAAGTTTCAAAGGTGGCATAACTTGCCAAAATCGAAATCGGGTGCAAAGGTACGAAAAAAAATGCGGATTTGCAAGAAAAATCGCAATTAAAGTGCGATTTTTCCAGTGTAGGGTGTAGAGTGTAAGATATGAAAGACAGGAGATTTGTGCTTTTAAGGTGTTTTTTTTCTATACTGCAATGTAGTATGGGGTATTCATGGCATATTCACGGAGTATTCATGGGATATTCATATGTATCGGTTATGTATCGGTTATGTGTCGGTTATGTATCGGTTATGTATCGGAACAGATAGCGAGCGTTGTGAAAAAACTCAATAAAAGAAGTGGATTAGTTGCATATGTGCAAAAAAAATACTAACTTTGCAGCATATTTGTAAAACTGATAACTTTATAGGAATTATGAGAGAGTTTTTTGGAAATTTCGACATTTGGCAAGTGCTGTCGTCATTTATCTTCCTTTTTGCGATTATTGACCCTTTCGGTAATATTCCAATCACATTGAATATGCAGCGTAAGGGCGTGGTAATCAACGCGTTTAAGGTGTGTCTTGCAACCATTGTGATTCTGTTGTCCTTTTTGTTTGCAGGCGAATGGATATTGAAGTTGTTTGGCGTGAAGATTGAGTATTTTGCTATCGCCGGTGGCTTTGTGATTTTGTTAATGGCATTGGAAATGGTACTGGATGTGACCATCTTCAAGAACGAAGGTTTGGACGGTTCGGGCAGTATTGTGCCATTGGCCTTCCCTATGTATGCAGGTCCTGGTGCGTTCACTGCGTTGTTGTCGATTACTGCTGAATACGATATTATCAATTTGGTGGTGTCGGTGGCGTTGAACACAGTAGCGTTATTCTGCGTGCTGAAAGGTACTAATTGGCTCAATAAATACCTGGGTCAAACATCGCTGTATATCTTGCGTAAGTTCTTCGGAATCATCGTGTTGGCGATTGCATGTAAGTTGATGTTCGCGAACTTGGCAACTGTGTTTAGTTAATTAAGAATTTTGAATTGAGAATTATGAAGAATAGAAGATTTCTTGTTGTTGGTTTGCTGGCTTTGGCGTTGGTGGGTTGCCAACGCGCGGAGGTGTTTACCGTGAATGGTGAGGTGACAAATGCAAAAGGCGAAGTGCTGTATTTAGAGCATACAGGACTGCTGAAAACAAATGCAGTAGATTCGTGCGTGTTGGGAGCAAATGGTGCGTTTGAATTAAAAGCCCCTGCGCCAGAATACCCCGATTTCTACCGTCTGCGTGTGGGCAACCAATCGTTGCCTTTGGCAGTGGATTCCACGGAAACCATCACGGTGAGAAGCAGTAAGGAGGAATTGTCGCAAACCAAGGCGATAGAAGGTAGCGAAAACTCGCTGATAATCGCTGAGTTGCGCGATAAAGCACGCAGCGTTTCACGCGAAGAACTGCGCGAAGAAGCCAAAAAAGTGATATTGGCTAATCCGCAGAAATTGGCTGCCTATTATGCGGTGTTTATGAAACAAGGCGGACAATATATTTGGAATGTGCTGGACCCTGCTGACCGCAAAATGTATCAAACTGTAGCCACCTCGTTCCATGCGTGGATGCCTGAGTATGAGCGTACAAAAACACTGTATAACCAAGTGTTGGAAGTAATCCAAATGGAGCGTTCGCTGAAGAATCAAGAGGCTATGCGTCAGTTTATAAATGAGGCAGAGAACTCGGTTTTAGACATCAGTTTGCCCGATGAAATGGGCGAAATACAGACATTGTCGGACTTGCAAGGCGAAGTGGTGGTGCTGGAGTTCTCGGCCGCAGAAATGGAAAACTCGGTGGGGTATAACTTCGATTTGCGCGAGTTGTATAACAAATATCATAAACGCGGATTGGAGATTTATTCGGTATCGATTGACCGCAACAAACTGCTGTGGGAAGAAACGGTGGAGAATCTGCCATGGGTGACCGTGCATGCCGACAAGAATGTGGCAGGGCAAGTGCTAATGCAATACAATGTACAAGGGTTGCCAACCATGTTCTTGCTGGATAGAAAAGGCAATGTACAAGGGCGATATTTAGATTTTAAGTCACTTGACACTGACATTAGAAAATATCTGTAAACTGGCACAGGAAGTGGGCTTTGACGCCTGCGGTGTGGCTCCTGTTCGGAGGCTGAATGAGGATGCGCAGTTTATGGACAACTGGATTGCGCAGGGGTTGCACGGAGAAATGGACTACTTGGAACGCAACCGAGATAAACGGTATGACCCAAGCGTGTTGGTGCCCGAGGCACAGGCAGTAGTGGTGTGTCTGTTGACTTATGAACATTCGGGTAGGGACTATCATCGCCGTGTGAAATCGCTGCTATATGCGTTGGAAGCACGGTTGAAAGAGGTTTTTGGTGAAGATGTTGTGTCAGCCACCCATCAACATATCTTTTGCGACTCGGCTCCCATGTTGGAAAGGCGGTGGTGCGTGGAAGCAGGATTGGGGTGGATAGGCAAGAATCATCAATTGATTCACCCAGAGTTGGGCAGCATGGTACACCCAGGGGAGATTGTGCTGAATAGACGATTGGATAATGAGGCTATTGGGCGAAAAAGCGAGGGGGAAAGGGCTTGTGGCGATTGTAGGTTGTGTGTGGAGGCTTGTCCAACGGGCGCATTGAGGAATGAGGTGTGGGACGCACGAGAATGTGTGGCATACACAACGCACCATTGCTTGGTATGTCAGGAGGTTTGCCCGTATAATAAATTTTGAATTAAGATATGAAAGATTTGAAACTCGGCATTGCCAGTGACCACGCTGGTTTTGCGCTGAAACAAACCGTAATTGCTTGGCTCAAAGAGCAAGGTGCAGAAGTTACTGATTATGGTTGCCCATCCACCGATAGTTGCGACTATCCAGATTTTGCTCACCCTATGGCTGCGTCTGTAGAAAATGGTACCAACGATATGGGTATTGCCATTTGCTCGACAGGTAATGGTATCACCATGACTTGCAATCATCATCAAGGCATCCGTGCAGCGTTGTGCTGGGATGAGCCTTTGGCTCGCTTGGCTCGACAACATAATAATGCCAATATCATCGGTCTGCCTGCAAACTATATCTCAGCGGAGAAAGCCATTGAACTGGTGAAGATTTTTCTGACTACTGAGTTTGAAGGCGGTCGTCACGAGCGTCGTGTCAATAAGATTCCTTGCAAGTAGAGTAGGTAACCAACTGGGCTGTTGGTGGAGTTACGCACTATCGTTGTTGGGGATAGTGCGCGTGCGTCATTTGCCCACCTTTGTGAGCATTGAGCCTGCTAACTACTGCCAACTGCGCTGTCCTGCGTGTCCTGTGGGGTTGCGCGAGAATAGTCAGCACAAAGCGCAGAATATGCGTTGGGAGGTGTATGAACGGGTGTTGGCACAGGTAGAGAAGTCGGCGCATACCATACAGTTTTATTTTCAGGGTGAGCCGCTGCTGAACCCCTTATTATCTAAAATGATTGCGCGCGCACGCGAGGCAGGACTATTTACGGTGGTTTCAACCAATGCACAAGCACTGACACATGGCATGGCGCAGGAGTTGGTGAAGAGTGGGTTGAACAGAATCATTGTGTCGATAGATGGGTTTTCGGAGGAGTCGTATGCGGCTTATCGCGTAGGAGGCAGTTTGCACTGTGCACTGGAGGGATTGGAGTATCTGCACGAGGCAAAAGCGGAATATGGTTCGCGTATCTGCATCGAGTTGCAAGTGCTCCGCCTGCGCAGCAACGAGCATGAATGGGAGTGGGTAAAGCGGCATTATAAGACCTTGGGGGCAACGCGATTAGTGCTGAAGACGGCGCAACTATATGATTATGAATATGGTCATGCGTTAATGCCCAGCAATGAACGGTATTCGCGCTATAAGAAAGGCAAAGACGGAAAATATCATTTGGCAAGACGCAACACAAAAGGCTGCTATCGCCTATGGTCGGGCTGCGTAGTTACCACCGCAGGGGAAGTGTTGCCCTGCTGCTATGACAAAGCAGGAGAGCATGGTTTTGGCTCGGTAGTGACGCAAAGCATAGCAGAGGTGTGGCATAGCGAGAAAGCGACTGCTTTTCGCCAGCGAGTGGTGGAAAACAATCGTGCAATTCCGATTTGCAGGGAGTGTAATTTCTAAGGCTGAGCGTTGAGGTATTTGCGCTCATAGTGGGCGATTTGGTTGCGAGCCGTATTGCTCATCTGTTCCAATCGCTGGATATCCTTCATGAGAAATCCGAGTTGGTAGGTGGCTGAAAGCGCCTGTTTCTCCTTATTATTGAGGTAATATACCCATGCGTGGGTGGGTTTGAGTCCTGCTCCTGCTACGCGAATACGATCGGCAGTATGCGTGCTAATGAAGTTGAGCAGTTGCAGTGCTGATTCGTCTTCCAAAGTCATGATTTCGTGCCAGCCGTCGGCCTCAAAGGAGTGGTTGCTACCCTCGAAACGCGCCTCTTCGCCTTGGGAGGAAAGGGTAATGTGCTGCTGTTGCACTGCGTGGGGACCGTAGTAATAACTCTTGACAATAGTCTGACGGTCGTCACGGACATAGGCTTGGAGGAAGTTGCGAGCCGTGTTGCTGTTGGTGACCAAGAGGCGGTGCGCATAGCGACCACGGTCTTCGTATTTCTCGTTTTTCTCGTATTTGAATTGCTTGAGGAGTAGGTCGGATTGCTCCAATAGCGGTGGCAACATGGTGTCGGCATACGCGAGGGTGCGTTGCGCTTCCAGATAGACAATGCTGTCCTCAAGGGCTTTGGCAAGACGGCGTTGTGCTACTTCTTTTGGATAGACATTATGTACAGAATCCAACACAAAACGCGCTTGACGCCATTGACCGTTATCTACTAACGCCTGCGCTTGGGTGACCAATGCCTGCGCACACTCGGAGTCGGAAGGCCCACAAGCCACCAACAATAGGGCGCATGCAAAGAGAGAAAGAATATTGGTTTTCATATCGCTGATATTTTAAGCAGATTTCGGCTACAAAGGTACAACATTTTTCGCAAACTACCAAAAAATGTTATACTTAACTAAAAATACGCACTATATTTTGCGTTTTTCAAAAAAAAAGTGTACCTTTGCAGGATTTTTGTAGATTACGCTACGCATACTCCGCAAAAACGATACGATAATAACTAAAAATAACATACAACTATGTCAAAAGCATTACTTATGATTCTCGACGGCTGGGGAATCGGAAACAAATCACAAGCCGACGCTATCTCTTGCACTCCAACCCCACATTGGGACGCTTTGTTGGAGAAGTACCCTCACAGCCAACTCCAAGCCAGTGGCGAAAATGTGGGTTTGCCTGATGGTCAAATGGGTAACTCGGAAGTAGGTCACTTGAATATCGGCGCTGGTCGCGTGGTATATCAAGACCTCGTGAAGATCAACCGCGCTTGCAAAGACGGTAGTATCTTGGAGAACGAGGAGATAAAGTCTGCCTTTGGTTATGCCAAAGAAACAGGCAAGAAATTGCACCTCATGGGATTGACCTCGAATGGCGGTGTACACTCGTCTTTTGATCACCTGTTCTACCTCTGCGATATTGCAAAAACCTACGGATTAGACGGTAAAACCTTCATCCACTGCTTTATGGACGGTCGCGATACCGATCCTAAGTCGGGTCTTGGTTTCATCGATCAATTGCAACAACACTTAGCAGGCAGTTGTGGTGAGATTGCCAGTATCCAAGGTCGTTTCTATGCTATGGACCGCGATAAACGCTGGGAGCGCGTAAAAGTGGCTTACGATTGTATCGTGAAAGGTGAGGGCAAAGCGGCTGAGGATATGCTGAAAGCCGTGGAGGAGAGCTACGCAGAAGGCGTAACCGACGAGTTCATCAAGCCAATCGTACATGTACGCGATGGCAAGCCAGTGGCTACCATCGAGGAAGGCGATGTAGTTATTTTCTTCAACTACCGCAACGACCGTGCAAAAGAGTTGACCATTGTGCTCACCCAACAAGACATGCCAGAGAATGGTATGACCATCATTCCTAACCTCCAATACTACTGCATGACCCCATACGACTCTTCGTTCCAAGGTTTGCACATCCTCTTCCCAAAAGAGAACGTACAAAACACCATGGGTGAGATCGTGTCTGCAGCAGGATTGAAGCAACTCCGTATCGCTGAGACCGAGAAGTTCGCCCATGTGACCTTCTTCTTCAACGGCGGTCGCGAGGCAGAGTATGCAGGCGAGGAGCGTATCCTTATCCCTTCACCAAAAGTAGCCACCTACGACCTCCAACCTGAGATGTCTGCTCCTGAAGTGACCGAGGCACTCTGCGAGGCACTCGACACACAAAAGTACGACTATATCACCCTCAACTTCGCTAACGGCGACATGGTGGGTCACACAGGCGTATATGCAGCTATTGAAAAAGCGGTGAAAACTATCGATGAATGCGTGGATAAAGTAGTGAATACCGCGTTGAAGAATGATTATGAGATTATCATTATCGCTGACCACGGTAACTGCGACAACGCTATCAACGCCGACGGTTCGCCTAATACTGCGCACTCGCTCAATCCAGTGCCATTCGTGTATGTGAGCAAAGAGCACACCGATGCGCAATTAGAAGATGGTATTCTCGCGGACGTAGCACCATCCCTCTGCCACATCCTCGGAATCGAGCAACCAGCAGAAATGACAGGACATAACCTCATTAAGAATTAAGCATATGGCACTTCAGTGTGGTATCGTAGGATTGCCTAACGTAGGCAAATCGACCCTCTTCAACTGCTTGAGCAACGCCAAGGCACAATCGGCGAACTTCCCTTTCTGTACGATTGAACCCAATGTGGGCGTGATTACCGTACCTGACGAGCGACTGATCAAGCTCGGCGAACTCTGCAAACCAGAGCGCGGCGTGATCCCAACCACCGTTGAAATCGTGGATATTGCGGGATTGGTGAAAGGCGCAAGCAAGGGCGAAGGACTTGGAAACAAGTTCCTCGCGAACATCCGCGAGACAGACGCCATCATCCATGTGCTCCGTTGCTTCGATGACGACAATGTGGTGCATGTGGACGGCTCGGTGGATCCTATTCGCGATAAAGATATTATTGATGCTGAATTGCAACTCAAAGACCTTGAGACCGTAGAGGCACGCATCCAAAAGATTGAGAAGCAAGTGCGCGTAGGTGGCGACAAACAAGCCAAAGTGGCACTCGATGTACTCCTCAAGTACCGCGAGGCACTGTCACAAGGTCGCTCGGCACGTACCGTGGAACTTATCAACAAGGACGAGGAGCAAGTGGCGAAAGAGACCATGCTCCTCACCAGCAAGCCTGTGCTGTATGTCTGCAATGTGGATGAGAACTCCGCTGTCAATGGCAACAAGTATGTGGAGCAAGTGCGCGAGGCAGTCAAGGATGAGAATGCTCAAGTGCTCATCGTAGCAGCAAAGATTGAGAGCGAGATTGCCGAACTCGAGACATACGAAGAACGTCAAATGTTCCTCGATGAAATCGGGCTTTCTGAGTCAGGTGTTAGCCGATTGATCAAGGCTGCGTATGCGTTGCTCGAGTTGCGTACCTTCCTCACCGCAGGTAGCGACGAGGTGCGTGCTTGGACCTTCAAGGCGGGTAGCAAAGCCCCTCAGTGCGCAGGTGTAATCCACTCCGACTTTGAGCGTGGTTTTATTCGTGCGGAGGTAATCAAATACGAGGATTATATCGCATTGGGTGGTGAGTCCGCTTGCCGTCAAGCTGGTAAACTCGGTATCGAAGGCAAAGAGTATGTGGTGCAAGATGGCGACATTATGCACTTCCTATTTAATGTATAATATATGTTCGACTTTTTAAACACTTGGCTCGCTAACGGTGGCTGGATAGTGGCTGTTGTGCTGATTATCGTGGGTTGCATAGCACTTATCAAGGGTGCTGATTGGCTTGTGGTGGGTGCTTCGGGCTTGGCAAAAAAATACGGTGTGAGCGATATTGTCATCGGTCTCACCGTGGTAGCCTTCGGTACCAGCATGCCTGAGTTTGTGGTGAATATGGTGGCCGTCGGACAAGGTAGTACCGAGATTGCTATCACCAATGTGCTCGGTAGCAATATCATCAACACCTTCGTTATTCTGGGCTGTACGGCACTGATTTTCCCGATTTCATCGCAAAAATCCACCCGCCGATTCGATATACCGTTCTCCGTGTTGGCAGCTCTCTTGGTATTGCTGTTCGTAGTGTACAACGGTCCTTCGTGGTTGCAGATTGAAAATATCTTCAATATCAATGTGAGCGACCCAAGTTTGCGCAATCTCGGTTCTTTCGACTGGGGGGCAGGCAATGTGAGCTTCATATCAGGCGTGGGTGGAACCATATTGTTGATTTTCTTCATCATCTTCCTATGGCATAGTTTCAAGCATGCCAAGGATAGTGGAAACGACGAAAGTTATGTGCCTGTGCCCGCATGGAAAGCCTTTGCGCTGATTATTGGCGGTTTGGTAGGCTTGGTGGTTGGTGGAGAAGTGATTGTGAAGAGTGCTACCAGTATCGCCCAATCGCTTGGCGTAAGCGATGCTATTATTGGACTGACCGTTGTAGCATTGGGTACATCCCTACCCGAATTGGCGACCTCTTGTATGGCGGCTTTCAAGAAGAACTGCGACATCGCACTCGGCAATGTCATTGGTAGCAATATCTTCAACATCTTCTTTATCCTCGGCACCAGCGCGTGTGTCATGCCATTGCCTGGCTACAAGGGATTGGAGATAGATGCCATGATGGCAGCATTGGCTAGTCTGCTGGTGATGCTTTTCGTATATACCAACAAAAAGCACGAGATCAAACGCTGGCACGGAGCGATATTGCTGTTGGTTTATGCCGCCTACCTCACTTATCGAATCGTTACTCTGTAACCCTACCCTTAAAACTTCTAAAACTCTTAAAACTTTTTCAACTTCATAAAACCTATGAGCAAAATTCAACTCCCTGAGAATGCCAATCGTCCTCTCAAACCAGGAGAGAAGTACGAGCCTATTCTCAAACCACAAAACTCCTACCCAGAGATCACCCCATACAGCGTGATTATGGGTGTCGTGATGGCGGTTATCTTCTCCGCAGCGGCAGCTTATCTGGGCTTGAAAGTCGGTCAAGTGTTCGAGGCGGCTATCCCTATCGCTATCATTGCGGTGGGTCTCTCATCTGCCATGAAGCGCAAAAACGCCCTTGGCGAGAATGTGATTATCCAATCTATTGGCGCAAGTAGCGGTGTGATCGTCGCAGGCGCAATCTTCACATTGCCAGCACTTTACATCCTCCAAGCCAAATACCCTGACATCACCGTCACCTTCATGCAAGTGTTCCTTTCTTCCTTGCTCGGTGGCTGCTTGGGTATCTTGTTCCTCATTCCTTTCCGCAAATACTTCGTACAAGAGAAGCACGGCGAATATCCATTCCCTGAGGCTACTGCCACCACTCAAGTCCTTGTTTCGGGCGAGCAGGGCGGCAACCAAGCCAAACCCCTCATCTGGGCAGCAGGTATCGGTGGTTTGTACGACTTCGCCGTTTCTACTTTCGGCCTTTGGACAGAGAGCCTCAGCACCCGTATGATGGGTTGGGGCGAAGCATTGGCAACGAAGTTCAAACTTGTCTTTTCTATCAACACCTCTGCTGCGGTGTTGGGTCTCGGTTATATCATCGGTCTCAAGTACGCTGCGGTGATCTGCGCGGGCTCGTTCTTCGTATGGTGGGTATTGCTCCCATTGCTCGGCAGCATTCCTGGCATGGCGGATATTGATCCACAAACCATGTTCGTGGACTATGGCCGTAACATCGGTATCGGTGCTATCGCTATGGCGGGCTTGATTGGTATTGTCAAGAGCTGGGGCGTGATCAAGTCGGCTGTCGGCTTGGCAGGCAAAGAGCTCGGTGGCAAAGGTAAAGCAGTGGTAGAAGCATCGCTCCGCACCGAGAAAGATCTTAGCATGAAGTTCGTAGTCTTGGCTATCGCAGTAGCATTGGTTATCACCTTGGTATTCTTCTGGTTAGGCGTACTCGGCAACCTCTGGCAAGCGCTTGTGGCGTTCCTCGTGGTGGCTGTGATTGCCTTCCTCTTCACCACGGTTGCAGCTAACGCAATCGCTATCGTGGGTAGCAACCCTGTCAGCGGTATGACCCTCATGACCCTCATCATCGCTTCGGTAGTATTCGTGGCTATCGGCATGAAGGGCTCAAGCGGCATGGTCGGCGCGATGGTGATTGGCGGTGTGGTTTGTACCGCATTGGCTATGGCGGGTGGCTTCATCACCGACCTCAAGATCGGTTATTGGATTGGTACTACTCCTCGCAAACAAGAGACATGGAAGTTCCTCGGCACATTGGTCAGCGCAGCTACTGTAGGTGGCGTGATGATTATTCTGAATAAGACCTACGGTTTCGTAGGCGAGAACGCCCTTGTGGCTCCTCAAGCCAACGCGATGGCAGCGGTGATTGAGCCATTGATGAGTGGTCAAGGTGCACCATGGATGCTCTATCTCGCAGGTGCTATCCTCGCTTTGATTCTCAATTTCATGGGCGTGCCTGTCTTGGCATTTGCGTTGGGTATGTTTATTCCATTGAGTTTGAACACCCCATTGCTCGTGGGTGGTGCTATCTCATGGCTCGTATCTCGCAAACGCGAGAAGGATGGCGAGAAGGCAGAGGAGTTAGCTCAAGCTCGCAACGAGAAGGGCACTTTGATTGCCTCTGGTTTCATCGCAGGTGGAGCATTAATGGGTGTAGTGAGTGCGTTGATTAAGTTCTGCGGCGTAGAGTGCTATTTGGGCGCTTGGGCAGCAAGCAACGGCGCCGCCCTTGTTGGCATAGCCGCATACATCGCTCTCATCGCCTACTTCATCGCCGCAAGCAAGAAGACAAAGTAAAATAGATTTATCGTCGTTATAGCCGATGAAACATATTCGTATTATCTCTCCCGCGAGTGCGATTGATGCGCAATGGATTAACAAAGCCAAAGCTCGATTGGAGCAGTGGGGATTTGGTGTGTCGGTTGGTGAGCATGCGTATGATAATATTGGTCGTTTCTCTGCCACAGATGAAGAACGCATAGCGGATTTGAATACTGCCTTTGCCGATCCTACGGTGGATATTATCCTATGCAGTCGCGGTGGCTATGGTTTGCAGCGTATTATTGATAAAATAGTGCTTCCTAATCGTCCAAAAGAGCAATGGCCATTGGTAGTGGGGTATTCCGATATTACTGCGTTGCATAGTCTGCTGAGCCTGCATGGTGTACCATCATTGCATGCCAATATGTGTAAAGACTTGTCGCTACTGCCAGACGATGATATAGCATTGATGGCAGAGCGAAACTTCTTGACAGAAACGACTATGCCGTCGCCATTGTCGCTGACCTCGCATATATTGCCATTGACTTACCATCCTTCGCCTCACCATGCGCGTACTGCTTATACGATACACCATACTTCGCAGTCGCCGCTTAATCGTAGCGGAGAAGTTATAGGTAAACTGATAGGTGGTAACCTGAGTGTGCTATACGGATTGCAGGGTACACCGTTTGGATTGAACAAAGTGATAGAACAATGTGCTACACCACCCATATTATTTATAGAAGACATTAGCGAGAATCACTATCATATTGATCGTATGTTGCATAACTTGAGAATGAGTGGTGTGTTTGATAAGATTGGTGGTTTGGTGGTAGGTCAATTCACGGATTGTGCAGATGATGTTAGCATGGGATGTACATTGTTGGAGTCTATCCGCCAGATTGTGGAACCCTATACATTCCCTATCTTATTTGATTATCCATCAGGGCATATCGACTCGAATTACCCGTTGCTATTTTCGCATGAATATCACTTGTTAATTGCTGATTTTTAGATATTTTAACTCAATTAATGTGTATGTTAGCGAAAAAATAAGAAAAAACAGGCAGATATTTGGCAGTTTGTAAATATTTTTGTACCTTTGCAGGCGATATTGCACGGTTTTTGTATAGAAAGATAGTAGAAAATCAAAATCAAATAAAATAATATGAAAAAAGTCTTATTCTTTGCGTCAGTAGTTGCAGTAGCTTTGCTGACATCTTGCGGAACTGCTGTTCAACCAGAGCAAGTATCCGTTAACCCAAGTCCATTGGCTGTGGTGGGTAATCAAGTAGAAGCAGAAATTACAGGTACTTTCCCTGTAAAGAAATTTGCTAAAAATGTTGTATTGACTGTTACACCTGTATTGAAATACAATGGTGGTGAGGCAGTTAGCAAATCAGTAGTGTATGTAGGTGAGAAGGCAAAAGAGAACGGTCAAGTAGTATCTTACAAAGAGGGTGGTAAATACACCCAAGTGGCTGTTTTTGATTATGTACCTCAAATGGCTACATCTGAACTCTATTTGCGTTTTGAGGCTCGCTCTGGTAACAAGGTAGTTGAATTGCCAGAGGTGAAAATCGCTGACGGTGTTATCTCTACCGCTAAGTTGGCAGTGGCTACCGCAGAGGAAGTTAAACCTCAAATCACTGCTGATAAGTTCCAACGCATTATTCAAGAGGTACAAGAGGCTGATATTCGTTTCTTGATTCAACAATCTTCGTTGCGCAACTCTGAGTTGAAATCGCAAGAGATGAAGGACTTGCACGCTGCTATTAAAGATGCTAATACAGCAGAAAACAAAGCCATTAACAAGATTGAGGTTGCAGGTTATGCTTCTCCAGATGGTGAGCAAGGCTTGAACGAGAAGTTGGCTGATGCACGCCAAGCAAATGCTGAGAAATATTTGGCAAAACAACTCAAGAAAGCTAAAGTAAGTGCTGATATTGAGTCTAATGTAACTGCTGAGGACTGGGCTGGTTTCCAAAAGGCTATGGAGGCAAGCAATATCCAAGACAAGGAGTTGGTTCTTCGTGTATTGAGTATGTACACCGATCCAGAGGAGCGTGAGGCACAAATCAAGAACCTCAGTGCTGTTTATAAAACTATTGCTGAAGAGATTTTGCCAGCATTGCGTCGCAGTCGTTTGATTTTGACTACTGACTTGATTGGTAAATCTGACGAGGAAATCGCTGTCTTGGCTAAGAATGACCCTCGCGCTTTGAGTGTGGACGAGTTGCTCTATGCTGCTACTCTCACCCAAGATGCAGATGAGAAGATGGCTCTCTATACCAAGGCAACCGAGTTGTTCCCACAAGACTACCGCGCATACAATAATATTGGCATGCTCTATTTCTCTCAAGGTCAAGTATCTGAGGCTCGCCGCAGTTTTGCAAAAGCATTGCAATTGGCTCCTGCAGATCCTGATGTGAACTACAACGCTGGTATCGCTGCTATGGCTGAGAACGACCTTGTGCAAGCAGAGCAATACCTCGGTAAGGCTGCTGGTACTAAGGGTGATTTGAAGGCTGCTATGGGTACTCTCTACACCATGAAGGGTGACTATAACTCTGCTAAAACTGCATACGGTAGCGAGGCAACTAACAATGCTGCTGTTCAACAAATTCTCAACGAGGATTATGCTGCTGCTCGCCAAACCCTCGCACGCGTAGCTAAACCTAACGCAACCACCGCTTACCTCGCTGCTGTAGTGGGCGCTCGCACCAACGACCGCAATGCTGTGTATAGCAACTTGAAGGTAGCCGTACAACGCAACGCTCAAATGAAGGCAAAAGCACAAACCGACATTGAGTTTGCTAAGTACCAAGCAGACGAGCAATTCCAAGCAATTGTTAAATAATGTCTATACTTTTTCCAAAAGTACCCAAACCCCGTGAGTGGGACTATCGCCCCATTTACTATGATAAAGAAAAGGAGGCGCGCAAGGATAAACTTGCGCGTCTTCATCGTGGATCGTTTCGTGAAGCACACGAGGCCAACACACACCGCCGCAAGGATCCTGCTAAACGCGCGTCTAAACTGCTGTTTTGGATTGCATTGTTGGGATTATTGTTGTTTGTGTTCAATTATTTGCTATGAGTGATATTATCCATCTTTTACCCGATAGCGTTGCCAACCAGATTGCGGCTGGCGAGGTGATTCAGCGTCCAGCGTCTTGCTTAAAGGAGTTGGTAGAAAACTCGTTGGACGCAGGGGCTACCCATATCCGTATTTTGGTGAAAGATGGTGGTAGAACGCTCTTGCAAGTGATTGACAATGGTAAGGGCATGAGCCCTACCGATGCGCGTATGGCTTTTGAGCGCCATGCTACATCCAAGATTACTCAGGCTTCCGACCTCTTTCAATTGCGTACCATGGGTTTCCGTGGTGAGGCATTGGCAAGTATCTGTGCGGTAGCACAGGTGGAAGTGCAGACCCGAAGACCTGAGGATGAGATTGGTACGCGACTTGAAATAGCAGGCTCAACGGTAAGTAAGCAAGAACCCGTACAATGTCCTGTTGGAACCAATATCCGCGTTAAAAATCTATTTTATAATGTACCTGCGCGGCGTAAGTTCCTCAAAACCGACCAAACAGAAATGCGCAATATCCTGACCGAATACCATCGCATTGTATTGGTCAATCCGCAGGTACAGTTTACGCTGGTTAATAACGATGAAATCGTATCCGAATTGCCTATTAGCAGCACCAAACAGCGAATAGAGGCTATTTTCGGACATACTTCTAAATTGTTCACTACCCAAATAGTGGATATTCTTGCCAATACCGAGTTGGTCAATATCTATGGTTTTGTAGGTAAACCCGAAATGGCTACTAAAAATAGCCAACAATATTTCTTTGTTAATGGTCGCTATATGCGCCATCCGTATTTCCACAAAGCCGTTCTTACAGCCTATTCTGGATTATTATCGCCTGATCATAATCCCTCCTATTTCATTTATTTCGACATTCAACCCGATGCCATAGATGTCAATATCCATCCTACGAAAACAGAAATCAAATTTGCCGATGAGCAAGCCATTTTCCAAATTCTGTTGGCTGCGGTGCGCGAAGCATTGGGCAAATTCAATATAAGTCCTTCGTTGGATTTTGCTTCCGAGACACATATCGAGATACCTCAAATGCCGCAGTCGGCACCTGTGGTCATGCCTCGCCTGCAAGTGGATCCTTCTTACAACCCATTCAAGCAGTCTGCGCCTCACAAAACGCAATCTGCAAACTGGGAAAAACTATACGATCAACCTGTTGCGCATCGTTCTGCTCTATTAGAACAGGAGCAAGTGCTGTTTCATTTTCCTGAAATAGATGAATCGGTGCAAGTGATGCAATGGCAAAACAAATACATAGTCATTCCTACTGCACAGGGACTCATGCTCGTGCATTCTCATCGCGCTCATACCGCTATTCTATTCAAAGAACTGCTAACGCAATTATCCCAGCACAAGGGCGTGTCTCAACAACTTCTCTTTCCAGAAGTAATCGACCTATCTACTGAGGATTTGCATACGCTTCAAACTTTGCAAGAGGATTTATCTTCTATCGGTTTTGGTTTAGACCAATTCTCCCCCAATGCTTATACCATTACGGCTGTGCCTATGCAACTGGGGCAAGTTAATCCCTGCGAAACGCTGTTGCAGGTGATTCATCAAGTGCAAGATACAGGCTCTACTGCTACGCAACAATGGCACGAAGCCATGGCGTTTGCACTTGCCGATAAAATGGCGATTCCTGCAGGCAAGATACTCAGCGATGCGGAGATGCGCGATTTGCTCATGCGTTTGTATGAGAACCATCCAGCGCAATATCTCAGCAATGGTCAAACGATATTTACAATCCTTACTCCAGATGAAATACAAAAACGCTTCTAAGTTATTCTGTATCATTTTGTTAATAGCTTTAATGATGGCGTGTGCGCCCAAGGCGGATACCCTTACCATTTTGCATACCAATGATACGCATTCGCAAGTGGAACCTATTGCTATGGGCAAACGCGATGGCAATCACGCGGGTTATGCACGTCGCATGGGTATTATCCAGCAGGCTCGTGAGGTTGATCCTAATTTGATATTGGTGGATGCAGGCGATTTTAGCCAAGGTACACCTTATTTCAATTTCTACCGCGGACGCATTGAGGTGGATGCGCTCAATCGCATGGGGTATGATGCTGTTACTTTGGGCAATCATGAGTTTGACAATGGTATTGATACTTTGGCGCAGGTGTTGAAAAACGCGCAGTTTGCGGTGGTCTCAGCCAACTACGATGTACAGGGCACGCCATTGGAGGGTATTGTCAAACCTTACACCGTCCTCACGCGCGCAGGCATACGCGTAGGTATATTAGGTGTAGGTGTTAATCCTGCGGGGTTGATTGCCGAAAAGAATTTCGCACCTGTGCGTTATCTTGACCCTATCGCCTCGGCTGAACAAGCAGCCTCCGAACTTAAAAAACGCCACCATTGCGATGTGATTATTTGCCTTAGTCACTTGGGTACTAATATGGATGAAACGCTTGCAAAACAGACCCACCATATTGATGTAATTGTAGGTGGACATACCCATAAAATCGTGACCAATCACTATGTAGAAAATCTGAAAGGAGACAGCGTTTTATTGGCCCAAATGGGCAAATCTGGGGCAAGAATAGGCAAAATTACGCTTAAAATGGGGCTATAATGGCATTATTATGCCAAAAAATTTGCATATTTGAAAAAAAAGTAGTTACTTTGCACCCGATTTGGCGAAAACTAATATAGGAAAGAATAAAATTAATATAATTAACAACTAAAAAAATTGTAATTATGTCAACAATTGAATCAAAAGTTAAAGCAATTATCGTTGATAAATTGGGCGTAGAAGAATCACAAGTTACTCCAGAGGCAAGTTTCACCGCAGACCTCAACGCAGACTCTCTTGACACCGTTGAGTTGATTATGGAGTTTGAGAAAGAGTTTGGTATTTCTATTCCAGACGAGGATACTCAAAAAATCAACTGCGTGAACGATGTAATAGAGTACATTGAGAAACTTCAAGCGTAATCTATCGCGCGTACTTTGACTATTATCATGAACGAGTTTGTGGACCTCCGCAAACTCGTTGGGTGTATGTAATCTATGGAACTTAAGCGTGTCGTTGTTACGGGAATAGGATTGGTCACACCATTGGGAAATGATGTGCCCACCACATGGCAACACCTTCTCCAAGGCAAGAGTGGAGCGGGCAGGATTACGCATTTTGACCCCTCTCGATTCAAAACCCAATTCGCATGCGAGGTCAAGGATTTGGACATGTCCTCCTTGCTCGATGCAAAAGAATTGCGCCGTTACGATCGTTATCTTCATTTCGCTATCAAATCGGCTGAAGAGGCCATTCAAGATGCTCAACTCAATATATTAGAGCAAGATACGCTGCGTTGTGGCGTGATTTATGGTAGTGGTATGGGCGGCGTAAATGCGTTGGATGTGAATATCGGAGATTTTGGTGCGGGCGATGGCACACCTCGCTATAGTCCGTTCTTTATCCCTATGATTATCACCAACATGGCAGCGGGTATGTTGGCTATTCGCTACGGATTCCAAGGGGTGAATTTTGCTACTACTTCGGCTTGTTCTTCTTCTTCTCACGCTATTGCTAATGCTTGTTATCAGATTCGTATGGGTTTGGCAGATATTGTGCTCACAGGAGGTAGCGAAGCCGCAATAGAATGTTCTGGTATCGGTGGATTCAACGCCTTGCATGCTCTTTCCACCCGCAACGACTCTCCTCAAACGGCCAGTCGTCCTTTTTCTGCTTCGCGAGATGGTTTTGTGTTGGGCGAAGGTGCAGGGGCGCTTATCCTGGAAGAGTACGAGCATGCCAAAGCACGCGGAGCGCATATCTATGCCGAACTTGTTGGTATTGGTCTTACTGCAGATGCCTACCACCTCACGGCTTCCGAGCCAGAGGGGTTGGGCGCAAAGCGCGCGATGCAACTCGCTATCAACGAGGCGGGTATAGAAGCCGAACAAGTGGATTATATCAATACCCACGGCACCTCTACTCCTATCGGAGATATTGCTGAAATCAAGGCCATTCAGGACCTCTTTGGTGAGCACGCATACAATCTCCACCTCACCTCCTCCAAATCGATGACGGGGCACCTTCTTGGTGGAACGGGTGCAGTAGAAGCCATTATCTCTATTCTCTCCATGCAACATAGTATGGTTACGCCTACTATTAACCATGAAGCGGGAGACGAGGACCCGAATATTGATTATAAACTCAATTTTACATTCAACCAAGCACAGCCGCGTGAAATCCACTATGCCATGAGCAATAATTTTGGCTTTGGTGGTCACAACGCATGCTTGCTCTTCAAAAAACTATAAAACATTGAACTGTTACCTTTAACTGTTAGAACCTTTAGAACTTTTAAAACGTGGCTCTGCCACATTATATATTAACTGTTTTATTTTTTAAGGTATTATGATTACAACTAAAATTGGTGAGAACGCAGGTTTGATCTGGAATGCATTACAAGGTGGTGCTCTCACACTCAAGGCTTTGAAAAAGGCTACAAAATTGAAAAACGACGACTTGAACCTCGCTTTGGGCTGGTTGGCTCGCGAAGGTAAAGTTGCTTTTGAGCAAGCAGAGGAATTGACAATCTCTCTTCTTTAATTACTTCGATAGGGCTGTTTGACGCATGTCAGACAGCCTTATTTCACCTTTAGCACCTTTAAAACTCTTAAAACTTTTAAAACCTTATAGATTCATGAACATAGCAATCGTGGGCGCCTCAGGTGCCGTAGGACAAGAACTGCTCCGCATTTTGGCTGAACGCCACTTCCCTGTCACTTCCCTTCGACTTTTCGGCTCTGCGCGCAGCGCAGGCTCTACATATACTTTCTGCGACAAAGAATACACCGTAGAATTGCTTCAACATGGCGACCTTTTCCGAGGCATTGATATTGCCTTTGTTTCCGCAGGTGGCTCTGTATCCAAGGAATATGCCGAGGATATCACCCGCCACGGAGCCATTATGATTGACAACTCCTCTGCTTTCCGCATGGATGAGCAAGTACCTTTGGTTGTTCCTGAACTCAACGCTGATGACATTGCACAAGCCCTCCAAGAGGGGGGCAAATGCATTATTGCCAACCCCAACTGCACCACCATAATCATGGCGGTTTGCTTGAAGGCAATCGAGCAACTTTCCCATATTCGCCGTGTGCATGTATCTTCCTATCAATCGGCTTCTGGTGCAGGTGCTTCGGCTATGGCTGAGCTCGAAGAGCAATACCGCCAAGCCCTTAATGGCGAAGAGGTTACGCACAATAAGTTTGCTTATCAACTTGCCTATAACCTCATTCCGCAGATTGATGTATTTGGCGATGACGACTATACCAAAGAAGAGTTGAAAATGTACCACGAGACCCGCAAAATCATGCACTCCGATATTGCGGTATCTGCCACTTGTGTGCGTGTTCCTTCGTTGCGTGCGCATTCTGAGGCGATTTGGGTAGAAACAGCCGAGCCGCTTACGCCAGCGCAAGTCCGCGAGGCCCTTGCTCACGCCGAAGGCGTACAAGTGATGGATGATCCAACTCTAAACGCTAAACACTCGACTTTAAACACGCAATATCCTTACCCTATGCCTCTCTATCTGAGCGGTACGGACGATGTGTATGTAGGTCGTATCCGCCGCGACTTGGCGAACGAGAATGGTATTACTTTCTGGTGTGTAGGCGACCAAATACGCAAAGGTGCCGCCCTCAATGCAGTGCAAATTGCAGAAAAACTGCTTTGATTTGCATATATGCAAAAAAAATAGTACCTTTGCACCCAAATAATCACACCTTACAATCAATAACATGAAAAAAATCATTTTCCTACTTGCAGTTATCTGCTTGACAACAAACCACCTACACGCTAAAGAGGTCGTGGTAGGGGCAGAGCAAACCAAGCAGTATTTGCCTTTGTTGAAGGGCAAACGCGTAGCCTTGCTGAGTAATCACACGGGTATTGTTCTTCAAGGTAAAGACACCCTTCATACCCTTGACCTATTGCTCCAACATGGGGTAGAGGTTACGGCTATCTTCTCGCCCGAACATGGTTTCCGTGGCACTGCACGCGAAGGCGAACTGGTAGCCAGCAGTGTAGATGAGAAGACGGGCATACCTATCCTCTCGCTTTATGACGGCAAAAGCAAACGCCCTTCCAAGGAGGCAATGGCGTCTTTTGATATCCTTATCACCGATATTCAAGATGTAGGTTTGCGTTTCTATACCTACTATGTCACCATGCTACGCCTCATGGATGCTTGTGCGCACGAGGGCAAAGCGTTTATGGTCTTTGACCGCCCTAACCCCAATGGCTATTATGTGGACGGACCTATTTTGGATATGAAGCACAAGTCGGGCGTGGGTGGATTGCCTATTCCTGTGGTGCATGGTATGACCTTAGGCGAACTGGCGCAGATGATTAATGGCGAATATTGGCTCAGCGACTCCCTGCAAGTGCCTTTGACCGTTATCCCTTGCAAGAATTATACCCACCAGACGCTCTATCGTTTGCCTGTTGCGCCTTCGCCTAACTTGCGCAACATGCTTTCTATCTACCTCTATCCTTCGGTATGTTTGTTTGAGGCAACGCCTGTGTCATTGGGTCGCGGTACCGACAAGCCTTTCCTCTGTTACGGTCACCCCAACTTCAATGCCCCACGCACCGAGCTCAGCGTGTACGGACCTGCTATCACATTCACGCCCAATCAATCCACTCAAAAAGGTCGCACTTGCGATGGCGTAGATCTCAGTGGTATGAGCGAAGAGGAAGCGCGCAAGGTAGGTTTCTCTTTGCGCTATCTCTTAGATGCGTATAATCATTTGCACATGGACAACTATTTCTTCCGTTCCTTCTTCGAACTGCTGGTAGGGCAAGACTATGTCCGCAAGATGATTCTTCAAGGCAAGAGCGAGGAGGATATTCGTGCTTGTTGGCAAGAGGATGTAGCGAAGTTCAAAGAGCAACGCCGTCCATACCTCCTCTACGAGGAATAATTTGTCTAACAGCCGTAGGCGGTCTAACAGCGCAGCGGTCTAAAATCTAACTTCTAAAAACATATGAACCCCCTAACAATTCTTATCGTCATTGCATGCTATTTTGCATTGCTGTTTTTGATTTCTTATCTGGCTGGTCGCAAGGCAGATAACGCAGGTTTCTTCTCTGGCAACCGCAGTAGCAACTGGTTACTGGTGGCTATGTCCACTATCGGTGCTGCTATCTCGGGTGTGACATTTGTCAGCGTACCAGGTATGGTGGCCACTTCGGGTTGGGCATATATGCAGATGGTACTTGGTTTCACCGTTGGTCAGTTCCTGATTGCCTATGTGCTTATTCCGTTGTATTATAAGTTCAATCTCACCTCTATCTATCAATATCTGCAACAGCGTTTTGGTATGAGTACCTATAAATCAGGTGCTTGGCTGTTCTTTGTGAGCAAGATGTTGGGTGCCAGTGTGCGCTTGTTCGTAGTTGGCGAGGTCTTGCAACTTTTGGTGTTTGGTCCCTTGGGTATTCCTTTCTGGGTAAACGCTATCTTCACTGTGCTGATTGTGTATCTCTGTACCTTCAAGGGCGGTGTTAAGTCGCTTATTTGGACCGACTTGCTCAAGACCTGTTGCTTGATTCTCTCTGTGGCACTCTGTATCTATTTTGTATTGCGTGCAGGGGTGAACATAGATAGTTGGACCTCCAACGCTATGACTCGTACTTTCTTCTTTGATAATCCTAAGGAGGGTACTTATTTCTGGAAGCAGTTTCTTGCGGGTGTGTTCCTTGTGGTAGCCACCACGGGCTTGGACCAAGATCTCATGCAGCGTACACTCTCCTGCAAGAACCCACGCGAGAGCCAAAAGAACCTTATCGTAGGTGCACTCATGCAGATTGTGGTGATTGGCTTGTTCCTCTTCTTGGGTTTCTTGCTCTATGCGTATGCCAACCAAACGGGCGTAGCCTTAGTCAATGCCGAGGGTATGCCGCTCAAGGGTGATGATGTCTTCCCATTCTTGGCAACGGGCAACTATTTCCCTCTGATTGTCGGCGTATTGTTTATCATTGGTTTTATTGCTGCGGCATATTCGGCGGCAGGTAGTGCGCTCACCGCATTGACCACCTCCTTTACGGTGGATATACTCAATAAGGAGAAGGATACTAACCTAACGAAAGTGCGCACCATGGTGCATATTGCTATGGCAGTATTGATGGCGGTGTGTATTTATATCATTCACTTGCTCAACAATGATTCTGTTATCCAAACCGTCTATAAGGTAGCCAGTTACACCTATGGTCCATTGTTGGGTATGTTCTGCTTTGGTATCTTCACCAAGCGTCAGGTACGCGACCGTTGGATACCATTTGTAGTCATTCTCGCGCCCGTTATTACATGGATTATAGATGTTAATTCTGCGGTGTGGTTCAATGGGTATGTGTTCTCACACGAGCGTCTGATTCTCAACGCTTTACTCACATTCTTGGGTATGGTCTTCCTAATCAAACACGATAATAAATAGTACAATTACACATGAAGTCATTTCCTTATCGCCTCATATTGTGCGCTCTGTTGCTGCTGTTGGTAGCATGTACCACCCAGCCTCCTATGTCCATTCATTGGGAGATGGGGGCAAACGATGTAGAGCCAGGTATCTGTGAACTCTATTATACCATTACTAACCATTCCAACCAGCCCATTACCAACGAAGGTTGGACCTTGTATTTCAACTACATGTCGTTGCACCCTATTTATACCGAGGGCGACCAAATTATGCAGACCGAGTTGCAAGCCAGTTACCATAGCATAACGCCTACTGCTGATTTTCAGCCCCTTATGCCCGACAGTAGTCGTACCTTCAAACTGCGATTCCGAGGCAACGCTATCCGTCAGTCCTCTTATCCTGAAGGCTTCTTCTTGGTGCAAACCCAGCCTCTCGCCTCTCGCCTCTCGCCTTTCGCCTCTCGCCTTTCGCCTATCTCTATCCCCTGCACCTATGCGCCTTTCACTCGTCCCGAGCAGATGAAGCGCGGTATTGTTACATGGGAGAAAACGCCGTATGCGGATGGTCTGTATGTCTTTGATTATGTGAATCGTATCGTTGAGGCACCCGTAACAGAGCAGGTCCAACCGCTTTTGCCTCAACCCAAGCAAATACATTATGCGGAGGGCACCTGCGAGGTGGAAAAGGCAGAGATTATCACACGCACCGATGCCAATATGGTCAGCGAAGGCTACCGCATGATGATTACCCCTACCACCATTACCATAGAGGCAAGTGGCGACGCGGGTATCTTCTATGCCCAACAGACTCTCCGTCAATGGGGTGATGTTATTCCTTGTGGTACAGTAACGGATTATCCCGATCTTCACCACCGTGGTATTATGTTGGATGTGGTGCGCAACTACTATCCCGTGGACTCTATCTATCGTATTTTGGACATAATGGCGTACCACAAACTGAATGTCTTGCACTTCCATTTGAGCGATGACGAGGCATGGCGTTTGGAGATTCCAGGACTACCACAACTCACTGATATTGGCTCCAAGCGCGGTTATACCACCGATGAAAGCGAGTGTTTATTGCCTATGTACTGCGGTGGTTGGGACCCAAATGCGCCTACCACAGCCAATGGCTATATCACGCGCGAGAAGTACATGGAATTGCTTCGTTATGCGGGCGAACGCCATATCCGCGTCATTCCTGAGATTGATATGCCAGGACACATGCGCGCTGCCAAGAAGTCGATGGGTAAACTCCTCACGGATAGCCTATTCGACACGCGTGTATATAAGTCTGCCCAAAACTATACCGATAATGTGATTGATGTCACCAAACCCTATGCTCTGCAGTTTATCGACCATGTCGTTACAGAGATTGTCAAAATGCACGAGGAGGCAGGTTATCCGCTTACTATCTTCAATATCGGTGGCGATGAGGTGCCAAAGGGGGCACTTACGCGCGAGGAACACCAGACTTTCATTGATGGTGTATTAGCCATTTTGCAGCGTCACAACCTTCAACCTATGGGGTGGGAGGAGATTACGCACTTCTGCAAACCAGAGTCCAAAGCCATTTGCTATTCGTGGCTCAATAGCGATACCAAACCGCTGGAGATGGCTCAGGCGGGCTATCCTGTTGTGTTGGCAAATGCCAACCATTTGTATTTCGACTTTGCTTATTGCAATCACCACGAGGAGAAGGGGCTTAACTGGGGTGGATATACCGACGAATACCGCTCGTTTGATTGGGAACCGCTTATTCACCCCAATGTGATGGGTATGAATGCGCAGTTGTGGTCAGAGGTTATTCGTTCTTTCAGCCAAGTGGAGTGGCAGATTTATCCTAAGATTTATGGTTTGGCTGAGCGTGCTTGGAACAACCGTAGTTCGCTCACTTTGGGCGATTACAATCGTTTGGTATATGATGTGTTCATTCCTCAGTTGGCGGCTTCAAACCGCAATTTCCATATCCAGCAACCGGGTATTCAGTCTTTGGGTATTGTTACGCCTTCGTTGTCGGGTTTTGAAGAGGTGGGTACTACGCCTGTTCCTCACCTTGTGGTGATGAACAAGGTCATGTCTGGTGGTACGATTTTGTATCGTATTGATGAGGATGAGTGGCACACTTATACTCAGCCTATCACGGTGCCAGAGCAGGCTCGCACAATCCAAGCCAAGGTACAATACATGGGCAAAGAGAGCAACACTACATGGTTGTGGTTAAACCCCTAAAAATAATTGTCCATAATTGACATTCTAATTGACGATAATTGTCTTAAAAAAAGGGCTTTATATATCTATTGCCCTTTTTTTGTTTTACCTCTGCATTTCCTTCAGATTCAGCGGTTGAGCGCAGCGAACAGGAGCTTTACTGTTGTCACCTCGTATATAGTTTCCTAATTTTTAATAATCGTTGTTTCTTCCAACTCCTGTTTAATTGTTTTTAATTGTCTCCCAAGTTGTCTTGGTTGTCTTTTTCGATCCCCCTTTGCGCGCATGATATTCCGATACATAACCGATACATAACCGACACATAACCGATACATAACCGATACATATGAATATCCTGTGAATACTCCGTGAATATGCCATGAATACCCCACATATAGGAGTGGTATAGGAAAAGCATTACAGGGCTGCAAGCAGGTACTACCTACTATGTCCGTGCATATGCTATTAACTCCGAAGGCACTGGTTACGGAGAACCTATCGAAGTGAAACTATAAACTACTATACCAAACATTGTCGTGATATAATCCTCTAACAGCAACAAAAGGATAAATCTAAAACGGAAAAACGGAAAAAATAACCTAAAGTTTGGAAATGTGCAAAAAATATTGTACCTTTGCAGCCCAAACGATTAGGCTATGACCATACTCAATATCGAAACATCCACCACTTGCTGTTCGGCTGCCATTACGATAGATGGTGTAGCAGTGGCTTCCGTAGAGAATCTTGCAGGGGCGAACCATGCCAGCGAACTGCCTGTTTTTATTGAGCAACTCCTTGCTCAAGCCCAAACCAATAATTGGCAGTTGGACGCTGTGGCACTCTCGCAAGGTCCGGGTAGTTACACGGGGCTGCGCATTGGGGCCAGTATCGCCAAAGGTATTTGTTACGGACTCAATATACCATTGATTCCAGTTGATACATTGCAAATACTCTGTAATTCTTTGGATAATAGATACTTGATAGGAGAAAGCATGCTGCTTTGCCCCATGATTGATGCTCGTCGTATGGAGGTTTATACGGCTCTCTATGCCCCAAATACATTAGAACCACTTACCGATATTACTGCACAAGTAATCAACGAGCACTCTTTCGAAGAGCAGTTGAAAGAAAAGAAAATCTATTTCTTTGGTAATGGTGCCGCTAAATGCCAGTCGGTCATTACAATGCCCAATGCGGAGTTTATCTCTGACATTCTACCTCAAGCATGCTATATGGGACTATTGGCAGAAAAATCCACACCGCTTGATGTCAAGCAGATGGCGTACTACGAACCATTTTATTTGAAAGAATTTGTGGCTGCACCCAGCCATATTAAAGGATTGAAATGAGAGGCAAATTATACATATTATTCTGTCTAACCCTCTTGGGATTAGTAAGTTGTTCCACGCAAAAGAACACATGGGCAAGTCGCAGTTTTCACCAAACGAAAACCAAGTACAATATCCATTATAATGGTCAAATAGCCTTTGCAGATGGCTTAGAGGCTATTAACGAAGCGCACAATGATGATTTCTCTACCATTCTTCCGCTTTATCCAGTGTCCAATCATGAGGCAGCTCAATCTGCCAAATCCCACATGGACCGCACCATTGAGAAGTGCCGCAAATGTATAAAGTTGCATAGTATTAAGGTCAAGCCTAAGAAAATCAATCACGACAAACGCCGTAGTGACCCTAACTACAAAGCGTGGTTGGAGCAAGAAGAGTTCAACAACCAAATGGACAAAGCATGGCTGCTTTTGGCGCAAGCCGAGTTCCACAAAGGCGATTTCTTGGGCAGTATCAGCACCTTCAATTATATCGCTCGCCATTATGCCTACGACAAAGACATTGTAGCGCAATGCCAACTTTGGTCGGCACGCGCTTATGCCGAGATGGATTGGCTCTACGAGGCAGAAGATGTGCTTTCCAAGGTACAAGAAGCCGATTTGTCACGCAAAAACGCGCCGTTGTACGCTGCGGTGTCAGCCGATATTTTGATGAAGACCGACCGCTACAAAGAGGCTATCCCATTCATTAAGATCGCTTTGCCCAACGAGTCCCGCAAGGGCTATCAACCGCGTTTTCAGTATGTCTTAGGACAGTTATACCAACTGCAAGGCGATAAGAAGTTAGCACGCAATGCCTACGAGAAAGTACTGAAACTGCAACCCAATAGCGAGATGGATTTCAATACGCGTCTGCAATTGGCCCAGTTGGCGGATAACCCAGCTTCGGCTGTGAGTCTGCTCACCAAGATGGCAAAGCAAGATAAGAACAAAGACCGCCTCGACCAAATCTATGGCACCTTAGGCGATATATTCCTTGAGCAAAAAGACACCGCTAAAGCATTGGAATATTATACTAAGGGCATTGACAGTAGCACCAAGAACGGGCTGAACAAAGCCGCAGTATTGGTTACCGCAGGCGATATCTACTATCAGCAGCGCGACTATGTCAATGCCAGTCCGTGCTACAAAGAGGCTACCCAAATTCTGTCTGTACAACACGATGACTACAAGCGTGTTCAACGCCGATCAGAAACATTAGACCAACTGGTGGTAGAGTATTCTACCGTGCAGTTGCAAGACTCTCTCCAACGCTTGGCAACCCTCTCCGAAGCCGAGCAACTGAAGATTGTAGAGAAGATTATCGCCGACCTCATTAAGGCAGAGGAAGAAGAGGCAGAGCGTGCTGCGCAAGCAGAGCGCGAAGCGGAGAACAATAGTGGTCCTCGTGGTGTGAATACCCATAATATGTTGGGTGCCGGTGGCAGTGGCGAGTGGTATTTCTACAACCCTCAACTCATGCGTTCTGGGCAACAGACCTTCCGTTCGCAATGGGGCAACCGCACATTGGAGGACAACTGGCGCCGTATTAGCAAAGCCGCCACTACTTCCTATTTAGAGGATATGGCAGATAGCGATATCACTACCGATTCCATTGTTGCTGACTCGACTATGGTGTTTGCGCCTACCGAAACCGATAATCATAAGCCCGAGTTCTATCTCCAACAAATACCCAAGACCGAGGCGGACTTTGCTCGCTCCAACGAGCAAATAGCCAACGCCTTATATAATATGGTGTATATCTACCGCGATGAGGTTGGCGACCAAGCACTCAGCGATGAGGCCTTTGAGGATTTCTGTCGCCGTTTCCCTGCCGACCCTCGCCTAAAAGATTTGTACTATATGCAGTATCTCACTGCCTTGAAGGATAATCGCATGGCGGATGCCAGTCGCTATCAAGCAGATATTATTCGCCTTTTCCCTGAATCACAAGAGGCATATATCGTTTCGCAACCCGACTATTTCGATCGTTTGCGCAAGATGTCGGCAGAGCAAGACTCGCTCTACGAAACCACCTACAACGCCTATCGTTCAAGCGATTATGCCCAAGTCAAGACCAACAAACACTATGTAGAGGACAATTATCCTCTTACGCCACTTATGCCACGCTTCCTCTTCCTGAATGCCATTTCTGTAGCAAAGACGGACGGACAAGACGCTTTCATTGGCGAGTTGCGCGATATGGTAACGCGTTATCCCGACAACGAACTGGCGGCTATGGCAAAGGATATGCTTGCGCTAATGGGGCAAGGTGCCGAGAGCCAAAAAGGTGGCGAGATGGCGTCGCTGCAAGACCGCCGACAAGTAGAACAAACGGCGGCTGAAGAGCAAGATACTACTATAACCTTCAGCACAAACACCAACGAACCTGCTTTTGTGCTCCTCGTGATGCCACGCGATGATAAACGCTTAAATACGGTTTTGTATGAGGTTGCGCTCTACAACTTCTCGCAGTTTATGATTAAGGACTTCGACCTCAAGCAACTCCCTACTTTCGCCATTGGCGAATGTGCATTACAGGTGTCTGGTTTCAGCCATTTAGATGAAGCACTGTGGTACGAGAATATGCTGAAAAAGAATCTCGACTTGATGCAAGTTTTGCAAACCAACGAGGTACAAGTCCTTTCTATTACCAACAGCAATTTCGACTTGATCGGTAAGCATTTCACCTTCCAAGAGTACCTTGAATGGGCGAAATAAGGCATTTTCTGTAATAAAAAAGCAAAAATATGCAAAAAAGTACTAAAATTTTTGGTCAATTCAAAAAAATGTAGTACCTTTGCACCCGCTTTCGAGAAAAAGCGGTTATGGCGGGATAGCTCAGCTGGTTAGAGCGCATGATTCATAATCATGAGGTCCCCAGTTCAATCCTGGGTCCCGCTACAAAAAGCAACCGATAATGTCGGTTGCTTTTTTGTTTTGTACTGATACTCTTTAGGAAATAAAAACCAAAGGATTACAATGTTCTAAACTTCCGATTAAAGCGGATATGGAAGCATATCGCTGCCAATGCCAAACCGCAGACAAATCCTACCCATATACCTGCTGCGCCCATTTGCAATGGGAAAGCGCACAATAGCCCTACCGACAAACCCACTACGATATACGACACAAAAGCAATCACCATTGGCACCTTCACATCTGTGATACCACGCAACATGGCTGCGCCCACCGCTTGCAAACCATCCGCGTACTGGAACAATCCCGCAATGATAATCAGTTGCGAGGCAATGACTATCACCTCAGGGTCTTCTGTGAAAAGCATAGGGATATAATTGCGCAATCCAATCATTATGGCTGCGCCAACCGTATTGATTACCAATACCAAATGAATACTGGCATTGCTTGCCATACGCACCGCGTGAAGGTCGCCTGCACCCAGTTGATGCGATACACGAATCGTAGTAGCAGCACCCACACCCATTGCAATCATAAAAGTCAAATCGGCAATCTGATTCGCCACCTGATGCGCCGCCAATGCCTCTTTGCTAATCCAACCGATGATTACAAACGATGCGGCAAAAGTAAATGTTTCCAAGAAAGTCTGAGCGCCAATCGGGAAACCAATCTGTATTTGCTGTTTGATGGCTTGCCAACTGAAACTGCGCCACGAGAAAACCTGCATATAGTATTTCCAATCGCGGTGAAACCAAACGGTTGCAACAAAGCACAATACCATGCCCACACGCGAAATCAGCGAACCAATACCTGCCCCTGTGGCACCCATTGCCTCCGCACCCCAATGCCCATAAATGAATATCCAGTTAAGGAAGATGTTTAACGCATTCATTGTCAGCGTAATAATCATTGCCACCAGCGTATTGCCCAATCCCTCCAAAAACTGCTTAAAGAAGCAAAAGAACAGGAACGGTACAATCGAAATAACAATCAATATATAATAAGGTCGTGCCACTGCAACCACCTCGGGGTCTTGACCAAAATACTCCAAGAATGGAAGGCAACCACCCAACAGCAACAACATTAATGCCGATTGTAGCAGGGTAAAAAGCATACCGTTTTGAAATAGCACAGCAATCTTTTGGCGTATATCGGCTTTGTTTTCTGGTTGCGCGTTCATTTCGCCCACATGAATACCCACCAGCGGTGTAATAGCCATTAGTGCTCCCATAGCAAACACCATTGCCATGAAAAACAACGCATTGGCAAAACTGACCGCCGCCAAATCCACCGTAGCGTAATGTCCCACCATGATTGAGTCGAACAATCCCACCAAGGAAGCACCTAACTGGGTCAGCATTACGGGTAATGCTACGCGCAGATTGCGTTTATAGTAGGGGAGATATTTCTTAAAAGAATACATAACAGACTTTAAAAACGGCTGCAAAGGTAGTGATATTTTAGCAAATATACAAATTTTTCTACGGAAAGATGCAAATACCTATTCGTAGGTATTGCGTATTTTATAAAAAAGCAGTACCTTTGCAACCGAAATTGGGATAGTGTGTTAAAATGCCAACGAAAGAGTATATAGAACAAGGTGTAATTATCCAAGAAGTGGATGCACGCTACTTGGAGCAAGAACTGGTGCGGACAGCCGAGTTGATCGACCGTCACCAGCCTTTCGTGGTATTACTTACGCACTACGAAGAATTGTTGGCTACGGATCATGCGCTTGATTATCATAAGCTTAGCAGTTTGATAGGCGTGCGTATGGGTCTGCTGGAGGACAAACAACAAACCATAGCAAGTGTGGGGGATTTCCGCCATATCCATGTCACCTATGGTAAGGATATTGAGGAAGCCATATCCAAAGTGATTGATGTGATTGTCACCTTGCCCAATGTACGCGAGAAATACTCCAAGCGTTATATGGCTATTCGCCTGTTGGAGCGTCCTGATGAGATGTTGGCGTTGTTGCCTCATAGCGATGAGTTGATTCATGTGGCAGCCGAGCAACGAGCGCTATTGTTGTATGAGTATGGCAAAACAGCCAAAGAGGTGATTACGCAAGCTCGCCGAGGATTCGTACACGGTGCGTTGGCAGAGACGCTTACCCATGCAGAGCATGACACGGGACACTCCTTTGCGGATAAGATAGATAAAGTGCTGACCAACAGATGGATAGGTATTCCTTTGCTGATGTTGGTGTTGTATGTAGTGTTTGAGTGTACTTTCACATTAGGTGCCTATCCTCAGGAATGGATTGCTATGGGCATTGACCATTTAGCAGCGTGGATACGCACGCTATTGCCAGAAGTATGGTGGAGCAGTCTGCTCATAGATGGCGTGCTGATGGGTATTGGTGCAGTGTTGGCATTCTTGCCTAATATCATTATTATGTTCTTCTTCCTCAGTCTGATGGAGGACTCAGGTTATATGGCGCGTGCTGCCTATACCATGGACAAAATCATGCACCGCATAGGTTTGCACGGTAGTTCGTTTATTCCTATGCTAATGGGCTTCGGCTGCAATGTGCCTGCTATCATGGCAGCGCGCGACATAGCCAATAAGAAGCACCGTGCGCTAACAATGATGATGGTACCATTCATGAGCTGCTCGGCGCGACTGCCTGTGTATCTGTTGTTTATTGGGGCGTTTTTTGCAGAGCAAAAAGCCATTGTAATGTTGTCGCTATATATATTGGGTATATTGCTGAGTATAGCTTTTGCATGGGTTATGCAGCATACTAAGGCATTCCGCCAACCTAAGCACGATTATGTCAGCGAGTTGCCTCCTTACCGCCGTCCCACCTTGCGCAATACAGGTTTGCATATCTGGGAGCGTGTGGCAGATTACCTGCAAAAGATTCCGGCGGTGATTATTTGGGCAAGCGTGATTATTTGGGCACTGACTTATTTCCCAACGGGCAACATGGCAGATATGGAGCATAGTTATCTGGCGATGATTGGGCATTGGATGGAGCCAGTCATGCGTCCGTTAGGCTTTGATTGGAAAATGTCGGTATGCTTGCTGACGGGCTTGCCTGCCAAGGAGGCAATCGTATCCACTATGGGTATTCTGTACCCCTCCAATACGGCACTATCGGCATTTACACCCGTAACTGCGTATGCGTTTATGGTGTTTGTGTTGCTGTATTTCCCCTGTATCGCTACTATCTCTACGCTGCGCAAAGAGATTGGTGCTAAATGGGCATGGTTCAGTGTGGCACACTCCATGATATTGGCATGGGTAATGAGTTTCCTGATACACCAAATAGGAATGATGTTTTTAGGTTAAAGTTTATAGTTTAAAGTTTAAAGGCAAGAGGTTATGAAAAAGATTATATTGGCAATAGTATGCATGATTGCGCCATGGGCGGGAGCGTATGCCCACGCGTGGGGTACAGTATTGGATGATAAGGGCGAACCATTGGTGGGTGCCAATGTCTATTGGGCTGGTACTACCGTGGGTGTAGCCACCGATTTGGATGGTCGTTTCAAGTTAGAACCCGTCAAAAGCACCAATCTCTTGGTGACCAGTTTTATGGGCTTCCACAACGATACTACCGCTGTCACTTCGCATAGCGAACTTACCATTGTCTTGGTAAGTGACCTATTATTGGAGGAAGTGGACATTGTGGAGCGTAAGATGGCTGTTCTTCGTTCGCGTATCTCGCCACTGACCACGGAGACCCTGACGGGGGAAGCACTCTGTATGGCTGCCTGCTGCAACCTCAGCGAGAGTTTTGAGACCAGTGCTTCTGTGGATGTAGCCTATTCCGATGCCGCTACGGGTGCGAAGCAGATTCGTTTGCTTGGCTTGAGCGGCACCTATGTGCAACTGCTGACGGAGAACACCCCCAATATCCGCGGACTGGCACAGTCGTTTGGTATGGAGTATATCCCTGGTCCTTGGATGGAGGCTATCCAAGTGAGCAAAGGCACCTCCTCTGTGCTTAATGGCTATGAGGCGATCGCAGGGCAAATCAATGTGGAGTACCTCAAACCGCAGACCCAAGACCCTATTGCGCTTAATGCGATGATTAGCACCGAAACGCACGCCGAAGTCAATGCTACAGGCGGTTGGGACTTGAACGACAAAGTGTCCACAGGTATATTGTTCCACGCGCAAAACATGTCATTGGAACTCGACCACAACCACGATGGTTTCCTCGATATGCCTAAGAACACCAATGTGAACCTCCTCAATCGTTGGTATGTAAAGACGGGTGATTACACGGGTCAGTTCCTTGTACGCGGACTCTATGACCGCCGAATAGGCGGACAAACGCAAGAGGCTGCTCAGTCTGAGTATTTTGCCTCACCTTATAAGATTGACCTCAATACATGGCGCGTGGACGGCTTCATGAAGAATGGTTATGTCTTTAATGCCGACTTAGGTACTTCCATTGGTATCATTGCTTCGGCTTCCTACCACAATCAGCAGAATACCTATGGTCCTCGCCAATGGAATGCTGCGCAGACCAACGCCTATATGAATGCTATCTTCCAAACATCGTTTGATGATTCAGCCACCGACTTTTGGGACGACCATTCACACAAACTTTCTACTGGTTTGAGTCTGAACTACGATGGATATAACGAAGAATTGTCCTTGCCTCAAGGTATAAATCAAAATACATATCTCTTTGACTTGTGGGAGGTTACCCCTGGTATCTTTGCCGAATATACCTACACATACAAGGATAAAGTGACATTACTCGTAGGTATTCGTGAGGACTATTCCACTCGCTATGGTTTCTTTACTACGCCTCGTATGAACTTGCGCTACGCGCCATTCGAGTGGTGGACAGTACGTGGCTCCATTGGTTTGGGCTACCGTTCACCCAACGCTATTGCCGACAATGCGGCGTATTTGGCAAGCAGTCGTATGTATTATTTCGATGCCGCGCAACTAACCCAAGAACGCTCGATGAATACGGGACTTTCTACCGTTTTCTATATCCCAGTGGGTAAACGCGAGTTGCAACTATCGGGCGAGTATTACTATACCAAGTTTCTCGATGGTGTGATAGCCGATATGGATCGAAACCTACATGGTATCACCTTATATAATATGCACGATGTAGAGGGGGCGCAATACTTCTCGCACAACTGGCAAGTGGAGGCAAACATGGAGATTCTGCGCGGTTGGAGCATGACCGCAGCATTCCGCTATACGGATGTGAAGCAGACCACCTTCAACACCGTTGCCAACAAGTTCCTACTCCGCGATAAACCGCTGCAAAACAAGTTTAAGGGTATTATCACTACCAGCTACCAAACACCCCTCAAGACCTGGCAGTTTGACTTAACGGCACAGTTCAATGGCGAAGGGCGTATGCCTGATGGATTTGTCATTCCAGAGGGTAGCAACCAATATCGTGTGTTAAACAACGGACAAATCTATCACAAGTGGTACCCACAACTATTGGGACAAGTGACCAAATTCTTCCGCACATGGTCCATTTATCTTGGTGCGGAGAATATGACCAACTTCACGCAGGATAATCCAATTGTCGGCGAGAGAGTGTCGGGGGAAAGAGCGATGAAGCACGGAGAACGGGCAAATGGATTCGTCAATCCATATTCTGCTAACTACGATGCCTCTATGATTTGGGCACCTATCCACGGTTGGAAACTATACCTTGGCTTCCGCTGGGCACTGGAACGAGAAGAATAGTTAAAGACAACTTAGACAACTTGAGAGACAATTAAAATCAATTAATTATTTCGGGCATGGTCTTAAGTTGTCTAAAAAGTTGTTGATATTGTCTTTAGAAAAAAGAAAACGGAGTAAATTGTAATATTGTATTTATATGAAACGAGTAATTATTTTCCTTTTGGCAATCCTGCCAATGGCTTTTGTGCTAAGTACCGCAGAGGCAAAGCCTAACAAACAAAAAGTGGTCTTGTATGTGTATTTGCACTGCCAAGACTGCTGCGACAAGATTATGAAGAACATTCCTTATGACAAGGAGCTGAAGAATGGCGTGAAGGACCTTGAGTTTGACATAGCAGCGCAGACTGTTACCGTCACTTACGATGCCAACAAAACCGATGTACCTGCATTGCAAAAGGCATTTGCTAAGATTGGTAAACCTGCTACCACCACCAAGCCGGAGCACAAACACGAAGAGGAGCACCACCACGAACACCACAACCACCAACACTAATCATTAGTTAGTATTTCCGTTATCCGTGCGATCGCATTGCGCGTTGTAATTCGCGTTTGTCGTCTGCTGCGCGTAGGGCTTGTCGTTTGTCGTAGGTGTGTTTACCCTGACAGAGGGCAATCTCCATTTTAGCGAAGCCCTTTTCGTTGATAAAAAGGCGTAGGGGAATAATGGTTTTGCCAGTATCCTTTACTTGTTTGGCAAGTTTGTTGAGTTCTTTGCGGGTCATAAGCAATTTGCGGTCGCGTTTTGCCTCATGGTTGGCATAACTACCAAAGCGGTATTCCGCTATATGCATTTGCTTTACCCATAGTTCGTTGCCTACAAACTGGCAATAGGTATCCACCAACGAAGCCTTACTCTCACGAATGGATTTAATCTCCGTTCCGAAGAGTTGGATACCTGCTGTATATCGCTCCAGCACCTCATAATCGAAGGTGGCACGGCGGTTTTTGATATTTACATTGCTCTTTAATCGCATAAAATCGCGCAAAGGTACAAAAAAATTTGCAAGTATGCAAAAAAAGTAGTAATTTTGCAGCGAATTTGTCGTTCGAGCCATTCGAGCGAGATAGGAAATTCCCAAAAGAGGGGCAATAAACAACAGATAGTAGATAAAAATCAAAGAATTATGTTAAGAGATATTTTGTCAATCACAGGTAAACCTGGACTTTACAAATTGGTTAGTCGTGGTAATAATATGCTCATTGTTGAGTCTTTGCTCGATGGTAAGCGTATCCCTACTTACGCTCGCGATAAGATTGTATCATTGGGTGAGATATCTATGTACACCATGGGCGAGGATATTGCCTTGAGCGAGGTACTGACCAAATTGGGCGAAAAAGAGGGCTTGAAGGTGGCAAGTTTGGATCCAAAGAAAGCTGACAACGATGAATTGCGCGACTTCTTTGGCGAGGTGTTGCCTGACTTTGACCGCGACCGCGTATATCCAAGCGATATTCGCAAACTCATTCAATGGTATAATATCCTTATCAATGCAGGAATCACCGATTTCACCGTAGATGAGGAGGGTGAGGATATTGCCTTGGAAGAGAAGAAGCAAGAAAACATTAAACCTGCTCCAAAAGCACAAGTGAAGACCCAAAAAGCAGCGGCTTCATCGGCTCGTACTGGTGTAGGTGCTAAAAAAGGTTGATCCTTCAGGATATCATTAATATCATAGAATCTGTAGCTCCCTTGAGTTACCAAGAGGCTTGGGACAACTCGGGACTGCAGGTGGGTGACCGCAATGCAGAGGTTCATGAGGCATTGTTGACCGTAGATGTAACAGAATCTGTGGTCAGTGAGGCTGTCTCTCTGGGTTGCGACTTGATTATATCCCACCACCCGTTGCTCTTCCGCGGACTGAAGCAACTCACGGGTAGCACACCTCAAGAGCGTTGCGTAATCCAAGCCTTGCGACACAATATCGCCATATATTCGGCGCACACCTCCATGGATAGTTACTTGCATGGGGTTAGCGGACGCATGGCGGAAAAGTTGGGTATCCGCGATTATCGTATCCTAATCCCTTCTGCCACGCAAGGCGAAGCGGGTTTGGGGGTGATAGGCGAATTATCGCAACCCATGGATAATGAGGCGTTTGTGTCGCATGTAGCAAAGGTGTTTGCTGTGCCAAACGCAGCCCTGCGTTGGGTGGAAGGGGGCACTAAGCAGGTGCAGAGGGTGGCGCTCTGTGGTGGTGCAGGAGCCGAGTTTATTGAGCAGGCGATAGTACAAGGGGCCGATGCTTTTGTGTCTGCCGACTTCAAGTACCACGAACTGCAAAGTGCTTATCAGCGTATCACTGTGGTGGATATGGATCATTGGGTAAGTGAGCATTTTACGCGTGAGATATTCCACGAATTGCTATCACCTTACATTTCCACGCGCATAGCGCACGCGGACAAGAGTCCGATAAGGTACTCCCAGCCTCTCGCCTTTAACCTCTAACCTTTAACCTAAAAGAATATTAACATTAAATAACATACAATTATGGCAAAAGAAAAAGTAGAACAAGAGTTGACCGTAGAAGAGAAACTGCGTGCTCTGTATGAATTGCAAACTGTAAACACCAAGATTGATAACCTGCGTATCTTGGCAGGTGAGTTGCCTCAAGAGGTAAAGGATATGGGCGATGAGATCGAGGGTTTGAAAACGCGTTTGAGCAATATTGAGAATGCTATCAAGGAGTGCGAAACGGGTGTTTCGGAGCACCGTGTACGCATTGAGAACGCTAATGCGGCTATCTCTCGCTACAAAGAGCAACAAAACAATGTGCGTAACAACCGCGAGTACGACAACCTTACCAAGGAGATTGAGTACCAAGAGTTGGAAATCGAGGCTTCGCAACGCAAGATTAGCAAGTTCAAAACCGAATTAGAGGAGCGTCAAGCAGAAAAGACCAAGACCGTTACCGAGATTGAGGACAAGACTGTGGACCTCAACCAAAAACGCAACGAGTTGGATTCAATCTTGGCGGAAACCAAAGAGCAAACCGAGAAACTCATGGTGCGTGCTGCTGATTTGGAGAAGCACATTGAGCCTCGTTTGATTACTGCTTTCCACCGTATCCGCAAGAATGCGCACAATGGTTTGGCTGTCGTAAAAGTAGAGCGCGATAGTTGCGGTGGTTGCCACAGCAAGATTCCTGCACAACGCCAATTGGATATTCGTCTGCGTAAGAAAATCATTGTTTGCGAGTTCTGTGGTCGTATCTTGGTGGACACCGAAATCGACGCAAAGAAGAAATAATCCTGTCTAACTTTTAACAACGCAGTGGTCTAACTTCTAACAACGCAGTGATCTGATTTATGGCTGAAGACCTCCAACCAATAAGCACCTATAACGATGATAATATCGTCCACCTGGATGACCGCGAACATATCCGCCGTCGTCCGGGTATGTATATCGGTAAACTCGGTGATGGCAAGCACGATGATGATGGTATCTATGTGCTGATTAAGGAAACCATTGATAACTCTATCGATGAGTTCCGTATGAACGAGGGTAAGGTAATCGAGGTTTCTGTCCGTCCTTATACCGATGAATCGGGCTATACGGGCGAGATAGTCTGTGTGCGCGACTACGGTCGAGGCATACCATTGGGCAAAATGGTTGAGGCTGTATCACTGTTGAATACGGGCGGTAAGTACGACACCAAGGCCTTCAAGAAGTCGGTCGGTCTGAACGGTGTGGGTACAAAGGCGGTCAATGCGCTTAGTTGGAAGTTCGTGGTGCAGAGTTTCCGTGATGGAAAAACGCGCCGAGCAGAGTTCCACCAAGGACACTTGGTGTCAGATACTGATATTCAGGACTATAGCGGCAACGAGAAACGCGGAACGCGTATTGAGTTTGTGCCAGACAATAGTCGTGGTCTGTTCGAGAACTATCATTTCCGTGATGAGTTTATCGAGACCATGATGCGCAACTATGCGTATCTGAATACAGGACTGACATTGGTCTATAATGGCAAGAAATACACTTCCAAGAACGGACTTTTCGACCTCTTGACCGATAATATGACGGTCGAGCCGCTGTATCCGATTATCCACCTGAAGGGCGAAGATATTGAGATTGCGCTCACCCATACCAACCAATCGGGCGAGGAGTATCACTCCTTTGTCAATGGTCAGCACACCATTCAGGGTGGTACCCACCAAGTGGCGTTCCGCGAAGCGATAGCCCGTACCATTAAGGAGTTCTTTAGCAAGAATCAGGAGTATAGCGATATCCGCAACGGTGTAGTAGGCGCGATTGCCATTAATGTGTCGGAGCCTGTGTTCGAGAGCCAGACGAAGGTCAAGTTAGGCTCCAAGGACATGTCCCCCGAGGGCGGTTTGTCAGTGAATAAGTTTGTCGGTGACTTCATTAAGCAGCAGTTAGACAACCACTTGCACAAGAATCCTGAGTTGGTGGAGGTAATGCTCCAGAAGATTCAAGAGTCGGAGAAGGAGCGCAAAGCCATTGCAGGTGTAACGAAAGCAGCGCGTGAGCGTGCCAAGAAGAACCTGCTCAACAACCCTAAATTGCGCGATTGCCAAGTTCACTACAACGATGCCAAGCCTACCAAATCTGCCAAAGACGCCGATGACGATTTGCGCCAAGAGAGTAGTATCTTTATCACGGAGGGGCTTTCAGCTTCGGGTTCTATCACCAAGAGCCGTGATGTGCGCACCCAAGCAGTCTTCTCGCTGCGTGGTAAACCGTTGAACAGTTTTGGCTTGAGCAAGTCAGTAGTGTATGAGAACGAGGAGTTCAACTGCTTGCAATCTGCATTGAACATTGAGGACGGATTAGATGAATTGCGTTATAATAAGGTGATTATCGCTACCGATGCCGATGTGGACGGTATGCACATTCGCCTATTGATGCTGACCTTTTTCCTCCAGTTCTTCCCCGATTTGGTCAAGAAAGGGCATGTCTATATCCTTCAAACCCCCCTTTTCCGCGTGAAGAACAAGAAGGAGGTGCGCTATTGTTATTCCGAAGAGGAACGCTTGCAAGCCATTGAGGCACTCAAACCAACCCCAGAGATCACTCGCTTCAAAGGTTTGGGTGAGATAAGTCCAGATGAGTTTAAGGGCTTTATTGGTAAGGAGATACGCCTTGATCAAGTTACGCTGCGCAAAGAGGATGCGGTAAAGGATTTGCTCAATTTCTATATGGGCAAGAACACTTCCGAGCGCCAAAACTTTATCATTAACAACCTCGTTGTTGAAGAAGACGTAGAATAACTTAGTTGGTTTATAACTTATCACTCATAGTTCATAGTTTATATGATTCCATTGATACTCTTTGTCGCTCTTGGCATAGCGATTCTGATTATCTTCGAGGTGCGTGCCCGCAAGCAGCAGAGAACCAATAGCGAGCAGAGCGAAGCGTCCAATAGCCAATCGCCAATAGCCAATAGCAAAGCGTCTGATCCTGACGACGGCTGCTGCGGCGAGCACTTGGTCTGCGAGCGTGAGACGCTCTTGCAAACCAATGCCAAGGTGGAGTATTACGATGATGAGGAGTTAGACACGCTCAGTGGTATCCCTGCGGAGGATTATACGCCCGAGCAGTATCAGATGTTGCGCGAGGTGTTTGATACGCTGCAAAGCAAGGATGTGCCAGGTTGGGTGCGTAGCATTCAACTGCGCAATATTCAGTTGCCACTCGATATTCGCGAAGAAGCGTTGCTCATTGTGGTTGAACGCCGAAAAGCATAGCGAAAATTACTCAAAATCTATCTTCTAAACTCTAAATAGTAACATCCTCGAAACTATAGTCAAAAAATGTATATGTGCAACAAAATTAACTTTTTCTTGCACATATACATTTTTTTTCGTACCTTTGCAGTCGATTCCTGCGCTGGAGGGAGTATGTCCTGCGAAAAGCGTTTCGCAAAGGTTCTTTCTTGGGTAGGTTTCGGACATATTGAAATTATCGTTTGAGCCACTTTGTGGCGAGATAAGAAATAGCGTTTATTGACGCTTTGCGTTTGACACACGAAACTTAGCAACTTTCAAATTTAAGGTCAAAATCAAAGTAACAGTAAATGCCTATGGGTATGATTATATCCATACTGCGCTCGTATAGTGCAGTGTGTTTTCATACCAGCGTAGGTTTCCTGTTGTTTATTTGACCTTAAAGGTATGCTAAGACCTCGTGTGTAAGTAAGCAACACGAGGTCTGCGCTTTTTGTATGTATATGTGAAACGGAATGTAGATAAAATATCAAATAAGTATGAGAAAAACGAGAGTATTAGTAACACTGCTGTGCTTGTGGCTGGGTCTGATGTCATTGTCAGCGCAGTCGGTGAAGATTATCAATGAGTTGGAGTTAAATCCTTTTGCTTCTGCATTGGCTCTTTATAAGAACGAGTTTGGCTCGTTTGAGAACCACGCTTTAGATATCCCTTTTCCTTATGCTGTTATTCGCATGCACTTGGAGGGTAGCGGACAAGCGGTGCGCGAAGCCAAAGAACGACTGACATTGGATGTGGGTCAGATGTTCCGTGTAGAGAGCCGAGTGACTACCTACACCAATCAGATTGTGTTTCTTGTGAAAGCCAAACGCCTGTATATGTTGATTGACTGTGGCGATGGCTGCGAGAAAGTGCTACTGAGCAATATGCAGCAACTGGGTTCCAATTGTGTATATGATTGTACGGTGCAGTTTATTCCTGAAGGCGAAAGCCCAACGAGTGATACGGTGTTTGTAGAGCGAGGTCCTCAGTACTATGGTCTCAACTTGCGCGTAGAGCCAGCGAATGCAAAAGTAGATGTCATTGCGCATGGAGAAGAAAAGAAATGGATATTCAAAGATGGTTTGTCCGAATTGAAATTGATAGAGGGCGATTATCAATATACCGTTAGTGCAGAGGATTATCACACAACTACGGGTACAATCCATATACCTGCCACTGTGAAAGATACTACTATTCGTCTGCGTCCTACTTTCGGTTGGCTGACAATCAATAGCGATAGTATGGATTTGTTGGGTGTTTCGGCTGAGATACAACATAACAAAACAAAGGAAACAGTCGTTTTGCCACATGAGAAAATGAAGTATGAGCCAGATACTTATATTATATCAATAAACAAAGTGCATAAGCACCATCCTTATCAGAGAACAATAACAATAGAGGAGGATAAAGTAACCAAAGTATGCCCTGTATTAGTGCCAAAGGAATATAAACACAATACTTTCCTTTTGGCAGAAGCAGGCTTCGCCACCAATCCCTCTTGGGGCGTAGGTCTGATGATAGGTCAGGTATATGGCGAAGTGACCAAAGGTTGTGGTGCAGGTTGGTATGTACAGGGGCGTTCTAATTTCCAATCAACGAAGGCAGAAAACAATTTGTCTATTGACAACGGCGGTGCTATAGAAGGCGAAAAGCCCAGTTACACGGGCAACCAACGCACCAGTGAGTTACTAATCAATGCAGGTTTGGTGCTGAATTTCCTAAATAAGCAGCAACCCAACCGAAGCAAAAATAGTATGTTTGGTATATATGCAGGTTTGGGCTATGGTCAATATGCTCGTAGTTGGGAAATAGAGGACGGTCGTTGGTTTGAGTATGCTCCTTCTGCTGCGAAAGGGATTAGTTTCGGTGGCGGATTGATAGGCAGTATTAAAGGCATTACGATTAGCGCAGGTGTGAATACCATACAAGCCAAGTACACCGAATTTGAGGTTGGTTTAGGATGGACTTTTTGACCATAGACCCCTCCTAACCTCCCCTTCGAGGGGAGGAAATAAGTAGCAAGTGAATTAAAGGATAAATATTAGAATTATGAAAATCAAATATATAGTATTGTTTGTGTTGTTGGCATTGGTGGGTTGCCAACGCGATGAGGAGATGGAGATTACGCAACTAACGATTAGCAATGAACAGATTAAACCTTCTTATTCTTCTGTGGCTATCAGTTGTAGTATTATCAGTAATGTTACGATTAAGTCTGCCATGGTGTATGTATCCGAAAGTCAAGATTTTTCGGGTGCTCATTCCTATTTGTTAGCAAAAAAGAATAATACCTTTACTGCTGAAATAGATGGTTTGGCGGACGGTACGACCTATTATGTTCGCTATAAAATATCCAACCGTTGGTCATCACTGATAGCAGAAGAAACGAGTACATTTCAAACTACGCCTACTACAATACCAACCATATCTACTGCTCAGCCCAGCGAGGTTACATACAATAGTGCTATCATTGGTGGAACGATTATCTCTAACGGAGGTCAAGATATTACCAGTCGTGGTGTGGTATATAGCACATCGCCTAATCCTACGATAGAAAATAGCAATAAAGTAGAGAACAAAGACAAATTAGAAGCGTTTGCTTGTTCGCTCACTAACTTAGAGGTTGTAACTACCTACTATGCGCGTGCATACGCAGCAAATAAAAAAGGTGTCGCGTATGGCGAAGAAGTAAGTTTTACAACATCGAGTACCAACGCCACTATGGGTGAGATTTCAGCCATAGAGATTGGTGGTACTACTGCGATTATCCAAGCCGAGTTGTTAGCAGACGGTGGTGCCGATATAACACAATTGGGTATTTGTTATAATGTAAAAGGAGAACCAACCACTAATGATTCTATCGTTGTGAGTAGTGAAAACAAAATAGGTATATTTCAATGTACAATAGCTAATCTATTTGGTGGTAGAACTTATTATGTGCGCGCTTTTGCTACTAATGCCAATGGCACGGTCTATAGTGAACAAATATCATTCTGTACTGAAGCAACAATAGCCACAGTATTGACAACTCAACCTACAGAGATCGCATACACATCTGCTACTGTAGGTGGCAATGTAACGGATGATGGAGGCGCAAGTGTAACAGAGTGCGGTATTTGCTATTCCACAAGTGCAAATCCAACAATTTCTGATACGAAGATACAATGTGAAAGTGGCATAGGATCATTTAATTGTAATCTTACTGGTTTGCAAGATAGTACAACCTATTATGCGCGAGCGTATGCGATTAATGCCAAAGGTACTTCGTATGGCGAGGTAGTTAGTTTTACAACCCAAACACAAAAAATAGCATCCGTTGTGATTTCGAAATTGACAAATATTTACTATACATCGGTTACTATAAGTGGTAATATAACAAACGATGGCGGTGCGGTAGTTACAGAATATGGTATTTGTTATTCTACAAATACAAATCCGACTACAACGGATATAAAAATATCTAGTAGTAGTGGTTCTAGTTCATTTATTTGTAATCTGACAAATTTACAAGATGCAACGACATACTATGTGCGTGCATATGCTATCAATGCGAAGGGGATTGCGTATAGTGAAGAAATAAGTTTTACAACAAAAGAAAGAGTTGTTGCTGATATTGTAGATTTGGGTCTAAGTGTTAAATGGGCGACATTTAATATAGGAGCAAGTAAGCCAGAGGAATATGGTGATTATTTTGCTTGGGGTGAAACATATCCCACCTCTGATGCTAATTGGACAAATTATAAATATAGTACAGGCGATTATCCCTCGCTAACACTTACCAAATACAATACCGTTGATAGTTATGGTATTGTGGATAATAAGACAATTTTAGAGCCTGAAGATGATGCTGCATGTGTTCATTGGGGCGATAATTGGCGTATGCCGACCTATGCTGAACTCTATGAACTCATCTATGAATGTACTTGGGAATGTACTTCTCAAAATGGAGTAAATGGTTACAAAGTAATCAGCAAAAGTAATGGAAAGAGTATCTTTCTTCCTGCAGCAGGTTTATACAATCCTTCACCTTATGAAGTTGGTTCCGACATTCACTATTGGTCAAGCACATTAAATACGGTCACACCAATATATGCAGAGGGTATTACTTTCGTATCAGATTCTTTTTTAGTTGTATCTTATCATAACCGTAATTGTGGAATGCCTATTCGTCCTGTATATGGTCAGCGTACGGTAGAAGATGCTACATTACCATCGGTAGTAACGCAAACCGTGACACAAATCACTGCAACTACTGCTGTTGTAGAAGGGAAGGTTATTACATTCGGTGCCTCAGGTGTAACAGAGCGTGGTGTTGTATATAGTATGAATCCTAATCCAACGACAACAGACACGAAAATTTCAAGTGCAAGCGGAACTGGTTCATACACTTGTTACTTGACTGGTTTACAACCAAATACTACTTATTATGTTCGTGCGTATGCTATCAATGCCAGTGGCACTGCCTATGGCGAGGTGGTCAGTTTTACAACAGAGGATACTACGACTCCTGAAATAACGATAGAGCAACCCACACAATATTCAGTTGATTATGTAACCTTTGAGTGTAAGGTAAATCATGATGGTGGAACAGAAATAACAAATCGCGGTGTATGTTATGGTACTAGTCCAACTCCAACAATATCTAACGATACCATAGAAAAAGGTTCTGGTTTAGGGAACTTTAATTGCTCAGTATCAAATTTAGAAGAATCTACCACTTACTATGTTCGTGCATTTGCAACCAATTCTAAAGGTACTGCATATAGTAATGAAATTAGTTTTACAACTCGTTCAAAAACATATATTGATGGATATGAGTATGCCGATTTAGGTTTGTCTATAAAGTGGGCGACACATAATATCGGTTCAACTCAAGCAGAGGATTATGGTGACTATTTCGCTTGGGGTGAAACTGAAACGAAGAAAGAATATAATTGGAGTACCTATAAATGGGGCGGTGAAACAAGTTTGAAAAAGTACAACACAATAAATACTTATGGTGTTGTAGATAATAGAACTATTCTTGAATTAAGCGATGATGCTGCCTACACAAATTGGGGCGGGAATTGGCGCATGCCTACCGTAACTGAATTCCAAGAACTTTTGGATAACTGCATATGGCGAAAAATCATCCAAAATGGTGTCGTTGGTTATAGACTTATAAGTAGAATTAATGGAAATAGTATTTTCTTTCCTGCTGCGGGTTTAATGGATGGAGATGAACTTAAGGCAGAATCATATGGCTATTATCGATCGAGTTCACTTTGCCCCAGTTTTCCTGTTGGCTCAGAGGCAGCAAACTTTTTGGGTAGTATCTATATATCTAGCGACTATAGAATGCAAGGGAAGCCTATTCGACCAGTACATGGTTTACCTACAGATTGATTCTGTGCCTACAATTGTTATCTATCCTGAAGTAATAGGTATAACAGCAAATTCTGCAATTATAGTCGGCAATGTAACAAGTGATGGCGGTGCGAGTATGACGATACCTGCGATTTAACGAATCTGCAACCCAATACTACTTATTATGTTCGCGCATATGCGACCAATAATCAAGGAGTTGCGTATAGTGAGGAAATAAATTTTACAACTATAGCACCCACTTTCGAAAATGGATATGAATATGTTGATTTGGGTTTAAGTGTAAAATGGGGACCTGCAATGTGGGCGCAAGTAGTCCAGAGGATTACGGCGATTATTTCGCATGGGGTGAAACTACTACAAAAAGTATCTATGACTGGAGTTCCTACAAGTACTGAAATGGCTCAGAAACAATGTTAACCAAGTACAATACAAGTAGTAGCTATGGAGTCGTGGATAACAAAATGCAATTAGAACTTAGTGATGATGCTGCTCGTGTTAATTGGGGTGGTAGTTGGCGTATGCCTACCGATGCTGAACTAACTGAATTGCGTGAAAAATGTACTTGGACATGGACTACTCAAAATGGTGTAAATGGTTATAAAGTGACCAGTAAGGGCAACGGTAATAGTATCTTCCTGCCTGCGGCAGGCTACCGCAACGACAGTTCGCTCGACAACGCAGGCAGCTACGGCTACTACTGGTCGAGTTCGCTCCTCACGGGCGGCCCGTACTACGCGTGGCGCGTGAGCTTCGATTCGAGCAATGTGTTCAGGTACTACTACCGCGACAGCGGACAATCCGTTCGTCCAGTATGCCCTTAGTGGACCCCACCTAACCTATGACCCCTCCTAACCTCCCCTTTAAAGGGGAGGGATTATAGTCGCGGAATATACTCGCGGGGAAGCCGCGAGCATAGAACCGACGGGTGGAGCGAAAGGGATACTCGGCGAGTACGCCGAGAGCAAAACATACGGGTGGAGCAAAAGGATACTCGGATTTATCGGATGAAATAAATGCCAATAAAAGGCTATTGGTGTGAGACAATGAGACAACGAGACAACGAAATTTAAAAATATATAATGTGTGTAATGATAATATAAAAGTTTTGGAAATGTGTTGTCTCATTGTCTCGTTGTCTCATTTTATAAACCCTAAAATAGGCTATCCACCGCTTATCCACCGCTTATCCACCGCTTATCCACCCGATAAATACACTAAAAATAATGCTACCTTTGCAGCGAAATTTGAACAAACAACCATGATAGAACAAATTCGTAAATACAATTTATGGGACAATAATGTACCCGAATTGGGATTTCTGCGTAAAGACTACACAGAGAAAATATCATGTTGCGCGACATTGTGCATCGATACAATGTAAAAGATTCGCAGTTGTTGGATTTCCACTATGTGATTACTATGATATTACTATGTTATTCAAAGCACTTCCTTATCTTATTGACGGCGACGGAAAAGATAGATACCAACTATCGTAAGCACCATACTCACGACACCCAACCAAAGGGTGTCGTTTGTGCCTATAGCGTCCACTTTGTCCATATCCCAACCCTGATGTAAGGCAACGAAATAGAGGATTACCGCCATGGCGTTGTTGGTAAAGTGCATCAATATAGGTACCAACAAACTGCCTGTCCAAACCAACATATAGCCAAATAGCGCACCCATTAGCATACGAGGCACAAAGCCATAGAACTGCAGGTGTATCGCTGAAAAGAGTATCGCACTACACCAGATAGCGATGTGGGGAATACCCTCGCCCTTCGCCTTTTGCCGTTCGCCTTTCACCTGAAACAAGTTTATCAGCACTCCGCGGAAGGTTAATTCTTCTGCTACGGCAGGTAGCAATGCCATAAGTAGGATATTGATAATCAAACCACTGATAGTGGTTACATTTAGAAACTGCTCGGTCAATACTTTTGCATTCTCTTCTGCGGCTTTCATCCACGCCTCCAATGGCTCTAAGAACGCAGGCAGTATCATTTGTTGGTTGAGATGCCCTAATAAGTTTATCGCAGGCAACGCCACGAGCATTAGAATCACAGCATATAAAATCTCGCCTTTAACCTTTAACCTTTCACCTTTAACCTTCAGCCACTTCAGTGGTTGCTCGCTCCATAGGTACGCCATACATAGCGGTGGTAATAGGAATACTGCTGCGGTTTGGAACAACTGTACCCATTTCAGCGCGCCCACGGATAGGGGTTGCTTAAATAGGAATATGCTTCCCATTGCAGGTATGGATAACAACAATATACATGCCAACCATTGGATGACTTTCACAACTACATGCGATTGTTCATATTTACCTTTCAGTGCCATAAATAATCTCTATTTTTTTTACGATACCTCTATTTCTTTTGCCATAAATGATTTCTATTCCGCCGCAAAATTACTACTTTTTTTTCATACTAACAAGAAATTCCCAATAAATCCATTTTTCTCTTACCGTTGTGCAAGCAATTATGGGTTCTTTTTACCTTATTTTATCTCCAAATGTATGTTCTTTAAACTAAAAATCCATTTTCTTTTATTTTTATTTGTTCAATTCAAAAAAATATTGTACTTTTGCAGTCGAAAGTCCAACGCCAAGGGTTAGAGGGAGGGAAGTGTCTCTTCTCGGAAAGCTAAACTATTTGACTTAAAACCCCAGTCGTGGCTTTCAAGACATATTAAAAAGGCGTTTATTGACGCTCTGTTCTGACGTTTTCGAAACTTCGCAACTTTCAAAGCATCTTCAGGACTTAGCAACGGTAGATGTCCTACGGGATATAGATTATCCCTCTTGTGTCTATTTGGTACATCTTTTGCGTATGTACATATGCGCACACGCGTACCTTAACTATGTAGCACGAGAGTATATTTTATATTCGGCGTGGGCTTCGCGTTGTCGGTTCAAAGATGCTAGGCAATGCGAAGGCCTCGAAGACGTGGAACGACAGCAGTCGGAATCCACGTTTTTTTGTATATATATATTTCTCAGATTAGCCCCAATCTTGAGATGATTAAAAAAGGGCATTAATATTATTCTTATTTCTAAAACCGACGAGGCAATGGGATATAACTGCCAAAAAAACAAAATGAAAAAAATTCTTTTAACGCTTGTTATTGCTTTAGGCATGGTTTCAAGTTTTGCAGGAACTTTAGGTTGCTTATCAGGCGAATATGATGGAGAGCGATTTTGTCTTAATGAATACGGCAAATTTATTGCTGATGTTTATAATCCTGAAGAGGGCACATTGGTAAGAGTAGAAGGACGGGTAGTTGATATATATGGAGATCCTATTGAACTTAATCCTGGTGACAATGTTAGAGTGAAATTTTTACTAAATAAACCTCTTGATGGACGTAAGGAATTTACAGGAAATATTGGTTGGGCTACTAATGGACAAAAATTTGTTAATTTTGGAGGAATAATGTTTGAAAATTAATATTGTGTCATTGTACTATATAAATTAAAAACCGATGCTTGACGGAATATAAATAAGCCAAACAATATGAAAAAGATGTTTTTTTTATTAATGTGTTTTTGTATGGTGTTAACCAATGCAAACTCACAAGTATGCAAAATTTCAGGCGATAATGATAATGTGGAGATTTTTAGTTGTTCATTAGCTAATAATGACACTGAAATTCATGTTGTCGTAGCCAATGATAGTCAATCAATTAGTGCAAATGTAACAATAACAGTAAAAGTTGACTATGGTCCAGGAGGCACTCAAACTTATACTGGTCGTAAGATTGCGCAACCCAATCAAGAGACTTTAATAGTGATTAAAAATATCCCCCCTAAACAAAAAGGATATCCGATAAAGTCTGTTGAAGCGATTGGTATTTCAGGAGCAAAGTGTATGTGATAATTGCGAGTTTTTTGTTTGATTAATGAAGTTTAATGCACACTATTCTATAATTATTGGGAGCATTTCTCTTCTTTTCCTTCTAATAGGAATAGGAATATATTTTGTGTTTCGGACTCCTATTCGAGTGTTTGAAATACTTGGAATAGCACAATATCAGATAGTTGTATTAGAGACTCAAAATCCGTTGAACTATTTTATAGTATATTGTCTTTCTGATGCATTATGGTATATGGCATTACTTCTTCTACAAACATGTTTTTTAGCAGGAAAGGGATTATTAAATCGCCTTTTGATTATAATTGCGATTAGTCTTCCCTTTCTGTTAGAGGTATTTCAATATTTTGATATAATGTGTGGTACTTTTGATTGGTACGATATATTAACTTATTGTTTAACTTTAATATTTTATTTATTATGTCTAAAAAAACTATTTTTACCGTTGTGTTACAAGTAGTAATCATCGGTGCCTTTGTGCTGGTTGCAGCAGGTTCTGGTAGTGAACGAGTAGCTACAGTTTCAAGAGCAGCATACCAAGGAGGTACATGTGGGTCTCGAGGTTATGAATTTCTTACTTATTGTAGCAACTCAGAATGCCCTAGTGCTTGTAGAGAAGCTGGTTATAGTTCGTCTTGTACAGGTGATGCAACAACAGCATGTTTTTGTAAATAAATTTATTATTTGGAGTATGTGTCAAAAAAATGACACATACTCATTTAGAACACTATGAAATTCATCACATCGCGAATAACAAGTTTGATAGCAGGTGCTATATTTATTTTTTCTAGCTTAGGAAAAATCAGTAATGTAATTTATTTTCAACATTTGATTGTTGAGTATGGATTAGCAAACCTCAATATCTTAGCACCTTTTATCATATTAGCAGAAATATTGATAGGTGTACTTCTGATATTTAATATACGACCAAGGGTAGTAAATCTCTGTGCAATGGGGATGTTAGTTGTGTTTACCATAGCATTTACTTATGCCTGGCTATCAAATGGTATTACAGATTGTGGCTGTTTTGGTCAGTATATGCCAACAACATATTCTCCATGGGTTACATATATTCGTAATTTTATACTATTCATATTACTTGGTATATCCTATTTTACAGAAAATGATAATCAAGAGATTGACAATTGGAAGCGAATCAGTATTTATACGATTATGTTTGCAGCAACATTTGTTGCTGGTATGACATATAAGCCATTTGCATTTATAGAACGCAAACATCCTTTTGATCACCAACCAATTAGCCAAACTGATCTTAAAGAATATAGTCAACAGTTAGATAGTTCTTCATTGATAATGTTCTTCTCTTATTCTTGTCCACATTGTGTCAACTCAATGGAGAATTTCAAAGCGTGGCAATCCACAGGAATTGTTGATAACACCATTGCCTATGTTGTTGTTGACTCTGCAAATACCAGTACGGATTCGTTACGAATGGTTTTTTCACAACGCTATCCATTATTGAAAATTCATGAAATTAACAAAGAAACGATTGATTTTGTAGAGGCATATCCCAGTTCTTTTGTAATCTACAATGATACGATTAAGCATATTATCGTTGGAGAATTACCTTCGCCATATCTATTTGAAAAATTACAATAAGAATTAAACGCAAACATAAAATAACCACCTCAATCGAGGTGGTTATTTCTTTGTCGGGATGACAATAATCACGCTCCTGGCAATGAAGAGAAATCTCCTGTAGAAGCTCTCTGCGAGGCTTTCGCTAATGCTCGCGAAATGATGAAGTAATCAACACTATTCATTAACTATCTAATCATTACTAAAAATGGGAAAATTAACTTCTCCACAGTTGGCTGACTATCAAGCAGCTGCTGTTAAATATCGCAAAGAGTTTCTTGCGATGCCTATTATTGGCTTGGAAGAGATCCTTCCTTTTGTAACCGTTCGCTTTGGTATTCGCTACAAAGAGGCTGTTGGGCAATTGTCTGTCAATGCTCAATTCGCGCCTTACAAGGCAGACATGAAGCACGAAAAGAATGCTGTTCTTGACTTCCGCACATTGGAAACTTTCTTCGGTGCTGTCGTTCAGCCATTCGAGCCTAACTCGGCTGCTACTCTCATCATTGGTCAAAACGCCATGACCAAAGGCGAGAGCATGAAGAATGCTGATATCGCTAAGAAAGTTCTTGCTTCTATTTCAAAATCCTTGAGCGAGAACCTCAACCGTGTTCTTTGGTCTGCTGTTCGAGTGGACAATGGTACCACATCTGCTGAATTGTTCAACGGTTGGGATACCATCACCACCAAAGAGGTGACTGCAGGCAACATCGCAGCTGCTAAGGGCAACTATGTGAAACTCACCGAGGCTATCACCGCTGAGAACGCAGTGGATGTCTTGAAAAAGGCATACCGCAAGGCTCGTCCTGAGTTGCGTGGTGTAAAAACTTTCATGTATGTTCCTCAAGATGTTCTTGATGCATACAATGATGCGTATGCTGTATTGCATAGTGCTACTCCGTATGTGCAAGGATTTGAACAAATCTACTTGGAAGGATCAAACAAGAAATGTCAAATCGTTCCTCTGACCAGCAAAGCTGAATCCAAGTACATCCATATCTCTACCAAGGAGAATATGCTCATTGGTTGCGACCAATTGGGCGACAACGAGGATGTTACCATTGAGAAACACTCCCCATTCGTTTTGGACTATGTGGCTACCATGTTCTTTGGTGTTGATTTCGAGTCAATCGATCCTCGCCGCTTGCTCGTGGTAGAGTTGAAAGTCACAGATGCAACCGCAGAGGGCGATGAGTAGAATTAACGCACCTCGCTGTCTATAGCGGTGGCGAGGTGCTATTAAGTAACCTATTAAATTAAACTGAATATGTTAAAAACATCATGTTCACCCCTTATGGGTAGCCTTATTTGGTGCGAGGGTAAACCTGTGTATCCTGGTATTCGCCGTCGTTTGTACTATACGGCAAAGTCAAACATTACCAAATGGCCTACTTTGCCTGTAGATGAATTTGGTCGTCCTACCAGTTCTGTTTTGCAAGGCTCATTTGAGATGGCTGCTGACAAAGTATTCCATTATATTGATGTGCTGGCTGAAAAGTCAGGCATTACTTCTGAGCCTCAAGGAGAAGCACCAAGCCAAACCCAACTCAACAAGTTGGTTGCAGTTCACCCTGGTGTTGATGAGCAAGCTACCATGGCTTCTGCATACTTCAACAACAGTGATATCGTTGTTCTTATTCAAGACATGAACGGTAAATACCGCATGCTTGGTAATGAGAAATGGCAAGGTAAAGCCACCGTGAATCAAGACCTTGGTCAAGGATCCACCGGCAATGCAAATACCACTATCAATGTGGAGCACACAGATCTTATCGCTGCCCCATTCTATGAGGGTATTATCCCAACTGAAGATGGTAACATCAACGAACCTGTAACTGAAGGAGAGTAATGTTGTTTGACCCATCCATACAGGATGTATCAACAATGTCGGAGAGTTTGGAGAATATAAACACATCTCCGCTCTCCGACATTTTGCATTCAATCGATCAGCCAATTTTGCGTAAGGATCTACTAGCGGACGCAGGTCCACGAAAAGCATGGCATGCTAATAGTGCAGAATTGGCTCGATGTGATCTATCTGAAGAACATTGCCACATGTTTCCAAAGGTCGGATTGCGGGTCATGGCAGTATGGCGTAGATCGGTGAAAGGTCCTACCTTGGCAGAAATCAAAGAGGACGATGAGAAAATTCCTTTGTTTGCATCGCGTGTTGCGCATCTTATCGGCTCCGTGCTTGGTCAAAACCTCCATGCTGGAGGATTTGCCATAGTCACTACGCCTCGCCGAAGACACAAGCAGCGCAATTTTGCATGCCTGGTTGCTCAAGATATCGCTCGCCGATTGAATATCCCCTACCATGAAGATGTGGCCATTGCCAAAACCAAGCAACGCATCGGCGTTGACTTTGCTCCTGGCAATATCCCTCCGGAATACAATCTCATTGTTTTCGATGATTTTGTTACTACAGGATCCACTCTTGGTGCGATGAATCGCCTACTCGCGCCTATGGGAAAAAATTGTATTTACTTTGTAGGCGTTAATAACCAGTAAAATTATGATTGACCGTAAACTAACAGAGCAGCTACAGCAATGGTTGAACACTCCAGCTGCTGAGCGCGATAGAAAGATTGGTGCAAAACTTATCCGCCAATTAGTTCGTAACCCCATCTTCGCTGACAATTTCGAGCGCATGCCAAACAAATATATGAAGATGGCTGAATACCAACTCAGCAAGTTCCTACCCATGCGCCTTGCTCAGATTACCCATGAGGATGTGCAGCGCATGACAAAGAAAGTAGCATCCATCAATGCAGAGCACCAATTAGACAAGCCATTGCCTGGTGCAAAATCCACATCAGAAAAAAAGCGCATTGAGAAAACAGAAGCCTTTCAAGTCGGCAAGCGTCCTGACCACGATAGCCTTCCTGAAGAAATCCAGTCTCTCTACAAAGAGAATCTTTCCATTATGCAGAATATGCGAGCGTGCCATGCACAGCTCATTCTTCTCACGCTAAATGAAAAGCATAGTTCCTGCCCTGATGGCGACCGCTATCCTTTCGTCAAGGAAATCATTGATCTTGATGCTCGATACCACGCTAATTGGCAGAAGTACGACGAATATCCACCTGTCGAATAATGACAAACAGAGCAGTTGACCGCGTTCTCTACCCATTATCCGACAAGCCCCTGCAGGCGTATCTAACCAATACGCTGCAGGTGGCTGATGTGGTAGAGTGGTGTATGGAGCAAATGACTGGCTCTTTCACCATTCGACAGACATCCTTCTCTATTAGTGAGGAGTTTATCCGTCGCCTCTATCATATTCGTCGTTCTGGTAAGGTGAAGGATATTCAGTTGCTGCTTGATTATAAAGCTACAAACAAGACGCTGCGCTTGTGGCCGTTTATCGTTCAGACAATTGACCAAGTCTTTCTTGTCGATAATCATTCCAAGCTCATCCTCATCGAGAGCGACACCGACCCCATGCGTGTCGCCATCATCACATCGCAGAATCTTACTCGTGGTAATCGATATGAGTCGGCTATCATTACTACTGACAACGAAGTGTACCATTCACTCCTGGTGCAGTTCCGTGATTTGATGAGTAGCCATTCCGTTCCACTCAAAGAATTATTCCAATCTAAGTTATGTCCAAGCGAATACACATAAGTACAATGTGCGACATGCTAATGAAGCCCGACCCTGTGGATTTGGTCGTCCTTACCAAACATGGCCGCATTATGGAAATGAACAATTGTATAGGGCTTAAATTCGATAAGTACAAAGGTACTCGTCGAATCAAGATGCTATCTTCAGGCGAATGTCGCACTATCCGCGATATCCTCGTCATGTCCATTAATGGCTGCGAGGTGATGATATAATATACTGACACTTTTTGTCAGTATGTCCTTTTTCCTCCCGAAGTTCTTACACTAATTTTGTACCAAAATTAATGCATTATGATTTTTTTAAGAGATATAGAGAGTGAAATCCTGAGTTGGGAAGGCGGTGAGCAACCCAATGGGTTGTACTACGCGCTGGGTGATCAGTATCGTGGTACTATTCTTGACTGGACGCTTGCAAGTGGCAAAGGTGGGTACTTCCACGCTTATGGCGCAGAGCAAGTGGTTCGTGCTTACATGGAGTTGCACGACATGACGGTGCTAACCTTGGATATCGCTCTCCGCCTTGAGGGCACCCAAGAGGGCACTACCTACAAGAATAAGACCGTGGAAGTTCTTTATCATGCTGGGCCTATTCGCTATGCAGGTCGCCTGACCGCTGAGGAGTTGGTCGTGGGTTCGTTCCTCACTCCCTTCAAACAGGCATTGCTCTATAAGAACCACATGATCCATATTCCATACTACGCCACCACAGAGTATGCCGAGCCACAAATCGCCACCTATCTCCGTAACGGCTCCACCTCTACGAGTATTGGCAGCTATGTTAATGGATTAGGGTCTATCTCTGTGAACTACAACGCTAATGCCTATAAAGTAGAAGTGGTGTTTGGCTCTCGTAAGTTCACAGTTCTGATGGCAGGCGAAGACCCATGCGAGGAGTTTGCCTACCTCAATCACTTCAATGTTCAGGAGAATATCTTCCTGCCATGTTCTATCACTCGCAAGCCCAGCACCGAGTTTGAATCAGCCACGCAAGAGCTCATCACCATTCCATACGACATCGAACACAAAGAGGAGATCACCCTCAAGACAGCAGCACTGCCTGCCTTGGTAGCAGACCAACTGCAGCAATTGTGCCGCTCTCGTCGTGTGACTTACCGTGAGCGCCGTGGCAGCGCAAACTTCCCAGCTGATATCATCATCAAGGATTATGACTTGCCACGCTCCACGCAACCTAACTCGCCTGTCACCTTTGAGATGACATTCGAGTATGCCGATACCCAATTGCCTCATACCCTTACGCTCTAATGGAACAGAAGCTCATCGACATAGATAGCCGCAAGCAATACACCGAAGCGTGGAATGATACCATGGTCAAGATTTGGCGTGAGCGTATCATCAAGCTGGGTGTGTTCGAGACACCTCGCCGCAAGACCAGAGCCAGTGCACCGCACTTGCTCGATAGCTTACGCCTGTTCCCTGTTCAGCACGATGGTAGGTATATGGAACTCACTATGCACTACACCTTCCCTGAGTATGGTATCTATCAGGATCTCGGTGTTGGTCGTGAGAAAGCCATCGGCAACTCTGGAGATATTGGCGAGTTCACCCAGAGCGGTCGTACCCGCAAAATACGCAAGCCTCGCCAATGGTTCTCCATCAAATGGTATGCATCGTGCATGAACCTCAAAGAGTTCATGGCTCGCGCTATCGGTGATGAGTTCATTGCTATAGTAACTGGATTATCCACCCCCTCAAACACTAAGTAATATGCTACAACGCCTCAAACACATCAGCTGGAAGAACTTCCCTGTTCACCTGCTTGTCTTCGTCATCAGCACGCTGGCCATGATTGGCTTAGGTGTGGCTGGCTTCTGTGTTCCTCCTGTGGGAGAGATTCATCAGTCGGTATTCCAATATGGCTGCCTCTTGTGCGTTCCATTGGTTCTGTCACAAATCCCTCCTACCCTCAGAGAAGCCCGCAATCTCCAACACATGAAGACCAGCATTGGCAAATTCACTGTCGAGACAGAGAATGACACTCCGCCTGAGCCTCACTCATAGCCTGCGGTGGCTTACTACCGTGCTTGTTGTCTTTCATTTCTTACTTTAGTTTCATTGTGTACCGAGCGAGGTCGTCGTGATGACGCCCTCGCTTTTTTTGTCGCAATCTTAAAGTTGTACTTTAAATTTGCGAACTTATGAGGCGCATTACCGCCCGCCCTGCGGGTGGTCTAATGGGGTGTCTAATGGGGTGTCTAATGGTTGCCTAATTTATAGGAGACCCTTGCCTCATTTGTCTGCCCTCTATGCCAAAGGAAACTCTTGCTTTCGCTCCGTGTATTCGCTGCATATTCCGCACAAAATATAGGGCGAAGTTCGCGCTCGATTGCAGGCAGGGCGGGGGGTCAACTTCGTGAAACAAGGAGAAAAATTCGTTTTTTCTCCCTGTAACCCTCTTATTTTCAGGCAAAATAAATTTCAATCTATGGAAATTTCTGTATTTTGCTACTTTTTTTGCCGATTTTTATGCCCTAAAAGTCGGTGGTATCAATCAGTTAGCAATGCTAAAGTTGCTCTATTATTACCACAGTAAAGTTGCACTTCACTATAGTAAGGTTGCACTTCACTATGGTAAAAGTTGCACTTTTGAAATAAAAAACTAACTTTTTTCTGCAAAAGTTTGGTCAATCCAAAAAATTGTAGTACCTTTGCACTGTTCAAAACTAAAATACAAGTTGGCAGTCGATAATTTGCTGCCTAAATCGGCGGCTTTTTTATTGGCTGGTGAGTAATAATAGGTATATACCGAATACCCCGTGCGACAGCTGTAATGGCTTAGCGAACCCAACTTGTAAGGTTTTGAACAACGGGTAGTATTCGGTTTTTTGTTTAATGTTCAAATAATTACAAGTATGACAACAAATCAAAATCAGCGACACGCTTGTCGTCGCACAGACATCGTGAAGATGTTCTTCTCCATCGCCAACGCATTGCGTACCAAAGGCAAAGATTTTTCGTTTCAGCCCACCGAAGATGGTATTCAGTACTTCTTCCGTCTTGGCGACAATCTCATCACTTATTCAGTACAGAAAGGAGGTGCGCTATGAAAACCGATTTCCAAGGCATCACCTATAACCAGGTGAAAAACATCCTCCAAGAGGTCACCAATCAAATCCCCGCCCTCGACACCGTGTGCAGTTCCTACCTCATCAACAGTACTCCTGCTGGCGATGTCATTCTCCAAGCCAAGATCGATAAGATGAATATCGAATTGAAAGTTACCTATGATGTAATGACCGATATAGAAAAGCATGTCCGACACTTATTGGAGAAAATGTTCGCTGCCACCCGCAAGCGAGTATTGTACTTTGATGCAGAATACTTCCTCTATAAGGGCTGTGATGAGTATAAGATGATAGATTTTCTCAACAACATGCCCAATGTAGTGAAAATGGAAAGTGGCAAATATGCCATGCCTTTTTTCTATGATGGCGAATTGCGCATTCCCGAACGAGGCAAGCAGTGCCGTCCATACCAATTCCATGTAGAGGACTTCCTGCCCAAAGAGGAATACGAATCATTTGAATAATCCATAACCATAAAATCCATAACCGCAATGAATCCAAATGTTTTAATCCTTGATAAGTTACCCTCTTTGCGTAACTTCTTGATCTCTGATGGCGATGAGCCAGCAATCGATACCCATTTAGAGGCTATCCGCAAGTCATACATTGAGCTTGGTCTTCAAATTCAATACGCTTCTGGAGATCCACGCGAGAAGAAAACCATTGCTCGTATTCGAGATGCAGCCGATAGCATAGGCTATCTATACGATATGCTGGAGCCAATACGATTAGAGTTGAGAGAGTATCTCTCATCAGCTAAGGCAGTGGAGGAATAATCTCACCAGCCCTACAATACGCGAGGATGTGTCGGAATGCTGACGCATCCTCTTTTTATCTTTATGCATAAAAAGAGCCGCAGGCGGCTCAACCTGCGGCTCAGAGATTTAAGAATAGTTGTAAACTACAACTGACGAGCCTTTCTAATCTACGAATTGCACTTGATCAAATCGTGTGCGGAATTGTATCAATGCGTGCTCAATTTTGCGCGTAGTTTCTGGACGAGGGCGCTTATTTCCATTGAGATAATGCCCCAGTTGTTTTTGATGAATGCCAGTAATCTTTTCAAGTCCTGCTAAAGAAAATAATCCAGCATACTCCTGAAGAAAACTTGCGACTTCATATTTTACAACAAATTCCATTGCCGATACCTCTGGCAGTTCTGGGCAAAATTCTTGTGCCTCTTCCCAGACACAACGCAAATCATTTAATGCCTCATCTGCCGTTTTACCATATCCATGCAATCCAACCTTATAGTTGTGTTGTGGATCTGCCAAGAACATTCCACTGTCCTCGCGTTTCATAATTACTTTAATCTGTGCCATAGTTCCATTTTTTTGTTAAGTTGGTTTATATTTTTTTTGCAAGGTGAGGGGTTAAAGTTTAACCCCTGATTCCTTGCTAATTTGTTTCAAAAGATTTTTTCCAATATCCATTTTTCCGTGGCGTTGAATTGGAAAATGTTGTTCAGTGTGTGGGCTGTACCACCATTCATGATTGCTTTTCTGCTTCTCTAAGTAGCATCCAGCTTTCATTAGTTTTTTCTTTAATTCGTTGTAGTTCATAATTGTTATTTCTTAAATCCACTGCAAAGGTAGTAAAATTTCTACTTATATGCAAATATTTTTGCGAAAAAATATACTTTTCCTTATTATTTTCTTATTTTGTAAACTGGACTTTGCAAAACGGGGGGGGTGTTTTTGATTAGGAACTCAACTTCCTTATCACCTCCCCAATCATTTTGTTGACTCCAACAAAATGCTATTTTCTTTGTCTCGCAGGCAGGTGTCTGCTGTCCTTCCCAGAGCGGAACCGTAGGCGGATCCGTCTGCTCCAGTCTGCTCGATACATGCCGAGCATGTGGGGGCTACATCTTTTTTCTGCTTTCTCTCTTTCGCTCGCTTCATTTTGTCTCTTTCTCTGCGGATTTCGTTCACTTGTGATTATTTTTCCTTTTATTCTGCAAAGGTAATTCACGGCTGCTTTCGCCTTGCAAGGTCAAGCGGTGTTTTACATAGAAAAATCTCCATCCCTTCAGGTAGTATTTTTTGTAAAAATCTTGCAAGCGGCAGTCGCTACCTTGGTAAAGCATCATAAAATTAAAAAATAATTATTCACAAGTTAAACAATTAAAATCCTACAGTTATGAAAGAGTTACAACAAATGAAGTCAGCCGAAAAGATGGTAGCAATTAGAAAATGGTTAAGAGATTTATCCGTAAAGTTAGATGTCAGTGCTTCTATGAAATGTCGCGAAGATTACACAATCAATCAATTACTCCGTGAAGCCTATGGTTTGAAGAGTGGTGCAGAGTTGCATACATTCGAGGGTTGGAAAAAGCGAGGCGCAGCGGTCAAGCGTGGTGAGCATGCGCTCCCGTTTTGGGGCAAGCCTGTAGAGCGTGAGGGCAGTCCGTTCTATCCTGTTGTTTTTCTGTTCGCTGCTAATCAAGTACATTTTACAAAGAAAGGAGGCGCACAATGATGACAGATAAAGAAAAGCAGATTGCAAGCGAAAAATATCTCTATGAGTTGCTCAATACAATAGGTAAGGCAATCGATGAAATAGAGCAAGGTGGTATATTCTGTAGTATAATGACACATTATCATCTCAATCAGCTTTGGAATGATATACAGCAATATGATGGTGTCACTTTTGAATGGAATAAATAAGGTATGCAATTAGATTTGTTCGCAATGTTTTTAGAGGCGGAGAGCCGCCCAAAGGTTCAGTCAGTAACAAAGCCAGTGCGCAAGGTTCAGCCTTGCAGCCTGGCGGAGTTCAGAGCGAGCCAAGAGATAGAGCAAGATTTGTTCTGTGGTCGTGCAGCGTGGCTATACAAGCAGCTTGAGAGAGAAATCAATCGGCAAGAGGCGCAGCGCCTTGAGGAGAGCCGAGTACTGGCAAGCGGGTGGCGATAAGCCCCCGCTTTTAGCATGTCCTTTTTTATCTCGCGCGTGTATGTGTACCTTTGTAGCGTAATTAGTTACAACCATTGATAGTATGAAAACAAAAATTTTCTCCGTAGACTCCATCATCACCGAGCAAGACGAAATTCTTGCCGCATTTGTTCCCGCTTCTGGGCAAATTTGGAAAGAAGAGAGTGCATCCCAACGAATCGATCCGAATAAGCTTAAAAACGGACTGAAATATATGCCATGGGGTGCAGATAACAACATGCCGTATGAGATTTTAGATAAAATCGAATCGGATGAAACAATCAACACCTGCCAGCAGCACAATATCAAGAACTGCTATGCTGCAGGCTTAGAATACCTCATTCCTGAAGGTACTTCTCCTGATATTGCAAATGAAGTTCGAAAATTCTGTAATCGCAACGACCTCTCCAGCTATTATCTTGGTGTATGTACCGATATGAAGTTTTGGCAGTTTGCTGTCACTGTGTTCACGCTCAGTCGTGGTGGGGATAAAATCGCTTCTATCAGTCGAAAGGAAGCGATGTATTGCCGATTCTCTCCTCAAGGGGAATCCCGTAGATATGTATTCTACGCGAATTGGCGTGATACTACGGAGCCTGAAAAGATACACAAATATATACTTCTTGATCAGGATGACCCTCTTGGTGATTTGGAAGAGTATATGAATGCGAAAAATAAAAAAGGCATAAATCAGTTTGCTATGGTTACGCGTATTCCTACTCCCGATAGTACCTACTATCCTATTCCGTATTACGCTTCACTATTCAAAGGAAAATGGTATGATATCAAGCAGCTGATTGCGCTTGCGAAATATAGCAAACTCAAGAACTCTGCCCCTCTCAAATATATCATCACAATCTCGTCGCATTTTTGGGATGAACAATTTGAGTTAGCTGGTATCACCGATGAAAAAGAACAAGCAGAATTTGTAAGGAAGACCAAAGATAATATCATTGATTTCCTTACTGGCGCAGAGAATGCTGGTCGGGCAGTCTTCAGCGGTTCGTATATAGATCCAGGCACAGGCAAAGCTATTCCGCACATCCAAATCACCAACCTTGAGCAAAGCAAAGAGGGTGGCGATTGGGAAACAGATATTCAAGAGGCTATCAACATGGTGTGCTTTACTATGGGTGTTCACTCGAACCTCGTCGGCTCGGTACCAGGAAAATCTCAAAGCAACAATTCAGGAAGTGACAAGCGTGAGTTATATACTATTGCACAGTTGCTTAATAAGCCAACGCACGACCTATTGCTTCGTCCACATCGCATCATTTGTGCCATCAACAAATGGGATAGCGTTGAGCCTAAATGCCAGATAATGCAACTCACCACGCTGGACGAACACAAAGATGTAAAGCCTACTCAAGATAATGGTAAACAAATCAAGGAGGAATAACCCATGAAATTCCTAACAGACAACAATACCTTGGAGCGGTTCACGCCCAATGTCATCTCTCCTGTTGAGGGAGAGGAAAATCTCTTCACGAAGATCCAAAGCTTCATCCAACTGACGGAAGCATGGTTTGAGTCCCGAATAGCTACCTATGAGCAACTCTCCGCGCTGGAAAACAGCGAGGAGTTGCTTACTTTCGCCCGCACAGCGATTGCTAGTGATGCCTATCGCCGTGCTATTCCATCGTTGGATGTGGTGCTCACGGCAAATGGTTTTGGCATTGTGAGCAATCAGACCATCGCTCCTGCCAGTCGTGACCGTATCAATGCGCTCCTCGACTCGCTGGAAGCTCAGTGCGATGCAGCCATTGAGATGCTGATGCTCCATGCTCCAGATGCCTTGCTTTTGCGTCCATCGCTATTCCGTGGCTACGAGGCAGTTCGCCTATTGGGCAAATCCAAGCACCTCTTGCTAGAGTTGTTTACCTATGAGACACAGATAGCTTCAGCGGAGAACCACTTCGCCTCTCATGCTATCTCGCAGGATATATTAGAGCAATTGCGCGGCATGCGCTATACTCAATGCCCCGCGCCACATTATATCCTGCTTACCAAGGTGCAGTGTGCAGTTATAGCGTTCATCAGAGGTGAGGATTGCCGACATTACATGCAGGATATGGTGGATTTCATCCGCAAGCACCCTGTAGCCTATCCTAATTGGGCAGATAGCCAAGCAGCTGTTCGCTGGCAAGATTATACATATAAGAATGACAAATCTAAAGGAGGATTTTGGCTATGATACTCAATCTGCAGGTTCCTCAATCATGGTCAGAACTGACCCAAGAACAATTACACTATGCGTGTTTCCTGCTCTCATCGGGTCATTATGAAGCCGACCAAGTGAAAGCCCTTGCTATCATCCGCTGGAGCAAGTTAGAGCCCAAGGCATTCACGCCAGAGGGTCTGCAAGTGGAGATGGACGGTCAGCAATGCGTCATCCGTTCGGAGCAATTGGCAGGCTTCCTGCCGCTGATGGACTGGCTCATGGCAGTGCCTGAGCGTCCTATCCGATTGGAGAAGGTGCAAGGTTGCGAGGCATTCGCTGCCGACCTGCAGGGACTGCCCTTTGAGCAATACCTTGCACTGGAGAATCTCTATCAGGGCTATATCCATACCAAGAACTTCCTCCTGTTGGACGAGATGACCCCTATGCTATACGGCAAGAAATTGCACCTCTCAGCAGCTGAAGCTTATGGTGTGTTCTTATGGTTCGCCAGCGTCAAACGAATGTTCGCCATGCGCTTTTCGCATTTCTTTGTATCATCGCCCGTCTCCAGCGACGAAGTGGACGGTGCCACTTTCGAGAAGTTATACAATGCAATGAACATGCAGATTCGAGCGCTTACTAAAGGCGATATCACCAAGGAGAAAGAAATTCTTGCCATGGACACTCACCGCGCTTTGGTAGAGTTAAATGCGCAAGCTGAAGAATACGAACAACTCAAAAAACAGTACCCAAATGTTAAATAGAACCACAGAGTGGAACGCCAAAGCATTCTTTCGTTCCCTCACCGAGAAAAATAAACTCGCCAAGACAAAGGGCATTGTCTATGTCGAGGTCAGTGGATTAGAAGGGCTGGAGGAAGCGCTTGGTCGCATGCAGTCAACACCTAACTTTGTCTTCGTGCAAGACAATGCTGCTGGTTACACCGAACTGGAGAACTCACCACATACTCGCAGAGTACGCACCGTGTTCTTTGCCATGCGACATAAACTGGGCGATATGACCGCTCGCGAACAGTGCATGCTTACCATAAAAGAACTGTATCGTCAGTTCTGCTCACGACTATTGCTTGAGCGAACACGCCTGCAGGAAAATATGCAGTACCTCGATAGCCGAATCCACCTGCAAGAGGTTAGTCGCTATCTTGTACCTGGCACAGCAATTTTCATGTTTGAGATTGCCGTGGATACCCATATAGATCTATCGTATAATCCTGACGAGTGGGAATAATGGAATACACCGAAGAACAATTGGAACAAGTAGAGAAGCTCGCTTCTATCTACATGAAAATATCTGACATTGCCCTCATTATTGAGGTCAACGAGGATGATTTGCGTAGTGATATTGCTGCGCAAATCACTGATGTATCACTTCGGTACCGAAGGGGTAAAGCTCTGTCTAAAGTGCAAATTCGCTCTCAAGAGATGGCGCTTGCCAAAGTAGGTAGTCCACTTGCCTTGGAAAATGCGAATAAAAACCTTCTTGATATGGAGGATGATGAGTAATGGCACAGATTAAAACCATAGATTTAGCAAGACAAGAGATGTTTACGCCAAGGGAGGAGCTAGAAAAGCGTTTCAGCCCCGAGCGTGTAGAGCATCTCATACGCTTGCGCGATATGTATAATTTTTTCCTCAACGACCCCGCTGGGCGTGATCGTAATTTCGTGGATAAGTTCCGTGCAAAGTACAACATATCCCAATCCATGGCGTATGCAGATCTTGCTTTGGTCAAGCAGCTATTGCCAGCCCTTGCACCTGCCAGTCGTGAGTTCCATCGCAAGCAGGTCAGCGAGATGCTATTGGAAACCTACAACATGGCGAAAGCACGCAAGGATGTCAAAGCAATGGCGCTTGCAGCTAAGGAGCTTGGCAAGGTCAATCGTGTGGATCTTGATGATGAGAAAGAGTTGCCATACGAGTTAATCGTGGTACAGCCATTCTCTCCATCGCTCGATCCTACTCTCATCGGATTGAAGCGCATTGATAATTTGGAAGAGGTCAAAGCTCGCTTGCGCAAGCAATTAGCAGCCGATAATCCCGATATTGAAGATGTTGATTACGAGCTTGCTGACCTTGAGGAAGAATCACTATTCCCTGATACTGAAGATGAAACAAGTATATCTGAATAAGATACAGCAGCGTGTTATGTACATTGCGGCCAAAACTACTGTCGTAGTTGCTGGTCGTCGTACTGGTAAGACATTCGGTATTGGTGCTCCATTTACGCTGCGCAACATGCAGCGCATGCCTGGTTCTACAGGTGGTATTGTGGTACCAACATTTCGCCATGGTCTTACCAACACGCTGCCTGGTCTATTTTCTTTTTGGAAAAGTATCGGTATTATTGAGAATGTCCATTATGTAGTTGGCAAACGCCCACCTAAGACATTCAAAGAGGCAAAGATAGAGCCGAGAGAATATGAGCATGTCATTTCCTTTTACAACGGTAGCCGTGCGGTACTCATCTCGCAAGACATAACAGGTTCGTCCAACTCCCTCACCCTCGACTGGCTATTGATTGATGAAGCAAAGTTCATCAATTTTAATAAATTGAAAGATGAAACTTTGCCAGCTAATGGTGGTATCCGTGCACACTTCGGCCACCACTCATGCCATCACTCTATCATGATCATGTCTGATATGCCTGTCGGCAGCAAAGGTAGTTGGTTCTTGAATTACAGAGAGAAAATGGATGTGGAAGTAATTCAAACCATAGAATCTCTGGTGATTGAGGAATGGAAAATGAAACAGCGCGTTCGTGATCTTCGCGCGAAACGCAAGCCAGTACCAAGTTATTTGAAATTTCATTTGCGGTCAAACAATCGCCTTCTCAATCAGCTTAGGGCAGCTGCTGTCTTATATGTGGAAGTTTCCACTATCGAAAATCTCGAGGTCGTTGGTGAGAATTATATCAGGGATATGAAGCGTGATTTGCCACCATTAGTATTCCAAACATCCATTCTCTGCAAACGCATAGGTATCTCTCGAGATGGCTTCTATTCTTCCATGAAAGAGAGCCACAAATACCATGCGGCCAATAATGAATATCTCGCTACCTTGGGCTATGGCAAATCAGAGGCAGAATATAAGCGCCTTCTCAATTCTCAAGCCGACCGCGATATCAATCCTAATTTGCCTATCTGCATAGGCATGGACTATAATGCAAACATTAACTGGATTGTCGCTGGTCAAGAAAGAGATGGCCGTCTCAATGTCTTAAAATCATTCTATGTCAAATTCGAGCGCAAGATACCTGCACTCATTGAAGATTTTTGCGACTACTATCGTAATCATAGCAAAAAGCAGGTAATATTCTACTACGATAGTACCGCCCTTGGTTCTAACTATGCTGTGAATAAGGAAGATTTTAAGTTTGTTATTGAAAGAGAGTTTAAAAAACACGGTTGGAAAATCAAATCGGTATATCTTGGTCATCCTATGCGACACAACGAGAAATACCTCCTCATTAACCAGGGATTTGCAGGAAAGAAGCGCCTTACGCCATACTTCAATATAGACAATAACGAAGATCTATTGGTCGCTATTGAGTCTGCAGGCGTAATGCGTGGTCGTAATGGTTTCCATAAATACAAAGCAGGCGAGAAATTAGCGGAAAACGAGGAAAACCTCCTCGAGCACCGCACTGATGGTACCGATGCATTCGATACCCTCTATATAGGAATGAATAACAAACCAGTCAAAGTAGCATCCATTAATACTTATGGCGTTAATTAAATTTTAATAGTTATGGCAGATAATAATTCAGTTAGTGTTAGTCTTCGCATCAATGGAAAAGATGCTGAAAATGAATTGTCTCGCTTAAAACAAGAAGTCGATTCGCTACGCACTGCTTTTGTCAAAGCAGGCGAAGCGGGCGACCGAGCAATGGCGGAGAAGTTCCGCAAGGAGATTAAGAAAACCGAAGCCGAGATCCGCAAGATGGAAAGCGGTACCAAGGCATGTCAGCGTGTCTTTGCCCAGCTGGACAAAGCCTCGCCTGCTGACTTGCAGCGTGCCCTCAAGTTCCTCAATAGCGAGCTCAAGAACATAGAGCGCGGTTCAGCCGCATGGACGGCACAAACCGAGAAGATCCGCCGTGTCAAAGCCGAACTCGACAAAGTTAATGCCGAGCTTCGTCAGTCGGAGGGTATGTTTGCTCGCATGAAGAACACGGTCAACGACTGGGGTGCCAGCATCGCCGCCGGTGCTGCTGCCATGGCGGGCTTGGTAGCGGCTGGTAAAGCAGCCGTGGAAGCCTACGCCGAGATGGACCAAGAGATGGCCAATGTTCGCAAGTACACAGGTATGACTGCCGAACAGGTTGACCATCTCAATGAGGAGTTCAAGAAGATGGATACTCGCACCAGCCGTGAAGCCCTCAACCAACTCGCACAAGAGGCGGGCCGCTTAGGCAAGCAGTCCGAGGAGGATGTGCTCGGTTTCGTGCGTGCTGCCGACAAAATCAATGTGGCGCTCGATGACCTTGGCGAGGGTGCTACGCTCACGCTCTCCAAGCTCACCAGTATCTTCGGCGACGAGGAACGCCTCGGTACGGAGCGCTCATTGCTGGCGGTCGGCTCGGTCATCAACGAGTTGTCGCAGAACTCTACAGCGTCTGCTCCGTACCTTGCGGAGTTTGCTCAACGCTTGGCGGGTGTCGGTGCACAGGCCCACATGACTATCCCCGAGATCATGGGCTTTGCGGCTGTGCTGGATAGCCAAGGTCAGAAGCTGGAGATGTCCTCCACCGCCGTGAGCAAAATAATCATGAATCTGTTTAAGTCTCCAGAGAAGATTGCCAAGGCGACAGGCATGGCAGTCACGGAGTTCGCAGAGACTTGCAAGCGAAGCACCAACGAGGGACTGCTCATGTTGCTCAACCGCTTGCATGAGTTAGGCGGCATTGATACGCTCGCTCCAGTCTTCGCCGATATGGGCGAGAACGGCGCTCGCGCTTCGGCGGTGTTGGCGGCTTTGGCGGGTAATGTGGATATGGTTCGCCAACAACAAGAGGCGGCCAATGTGGCTTTCCAAGAGGCGATATCCATTGACAAGGAGTTCACGGTGCAGAACACCACCGTCCAAGCCGACCTTGAGAAGAAAAAGAAGATCTTCCGTGAGCATGCCGTCGAACTTGGCGAGAAGTTGCTCCCTGTGATGGGCCACTTCCATTCGTCAATGTCTATCTCAATGAAATTCTTGAGCAAGACCATTGACTTCATCATGGAGCACCGCGCTGCTATCATTGCAACCACGGCAGCTATTGTTACCTATTATACTATAATAAAGGCACAAGAGGCATGGAACGCCCTTGTGGCTGGTTGTCAAAAAGCCATTGCGGCTGTTAAGAGTTTCGGCAAGGCACTCATGGCTAATCCATACGCTGCAGCTGCAGCATTGATTGTTGGTTTGGGTGTTGCCCTTGCCGGTTATATCAAGAAGAGCCGTGAAGCAACGGCTGCTGCAGAGGCGCGTCGCAAAGCATTGGAGCGTCAGCAAGCAGCAGAGAAAGCAGCAGCGCACGCCATTGCTTCTGCTATTGGCGATGTGGTAGGTAAGTACAATGATTTGAAATCCCAATGGGAGAAACTATCTACTGCTCAACAGAAGAAGTAGTGGTTGGATAAGAATCGTGAATCGTTTGAGCAGTTAGGTTTGAAGATTAATGATGCCGTATCAGCAGACGAAGCTTTCGTTCGTTCTTCTGATAAGGTTATTGAAGCACTCAAGGCTCGTGCCAAAGCAGAGGCTCTACAGGATCTCTATCGTGATAAACTCCGAGATGCTTACGAGCGTGCCGTTGAGGAAGGTGGCAATGCTACTGTTGTGACCAACAATAGCAATGTTAGTGCCAGCGTTCGTGCTGCTGCAGGTGTTACTCGCAGCGAAGAAGTATGGAACTCTTACTCCGACCAATTTGGTGTGCACGAATCTTATGCTGGATTGACGGACGAGGGTGTATCTATGGTTAATGCTTATTATCGTGCATTGGCAGAGCAGAATGTTGCAGCCCTTACTCAAACCTATGTCAATGAGGTTGAGGAGTTCTATGGGCAGATGGCAACTACCGCACAGCAAGAAGCAGCACGAGCAGCTGCCAATGCTGGTAATGTTGTCTCAGGAGATGAGGACGGTAGCACTCCTGTAGTCGCTGCGACATCCACCGCTGATGAATGGCGCAAACGAGAGGAAGCAACACTCAAGATAGCATATCTACAAGGCAAGAAGGACTTTGAGACCTACACCAAGGATATGCTACAAACAGAGGTGGACTACTGGGATAAGAAGATGAAGGAAGTAGATGCTAACTCTACTGAGTATCTTGAGTACCAAGCGAAACACCTTGAGGCGCAAAAGAAGCAAGAGGAGCATGGTGCTGCAGATAAGACCGCTACCACCATCGAGGAGGAGCAAAAGCGTTATGCTGCTCAAAAGGCAATCCTTAACCAACAATACGCAGACGGAGAACTCTCCAACAAAGCGTATAAGTTGGCGCTTGAGCAAGCAGAACTACAGCACCTGCAGAACATGATCGCTCTCTACGAAGAGGGCTCAGAGGAACGCCTCGCCGCTCAAGAGAAATACCAAAAAGCAAGCGAGAAATACCAAAAGCAACATCTTGCTGCAGATGCTAAGATACAAAATCAACTCAAAAAAGCGTACTTCGGCAAGCACTCCGGAGTGACCGACCAAGAGAGCTACGACGAGGAGAAACTACAACTGGAAGCCGTGCGTGCACAACTCCTCAGTGCGGCATCCACCAAAGAGCAAAAGTTGCAGATCGAGCGAGCTTACCAAGAAGCGCGCTATCAACTCGCCAAGAAGTACAACGACCAAATCGGCATGGAGCAGTTGGACAGCATCCGTGCCTCTTGGGATGAGGTGCTTGAGTACATGCAGTCGGACGGATGGCAAGCCTTCAGCCAAGGCTTCTCTACTGTGGTCAGTGGTATGTGCGATATCTTCTCTGGTCTTTCCGATCTTATTGATGCGGAGACCGCTTTGCAGACCGCAAACATTGAGAAGAAATATGAGCGTGAGTTGGCGGCTGCTGGTGGCAACAAACGCAAGGTGGCTAAGATAGAAGCCGAGAAAGAGAAGGAGATTGCTGCCGTCAAGAACGAGGCGGAGAAAAAGAAATACGGCATGCAGGTTGCTTCTGCCGTGGCACAAACAGCCATCTCTGCTATCAATGCGTTCTCTAGTGCGGCTGCTATTCCTATCGTAGGTTTCATCATGGCTCCTATCGCAGCTGCAATGGCGGTGGCTGCTGGTGCTATCCAAATCGCTACGCTCAAGAAGCAACGAGACGCAGCCCTCGCTCAAGGTTACGCCACCGGTGGTTACACTCGCCCAGGCGGCAAGTACGAACCTGCGGGTATCGTCCATGCTGGCGAGTGGGTCGCTTCGCAAGAACTGCTTGCCAACCCTACGGCGGCTGCCACCATTGCAGCCCTCGATGAGGCGCAGCGCACCAACACCATCGGCAGTCTGCAAAAACCATCGTTCAACAACAATTCTCCAATTGTTCAGCAACAATCTGCCAATCGTTCAGCATCAATCTCTCAATCGTCCTCCAGCGAGAGTGCCGTTCTTGAGAAGCTCAACAAGCGCCTTGATGAGCCATTCGTGACGGTCAACACCGTGACGGGCGACCGTGGCATCTTGCGTGCACAGAAGAAATATGAACAACTAATGAAAAACAAAGGCAAATCATGAAAATCTTAGTTAATGGCCGTGAGGCGGTACTGAAAGCCAACGCCTCGTTTGAGTATGTGAGTGAGAACCCGCTCTTCACCGAAGCGGAAGATTATACCATGGAGATTCCGTTCCCTATGAAGGACTGCCCGCAGAACATCTCCATTTTTGGCCCGCTCCATGTGAAGGGCGTGGATATCTCGAAGGTGTCGTTCCCATGCGAGATCCAAACGGATGCTTTTGTCAAGTCGGGTATTCTGACCATCACCTCTGTAAGCGATACGGAGGTGAAAGGTCAGTTCTTGGAAGGCATGAGCCAACAGAACTTTGCCTCATCCCTGCCCGATGTGTATCTCACCGACCTTGACTTCTCGCAATGGGATGGCACGAAAGGCGGATGGTCGTATGATTATGTTGCCGGAAAATTCACTCCTGGTTCTGGTTCTGAATATGGTTGGGATGAGATATTAGTATGGGATAAGGCTAAGGAAAAATTTGTTGAGCCGATTGTGTATGATATGTATACAGATCCATATATTTCCCGCCGTATATATTTACACCACCTTATTACATTGGTTGCTCAAGCAATAGGATGGAGTGTGGATATGTCTGGTCTATTGTTGATTCCTATGTTTAAGAATATTTTGGTAGTCAACGCTCGACATCATCGTGAGATATATCGCTCGGACGAAACCATAATTCCATTAAACCAGTCGCTACCTCATTGGACTATTAAGGAATTTCTTCAGCAGATTTCTTTGTTCTTTGGGTGTTTCTATATATTAGATGAAGCTTCGAAAGTTATCGTTTTTAGGGCATGCGCTGATATATCTTCTAGCGCTTCTGAAAGGTTTGTTTCTCTACAAGTTTTAGATAACTTTGATATTGAAGTGTCCAATGATGTTAAAGAACAATTTCGCGGCAATCAAAAACTGAAGTTCCCAAGCGAGTGCAATCCTAATAATCTAAATTCTTGCAGATTTATATTTGAGGATAAGCGTATCCCTTTCGATTCAATAAATACTTCCGATCTGATTAGCGAAGTTCATTATGCAGCACATGCACATTTGTATGAAGATGGTATTACATCCGAAAAAAGAGGTGCAGACCCCGCTGTACTTTTGTACTTGAAGGATATAGATAAATGGGCAGTTGTGTCAAACAACCAAGACGAGTATATTTGGACATCTAATGAGGAAGGTTCGCTTCCAGATGTTCGTTTTCAGCGAGTAGAGATTATTAATCAATACGACAACCCGCCAGAAGGCACTGAACTAAAGATTGCGCCATGCCCCATGGATGCGCATGAGACTGTTAAATATCCTGGTGATTACGCAATTGCTTTCGTTAATCCTTATAAATATGTTCCTGAGATAGACATACCAGCCGACCCTGAAGAGTCGTACGACCCTGAAGCTGGCACCTTGTATCTCCCTCCAGTGGTAGACTACTTGTCGGCAGGCGAAAGAAAGATTGAGGATATGATGTATGATAAGCTTTGGATTGTTATTGCTCAAAATACAGGTAGAAACATTTTCCTGAACACTCGTCAATATGAGCCAAAGATTAATTATACAACAATCATAGACGAAACAGGAACGACTGAAGTAGGTGCTCGTAACTTGATATTGGATGACGAAGGAAATATAAAAGTATGGTCTTATTTCTCTGGATTTGACAAATACGACTACACTCTTTCTCCACAAGAACCAACCATCCAAGCCAATGCCTCACTCCCCAAGGTGGACGAGACCAAGCTCTATCGATACAAGTTCCTCGCAAAAACTCTCCCATCGCCTACAAGCGTCTTTCTTATCAAGGGTAAGAGATACGCCTGCCTAAAACTGACTGCCCAAATCACTGTCAAGGGCATGTCTGAGTTGGTCGAGGGAGAGTTCTACGAGATCATCGATTAGAGTTGGTCGATATACCCATCGGCGGCGTGCACATCACGACCACGCTTTTTGGCATATTGCATGGTCGTATCGATGTTGGCATGCCGCATGTGGTCCTTCAGCTTCACCAAGTCCATCCCTTTCTCCAGGGCGTTGATAGCCCCTGTATGCTTCCACGCATATAGGGTTCTATCAGCAGGAATGCGCAGCTGCCTGCGATACTCGCTGAATCGGGTACGCAGTGTACTCTTGCCTATCGGCTTGTCACTTGGAATGCCGCCTCGCCCGAAGAGATACAATTCGGGGGCATATGCAAACACACCCAGCCGCTCCATCAGCGACAGGGTGTCTTTGTTTAGCCCTACCTGCTGAGTGCGCTTGTTCTTTGCGACTGAGTTGCGTATATTTACCAATCGCCTCTCGCGGTCTATGTCGCCCACCTTGAGCAATCGTGCTTCTCCTGGGCGGATAGCGCTATAGTACAGCAGCTCAATCGCCAACCATAGATACGGTTGGCGTGGCAGTATTGCCTCCTTGAGCCGTGTACGCTCATCCTTGGTAAACGGAGAAGGTGCACAGTCAACCAGCTTGCCACGATTGCGGATGTCGTCTGCGGGATTAGCATCGCCGAAGACGCCCATCTTCTTGGCGTGTGCGAATAGACCGCTCAATCTTTGGCGATATTGTTTTATACTTCCATAGCAGAGTCCACGACCGCCCTCACTCTCTTCTCTGGCGAGGTAATCGAAAAACGATTGCAGGCGTTCCTGTGTGTACATTCCGATGTATAAAGGCTGATTTTCGGCCTTTATCCAGTCAAGAAACACATTCATTTCGCCCTGGTATTTTCGGAAACTGCCCAAGCGAATAGTACCTTTCATGTCCTGCATGTAACTGTCAATAATGTAAGGCAGTCGGTACTGTTCGCTTCGTTCGGTGAAGCGTTGGTGTTCCGGGCGATGGGTGTCGTCCTTGCGTAGAGGGCTGGTGTCGTTGGGATTGTCGAGATAGATACCGCTCTTAAGGTACTCTGTTCGGTCTCGTATGATTTCGGCAGCTATCGTGTAGCGCTGGTCTATCGGCACGGTTCGCCTTAGACCACCGCATATACGAAAGCGATGCAATTGGTCATCGCCGGGCAGCCGAAAAGAATACTCTACATACCAATCTTTCGTTGGATCCCCATTTTTGTCATTCAGCGTGGGGTAGCTGATTAATTGTTTTGTCCGCATAGTTTTGATAGTTTAAGGTTTTAAGTCCCTTGCCGAACCTCATTCTTCGGGTTCTGCAAGTTACTCAAAACGAAAATGTGAGTATTTGCACTCACATTTTCACTCACATTTTCCAGTCAACACTTGCGGTTATGGTTGATTTTCTGCGCTTTCGCGTGATTGTTGTCGGGATGACAAGATTTGAACTTGCGACCTCCGGTCCCCCAGACCGTTGCGCTACCGGGCTGCGCCACATCCCGTTTTCTTTGCTATGCGGATTCATTATTTAATGAAACTGCCGAAAAGCGACTGCAAAGGTACTGCTTTTTTTTGATATATACAAAAAAATCGCACATTAAGTGCGATTTTCTTGTATAATTCGTTATTTTAAGCCTCCCTTGAAGGGAGGTTGAAGAGGCTGTTATTAGTATGCAATGGCGAAAATCACGCGTTGTGCACTTGGTTGACCGGTGTAGATACACTTACCAGGTGTCTTGTCGCCTTCCAAAGGAATACAACGGATAGTTGCCTTAGTCTCAGCCTTAATCTTCTCCTCTGTCTCAGGTGTACCGTCCCAGTGGCACATGAGGAAACCACCTTTCTTAATCTCTTCTTTGAACTCCTCCCAAGTGTTTACTTCACGAGTGTTCTCAAGGCGGAAGTTGAGAGCCTTTTGGTAAATATTGTCCTGAATCTCTTTGAGCAATCCTTGGATAGTTTCCACGATTCCATCGAACGAAACAGTCTCCTTGGTCATGGTATCACGACGAGCCAACTCAATGGTGCCGTTCTCCAAGTCGCGACCGCCCATAGCCAAACGCAAAGGTACACCTTTCAACTCGTACTCAGCAAACTTGAAGCCTGGAGTGGCATTATCACTTGCATCCACTTGTACGCGGATACCGAGTTTCTTCAACTCATCTGCCAATGGGTTGAGTTTCTCCATGAGCGCATCCAATTGGTCTTGCTTCTTGAAGATAGGCACAATAACTACCTGAGTAGGAGCAAGGTTAGGAGGAAGTACCAAACCATTGTCATCGGAGTGAGTCATAATGAGTGCACCCATGAGGCGAGTAGAAACACCCCAAGAAGTAGCCCATACATACTCGTATTTATTCTCGTTGGTGAGGAATTGCACATCAAACGACTTCGCGAAGTTCTGACCCAAGAAGTGACTGGTACCTGCTTGTAGCGCCTTACCATCCTGCATCATGGCCTCAATAGAGTAGGTGTTCAATGCACCTGCGAAACGCTCGTTAGGCGACTTAACACCCTTCACCACCGGAATAGCCATCACCTTCTCTGCAAAGTCAGCATATACATCCAACATGGTAGCCGCGTAGTTCTCGGCTTCCTCTTTGGTAGCGTGAGCAGTATGACCCTCTTGCCAAAGGAACTCAGCCGTACGCAAGAAAAGGCGTGTACGCATCTCCCAACGCATTACATTACACCATTGGTTGCAAAGGATAGGCAGGTCGCGGTAAGAGGAAATCCAGTTCTTATAGGTGGACCAGATAATCGTCTCAGAGGTAGGACGGATAATCAATTCCTCCTCCAAGCGTGCCTTAGGATCTACCACAACGCCTTTGCCCTCTGGGTCGTTCATGAGGCGGTGGTGGGTAACCACAGCACACTCTTTAGCAAAACCCTCTACGTGTTCTGCCTCGCGACTCAAAAATGATTTAGGGATAAGCAATGGGAAATAGGCATTCTTAACGCCATTCTCCTTAAAACGGCGGTCTAATTCCGCCTGAATGGTCTCCCAAATAGCATAACCGTATGGCTTAATCACCATACATCCACGCACGGCTGACTGCTCAGCCAAGTCTGCTTTTACTACCAGTTCGTTGTACCACTTCGAGTAATCTGTTGCTCGAGGGGTGAGTTTTTGAAAACTTGCCATTATCTTAATTTATATGATTTTCGTAGTTGTTCAAAGTGTTCGGGGTGGGCTTTTAGTTGGTCAGAAATGCGTTGCAACCAGCCTTTTTCCGAATCACCCTGCAAAGGTACTACTTTTTTATTGATTGACAAAATCGGAAGCGAGAAAAATTTGCAAAAAGCCTCTAAACACATCTCACTTGCCCGCATTTTACCTGCAATAGAGTAGCCTGCGATATGAAAAGAAGCCAAATTCACCCGCCTCAGCAACTCAATATTCAGTTGCGGCTCATTCTCCCAACAGTCGATTACGGCGGAGAGGTGATGAGGTGATGAGGTGATGAGGCTATTGGGCGATGATGCTGAAGGCGAAAGGTAGGGCAGTAAAGCCTGCTCATCCACTACACCGCCTCTCGCAGCATTGATAATGAGCGTATTATCTTTGCAACGACTCAGGATATTCGCGTTGCAAAGGTGATAGGTAGGGTGTTCGCCATTGCGGGTTAAAGGGGTGTGGAATGTGAGTACATCGCATTGTGGTACTATCTCCTCAAGCGACAAACCGATACCCAATGGAGGGTCAGATAGCAGCACACGATACCCCTTTTGTTCTGCCATTTGCGCCACCAGCTTGCCTACATGTCCGTAGCCTACAACGCCTATGGTGAGAGGTGATGAGGTAATGAGGTGATGAGGCGATAAGGCGATAGCCTCCTCCACATAGTCGCAAACTGCCTGTGCGTTACACCCTGGGCAGGAAATCCAATGTATGCCTGCCTCGCGGCAGTAGTCTTGGTCAATGTGATCAAACCCAATCGTGGCAGTCGCCACAAAGCGCACTTGGCTTCCATGCAGCAACTCCTTATTTACTTGCGTGCGCGTACGCACGAAGAGAGCCTGAGCATGGCGCACCGCATTAGGAGTGATTTCCTCGGGAGAAAGATAAATCACCTCTATCTCGGGAGGGAATACACCCTCCAAAAAGGGTATGCCTTTGTCTATGATAATTTGCTTAATCAAAGTCAGTATTGAATATTGTCAATGAGGCGGACGGGACCGCAATAGACGGTGACGCAACCAATAGCGTTTTGGAACGATTGAGTGGGTTGCAGGGTGGTTTTGTCCACAATCTCGTAATACTCCACCTCCAATCCCTCAATGGCATTGATGGTGTCTATCACACGCTGTTGCACCTCTGCCACAGAAGCCGTTTTTGCCCATTCCAACGAGGCAATCAGCGTTTGTGAGATACCTACTGCTGTTTGCTTCTCTGCTTGAGAAAGGCGCTCGTTGCGGCTACTCATTGCCAAACCGCTTGCCTCGCGGACAATAGGGCAGCCAATGATTTGTATGTCCACGAAACGCTCTGCCAACTCGGAGCGTTCAGCCATGTGGCGGATAATGGCCAACTGCTGGAAGTCTTTTTCGCCAAAGTAGGCGCGAGTAGGGCGAACCAACTCAAAAAGGCGGCTGACCACTTGCACTACACCATTGAAATGCCCAGGACGCATAGCACCTTCCATTACTTGGTCAAGCCCCGCGAAGTCGAATTGGAACGGTTTGTCCATTTCTTCTTGGCTATACATTTCCTCTGGCGATGGAGCAAAAACAAAATGTACGCCCAACGACTCAAGCAGGAGAGCATCCTTCTCCAAGGTGCGAGGATATTTTTGCAAATCCTCTGCATTGTTGAATTGTGTAGGATTAACGAATACGCTCACAAAGCACACTTCGTTCTCGGAGCAAGCACGACGAATAAGCGAAGCATGCCCCTCGTGAAGGGCTCCCATAGTGGGAACAAAGCCAATGGTTTTGCCTTGGCGAAGGCATGCTGCCGATTGGCGTGTGAGTTCTGATTTTGTAGTAATAATTTGCATATATTGTGTATAAAATTGCTTAATGTTGCGGAAAAAGTCTGCAAAGGTACAACAAATAAGGGAAAAAAGAAAATTTTTTGCCAAAAAATTATGTAATATCATTTTTTTTTTGTACCTTTGTAGCGGGAAATAATACCATTTTTAAAAATACTACGATTATGAAAGAGCCCAAACGCATTTTATTCGTTTCGCAGCAGATCTATCCATACTTGGATACAGAGACACCTATACGCCTGCGTAACCGTCAGTTGCCTGAGTATTTTCAGTCCAAAGGATTTGAAACTCGCACTTTTATGCCTAAGTTTGGCGAGATAAACGAACGCCGCAATCAGTTGCACGAGGTGATTCGTTTGTCGGGAATAAACATTATCATTGCGGATACCGACCACCCACTGCTGATTAAGGTAGCCAGTGTGCAGTCGGCTCGTATACAGATTTACTTTATTGATAATGATGATTTCTTCCACCGCCGCAAAGGTGTGGTGAATGAGCAGGGCGAGGAGTATAAGGACAACGATGAGCGTTGCATATTCTTCGCACGCGGCGTGCTGGAGACCGTTAAGAAGTTGCGTTGGACACCTGATATCATTTATTGCTCGGGTTGGATGTCCGCCTTGGTGCCATTGTATGTGAAGAAAGCATACGCCGACACACCTTTCTTTGAGAATACCAAGGTGGTACTGTCGTTGGACAACGAGGAATATCAACAACCCTTTGGCTCGAAGTTTGCCGAGAAGATGATGTTGGATGGTATGTTGCAGGGAGATGTGCGTAGTATCTCGGGTTTGCCAGTAGGCTACGAGGACTTGATGCGTTTGGCTATTGACTATTCGGATGCTGTGGTGATGGATGCACCAGATGTGAATACCCGCCTCAGCAACTACTTGCATAACACGGGAAAAATAGTGTTGCCCTATTCCGAAGAGGATAACAAAGCCGAATTTATGGCTTTGTGTAATAGTTTGTGTGAAAAAGAAGAATGAAAAGAGTAAAGCATATTTATATTTTGCTCCTTGCTTTGGTGGCAGGTCTGTGCAGTTGCGATGGCGATGTGATTAATGCAGGAGCGTCCGCGTTAGGTAACGAAGATCAGATTCGTGTGAAAGCAGACACCTTTGCGGTGAGTTCTGCCTTAGAGAAAAGTACTGCGATTAGTTTGTCGCCCGACTCGTTTTTGTTGGGCGAGTGTGATACGCATTTCGGTACAATCAAGGCTGACCTACTTGCCCAAATGGCGTGTCCGATAGGGTTTGAGTATCCCGATTCAATCATGGTGACTGGTAAGCCTGTGGCTACTAATCCCGAGGTGGATTCGGTTTGCCTATATTTGTACTACGAGAATTGGTATGGCGATGGCATGGCGCCATTGGGTATCACGGTGCACGAGATGGATCGTGCTACTTTGGACTACGACACGCGCTATCCTAACGATACTTTGTTGTCCACCTTCTGTAGTATGGAGGATACGACCCTGATATCTGAGCAGATGCGTATTGTGTATGCGCAACAGCCTACCGACTCGGTATATATATCTGATGATTACTATATGCCATGTGTCCGTGTTAAGTTATCGGATGCTTTCGCTAAGCGTTTCTTTGCAATCAAGGATTTCTCTTCTCAAGAGGCGTTCAACCAATTATTCAAGGGGTTGTATATTTTCACTGAGTTTGGTGGTAGTACAGTTTTGTATGTGAAGGAGATAAGTATGGCGGTATATTATCATTTCTCCTATCCTCGTCCTGACCGCGATTCGGTGGTGAATGATATGAAACTGTTTTATGTCAATTCCGAGGTGCGTCAGATTAATCGTTATATGTATCCCGACCGCGATAAGGTGATTGCCGATTTGCAGCAGACGGACTGGAACTATGTGATTTCGCCTGCGAATATCTACACGCGATTGTCGGTGAATGTAAATAAGGTGTTTGATAGAATGCAAGAGCAGTTAGGCGAAGAGGAAGACTATCGCGTGTATGTAAACCGCGCTAATCTGACGATTAATGTGCTGATGGAGGAGGCGGAGTCAGAGCGACCACGCGACCACTGGGATGCGCCTGCCAGTTATATGCTCTTGGTGCAAGAGGATAAAATGGAGTCGTTCTTCGCCAAGAACGAGTTGCCTTCGGATACTACTGCGGTGTTAGCATCTCTTGCCAGCACTGTGGATTCGCTGTCGAATGTGTCGTATTATTATTCGTATGACCTATCGGGTTTGTTTACCCATTTGCTGCGCACCAATCAACCGCAGAGCGAGTTGCGTTTCTTGCTCGTGCCAGTGTCGGTGAAGACCGTTTCGGGTTCTTCCACCGTATTGTCGGTGCGCCCTATGCAAACTATTTCGGCTACCTATATCCACTCGGCTACAGATAGCGAGTACCCAATGGATATTGAAATGGTATATTCGGGCTTTAATAATCCGCGCTAAAGCCTACGACCGATTGGCATGCCAATCGGTTTAACGGATAGATATACAAAGAAAAAGACCAATCCATTGATTGGTCTTTTTCTTTGTATGTAATGGATATCTTAGCCGATCAATGCTTCGTAAGCATCAGCGCTAAGCAGGTTGTCCAACTCAGCAGGGTCAGCCACCGAAATCTTAATCATCCAGCCCTCGCCGTATGGGTCGTTGTTTACCAACTCAGGTTGGTCGTTGATAGTCTCGTTCACCTCAAGCACCTCGCCAGTAACAGGCATGTTCAAATCGCTAACGGTTTTCACTGCCTCTACTGAGCCAAATACTTCGTTTTGACCTACGGTCTCGCCTTCTGTGTTGATATCCACAAATACGATTTCACCTAACTCGGATTGTGCATAATCCGTAATGCCAACAAATGCCACATTGCCTTCTACACGAATCCACTCGTGCTCTTTGGTGTAGCGCAATTCTGCGGGAATATTCATAATAGTATAGTTATAAAGTTATTATTTCTTTTCGTTCTGACCGCCCAATACGCTCATAGCGCAACGGAAACCAACGGTGCAAGAAGCCTTGCTTTGGTCCATATAACGACGAGTGGTAGGGTTGAGCCAATAGATACGGTCGTTCCACGAACCTCCCTTATACACGCGCGCGTTCTTTGTAATATGTGGTGCCAAAATGTCGGTTGGGTCGTACTTCACCTCCATCATTTGCTCCTCGCTGAGTCCAGTGGTATCCAATGGATAGTCGGTATCCAAACGAGAAGTGGCATCGCCATCCTTGTAGTCGCGTTTGTCGTTAGCAGCGGTGTACTCTACTGCTAAACAGCCTGTTTCAGTCAGGATATGGCGGTTGGTGGCTGAATCGCGAACGATAGTGGAATATACATTACCACGATAAGGGTTGTACTCTGCCATTACACCGAAAGTGGTCTCGCGGTACACATCCAACACCCATTCGTTCACATTGCCTGCCATGTTATACAAACCAAAGTCGTTTGCTGCAAAAGCATCTACTGGCGCGGTGATTACATACCCATCGTTTGGTGCACCTGCAATACCCATCATATCGCCTCGACCGCGCACAAAGTTCGCCATCATTTGACCTTTGCTTTTCTTGCTCAAATCGCGTGGGTGAAGACCTGACCATGGGTAAATCTTGCCGTCTGCTGGACTACCGTAGTTCTCAGAGTCTGCTATTGGTGCAAAGGCTGCATACTCCCATTCTGCCTCGGTTGGCAAACGATAACCTGCTACCAATACACCGTCCGAACTGGTAATCTTACGGTCGGTACCATTGGCATTCTTGCGAGCACTCTTACCTGGGGTAGGGTTGTATTGACCAGAGGTCAAATATTTCTCGGTATTGAATACGAATTGATCTCTAACCCATTCGTAAGGCAAACGATACATGGTAACCATGGTCTCTGTTCCATTTTCGTTGGTAGCCGCCTCTGTGCCTTCATAACCATGCTTTTTGGCGATAGACAATGGTACCTCCTCAGCTACTTTATCGTATTTTGCGTACTCTGGGTGTTTGTCGTTGCGTTTCAAGAAGTCATCAATCTCTTGCTCGTTCATATAGCAGTTTGGACCAATCTTGTCGTAAGGCAATGGTTGAAGATACTTGCCTTCCACCATTAAACGCTCATTGACGCGGTCAGTACGCCATTGGCAGTATGCCATGGCTTGATCCCAACTCACGCCTACTACAGGGTAGAAACTATAGGCTGGATGGCGGAAATAGTTTTCTACATATGGCTCGTTGTATGCCATTTCGTTGCGCCATACCAAACTGTCTGGAAGAGTGGCCTTTACGATATCTTGGTTATATTCTCCGAAGACAAAGGTGGTCCAATCCACATATTCGCGCCAACCTAAGTTACTTACTTCATATTTGTCCATAAAGAACGAACTTACGGTGAGTGTTCGGCGTTCGCTATTGCGAGGTGCAGTGATGAACTCATCCATTTGACCAATAGTAAACGAACCGCCAGGAATCATTAACATGCCAGGAGGAACAACAGGAGTGCTGCCTGCAAAGGCTTGAAAGTTAGTAGTTTTAGGGTCAAAGTTCTTAGAACCTGTCAGAAACGACTTTGCTGTGGTCAATTCACTTGTTTGGCAAGCGGTGAAAATGGCTACCAAACTTAAAAGTACAATTTTTGTTGTTGTATTCATAATTTTTTGCAAAAAATATATTCACTTTTTAATTCAGCTGGCAAAGTTACAAAAAAAAACTCATTTGACCTAAAAAACAAGGAAAAAAGTATCGAAAAACCGCTTTTTCCAAAAAAAACGCACTTTTTTCTTATACTTTTTACCAAAAACTTGGTGTAATCCCAATATTTTTTGTAATTTTGCAGGTCGAATGGAAATGTCGCTTCTGATACGCCACCAATTGATGAGTTTATCGCGTCCGCGCGTGATGGCAATCATCAATTTTTCGCCCGATAGTTTTTTCACATCGTGCGATGTTTCGCATGAGTCGGAACTACTATCGTATGTGGAGGGGGTGTTGCAATCGGGGGCGGATATATTGGATTTGGGTGCTTGTTCCACGCGTCCTAATTCCACTCCTGTGGATGCGGCTACAGAATGGCATTTGCTGCAGCAGGGCTTGGATAGGATTCGCCACCATTGGTCGCAGGTGCCTATTTCGGTGGACACTTTCCGTGCGGAGGTGGCTGAGCAGGCTATTGCTCACGGGGCGGATATCATTAACGATGTGTCGGGTGCGAATGCCGATCCGCGGATATGGGATATTGTGGCTAAGTACCGTGTGCCATATATCCTTACGCACGCGCAGCCTGTGGGCGAACATGCAATGGCGGAGGTGGTGGATTTCTTGCAATGGCAGATGGATAGGCTCCATCGTCGTGGCGTGGCGGATGTGATTATTGACCCTGGTTTTGGTTTTGGTAAGACCACCCAGCAGAACTATGCGTTGCTTCAGCAATTAGAGGTGTTGCAGCAGTTGCATGCCCCTATTTTGGTAGGAGTATCGCGTAAGTCGATGTTATACAAACCGTTGCAGACTACTCCTGACAATGTATTGGCTGCCACGATTGCAGCAAATACTTTGGCTTTGGAGCGTGGTGCTAACATACTGCGCGTCCACGATGTAGAGGCTGCGGTTCAAGCCATTAAGGTACATACTCTGGCTTCCAACCCCTTGTCTTTAGACTATATCCCTTGCCTTTAAACTATAAACTATAAACTTAAAATAACATGTACATTGGAATCAAAGATATTATTGACATTCTTATGGTAGCCACCATTTTGTTTGGTGGGTATCAGTTATTGCGTAAGTCGGGTGCGAGTAACCTGTTTTGGGGTATTTTGGCATTCGTATTGACATGGATGTTGGTGAGTTATGTATTTGATTTAGAACTCACAGGTGCCTTGTTCGAGCGTTTTATTAGCGTGGGAGCGGTGGCATTGGTGATCATTTTCCAGACGGAAATCCGCTCCTTCTTCTATGGTATAGGTGCGCGTTTCAATATGGAGCGTATTCGTCGCCATTGGTCCAAGACGCGCAACCACGAGGAGGCGCAGAGGCTAATCAACAGCATTGTCTTGGCTTGTTCGCACATGTCTGCCTCCAAAACGGGTGCGCTGATTGTTATCACCCAACAGCAGGGGCTGGACCAGTATGCCGATACGGGCGAAATAGTGGATGCTACTGTATCGGTGCGTATTATTGAGAATATCTTTTTCAAGAATACGCCTTTGCACGATGGGGCTATGATTATTTCGGCAGGTCGTATCCATGCTGCGGCGTGTATATTGCCTGTGTCAAGACGCCAAGACTTGCCTAAATCCTACGGACTACGCCATCGCGCAGCATTGGGCTTGACCGAAAAGACCGATGCGTTGGCTATTGTGGTATCGGAGGAAACGGGCAAAATATCGGTAGCTCAGGGGGATATAATCAAGTCGGTGACTACTAACGAACTGGAACACAACTATCTGGCACCTGCGTTTGGTCTAACTGCCGACAGCGTAGCAGTCTAACTTCCAACAGCGAAGTGGTCTAACAGCAAAGCGGTCTAATAACTAAAACTAAATAATATGAATTCATTTCAACGAACACTTGTAACTACAGCCCTTCCGTATGCCAATGGTCCTGTGCACATAGGTCACTTGGCAGGCGTGTATGTACCAGCCGACATTTATGTCCGCTATCTCCGCTTGAAAGGCGAAAATGTGCTTTTTGTAGGCGGTAGCGATGAGCATGGTGTACCTGTTACTATCCGTGCACGCAAAGAGGGTATCACTACCCAAGAGGTTGTGGATCGTTATCACAACATTATTAAAGACTCCTTCGAGGGTTTTGGTATCTCGTTTGATGTCTATTCGCGTACCACCAGCAAGATTCATCACCAACTGGCTTCCGATTTCTTCCGCAAACTCTATGACAATGGCAAGTTTGTCGAGCAGACCTCCGAGCAGTTCTATGACCCTGAGACGCAGGAGTTCCTCACCGACCGCAATATCCGTGGCGAGTGCCCACGCTGCCATGCCGCAGGTGCGTATGGCGACCAATGCGAGAAGTGCGGTGCCACCTTGTCGCCGGACGAACTCATTAACCCATACAACGCCATTAATGGCAACCCACTCACCAAGAAGGAGACCAAACACTGGTATCTCCCGCTCGACCAATACCAACAGTGGCTCGAGGAGTGGATTCTCCAAGAGCACAAAGAGTGGCGTCCTAATGTCTATGGCCAATGCAAATCATGGCTGGATGGCGGTTTGCGTCCTCGCGCCGTGACCCGCGACCTTGACTGGGGTATCCCTGTGCCAGTAGAGGGCGCAGAGGGTAAGGTGCTGTATGTGTGGTTTGATGCGCCTATCGGCTATATCTCTAATACAAAGGAACTTTGCGATGCTAAGCCCGAGCAGTTCGGCAATTGGGAGACTTGGTGGAAAGACCCTTCTACTCGTCTTATTCACTTCATTGGTAAGGACAATATCGTCTTCCATTGTATCGTCTTCCCAACCATGTTGAAGGCGGAGGGTAGTTATATTGTGCCCGACAATGTGCCTTCCAACGAGTTCCTCAACCTTGAGGGCGACAAGATTTCTACTTCGCGCAACTGGGCAGTATGGCTCAATGAGTACCTTGTGGACTTCCCTGGCAAGCAAGATGTGCTCCGCTATGTGCTGACAGCCAATGCACCTGAGACCAAAGACAACGACTTCACTTGGGCAGACTTCCAAGCCCGCAACAACAACGAGTTGGTGGCTATCTACGGCAACTTTGTGAACCGCGCATTGGTGCTCACCAAGAAGTACTTCGACGGCAAAGTACCTGCTGCGGGTACCTTCAACGAGTACGACCAAGCCACTATTGCTGAGTTCCAAAATGTGAAGGCAGAGGTGGAGAAACTGCTCAATGACTTCCGCTTCCGCGATGCACAAAAAGAGGCAATGAACCTCGCACGTATTGGTAATAAATACCTCGCTGACACCGAACCTTGGAAGGTGGCTAAGACCGACATGGAGCGTACCGCTACTATCCTCCATCTTGCATTGCAAATCGCTGCTAACCTGAGTGTTGCGTTCGAACCATTCCTCCCATTCTCTTCGGCTAAACTGCGCCAAATGCTCTCTATGTCAGAGCTCAAATGGGAAGAACTTGGCAACATCAACCTCCTCCAAGAGGGGCAAGCTTTGGGCGAAGTATCCCTCCTCTTCGAGAAGATTGAGGATGCTACTATCCAAGCCCAACTCGACCGCCTAGCTAACATCAAAGCTGCCAACGAGGAGGCAGAGAAGCAAGAAGCCCTCAAGAACTGGCGTCCTGCTGAGATCAAGGAGAATACCAATATCGACGAGTTCGGCAAGATGGATATCCGCGTAGCTACTGTCCTTGATTGCCAGCCAGTTAAGAAGTCTGACCGCCTCTTGCAGTTCCGTCTCGACGATGGTATGGGTGGTAGAACCATCCTTTCGGGCATCGCACAAAGCTATCCAGATCCTTCTGTGCTCGTGGGTAAACAAGTGTTGTTTATTGCCAATTTCCCTCCTCGTAAGATGATGGGCATTGAGTCGCAAGGTATGATTCTTTCGGCAGTAGATGCTGATGGCAAGTTGGTAGTAACTACTGTTACTGCTCCTGTCCGCAATGGTAGCCAAGTAGGCTAATCTACTCACTGATATACGACACCCATCTGCTGCATCCCGCAGTGGATGGGTGTTTATTTATTTACCCTTTTGCCCTTTTAATAATTTTGGTTCATATACTCCAATAAATTACAATTTTGGTGGTGTAATTTCCTGTAATGTATTGTTAATCAGTGATTTGCCCCCCCATTTGTCGATTTATGGGCAAAGATAGTGCATTTTTTAAGATTTTACACACAAAATATAAGAAAATGATTGTTTTTGAAAAAAATATATATGATTATTTGTATAGTTCGAAAAAATATTGTACCTTTGCGCCCAAATTCGTTTAGTGCGTACTTTCGTTTTGTCGCATTGACGGATGATTAAGACATATTTATTAGCGTTTGTTAGCGCTTTGGTTTGCTGTTCGAGACTTCGCAAATTTCCGCACTTAATATTCCAAAGTAATAACGGTCGATACAATCTAACTCCTTGTGCTGTAGTGCTATAGGAGTTGGCATGGGTATATACTGTTAGGGGAATGTTGAGTGATTTTTTTATCATTTTTTCTCGCATTATCTTATGTACATTGTATCGATGGAAGGCTATCGGTATGCTTGTATTTTGTTGGTGAATAACCAGTTAGGGATTGAATTAAGGTACAAAAAGATAATATTAATTTTTAAATGGGCAATTGACTAAGTGCCCTTGTGAAAAGATGAAAAAGAATGTAAATGTATTTATTGCTGTTGTGCTCTGTGCGGTGTTGTGTGGTGGTATTGTGTGGTTGCAAACAGCGAATGATGAGAAGTTAGGTTGGAACATTCACGACAGTTATGGTGAAGCACCTGCTTATTCTAATGGTGCGGCATATACCAATGCTACTTTTGCGGGTCCTGCTAACGATGGTGGTGCGATGGCGCTGTCATCTCGCTCGTTGGGTCGCAGTGGTGGTGTCTCGCACGCAGGCGCGTACGCGGTATCATATGGTGTAAGTTCTGCGCCTTTAACCTCTAACCTTTCGCCTATCACCTCTGCTCCAGCTGGTGGTGGTTTGTATGAGACTTCAGGAGGCACTTTCAATAGTTATGGTGGTGGCGGCAATGGTGGCGCAGCCATGGGTGGTGCAATGCGTGGTAGTTCCTCGTCTAATAGCCTTATCGCCTCATCGCCTATCACCTCTATCTCCTCTCCCATCGCCTACAGCACCGCTCGCCGTGGCGAGATGTCTTCGGCTTGGGGTGATAATCCTGCTCAGATGTTGGCAGAGGATCCAGCCATGGCTATGGCTAATGCTGCTAATGTAGGTAATGGTTTCTATGGCATTGGCTCTGCGGTTGATTATTCAGGCTCAACTAACTATGGTCAATATACTGGCATGTTCGGTGGCGGTCGCATGGGTGTCCGCGGAAGACAGAATGCACCAAATTCAGGAGGAGCCACTTCGTCATGGCAAAATTGGTTGTTAAATGTATGGCTTCCTTCACAAAATGGGGCATGGGGTACACAAGGCGAAGATGGCAATTGGTATATTACAGAAGATCAACTTCGTGCTGCATATGATGCTTTCATGAGCGGTAGTGGTTGGACCCCAGGTTTTGATGGACCTTCTTTCGAAGATTGGTTGGCGTGGTTTAATCCGTATGGCTATGGTGATGGTTTGGGCTTAGGCGATAATCTGTATTTTTGGGTACCTGTAGGAGACATTGTGCCATTGTTGCTCTTTGCTTTGCTATATATGCTCTTCGTTTCTTTGAAGTCACTAAAAACTGAGCGTAGCGAATAATTCCTGCCTTTAAACTATAAACTTTCAACTTTAAACTAAAAAACAAACAGATATGAAACACTTATTCTCAACACTTTTAGTAGTGTTCTTCGCCACTTCAATGATGGCGCAATCGGGTCTTACTTGCGATGACCCTATACTTGTAAATAAGGACTTTCGTGGTACGGTAGAGGCTGAAAGTGAGTTGTGGTACACTGCGTGGACATACGACTTGCCTTTGCATGTATATTTTTCTCCCGATGTAGAGGATAGCCAATGGGGACCAGAAGTGCAAATTGATTTCACCTGTACTCCAGGAATTTATGATGACCCTAAATTGGATAGTGTAGTAAATCAACTCTCTGGATTTGGTCTTGAATTGCCTGTTGAATTTTTGTGCGATAAGATTTATCGCAACGGTAAGACTGAATGGGACTTGGTTATTGATCAAAGTTATCGCGAGCGTCTTACTGAGGTGGGATTGACCAAGAATGTACAAGCCTTTGTAAAAGTATATTTCCCAGAGGCAGGTGAAATTCGTTTGACTCCTGATACTTCTTTCCAATCTTGTGTAGAAAATGGCTATTATGTACATTTGGGTGATACGATTGATATTGCTGCGAATGATTCAGAGAGTATGTTTGTATTGCCTTATTCCGAGTGGAAGGATGATAGTATTCAGTTCACATGGATTGGTGAGCAGACCGCGCGTGTGTGGGTGGCTAAAAACGAATGTAAATTTACCCCAATCACCACAAGTGCTTATTATATAACGCATTATGATATTGCTGAAGGTGTACCTCATAAACTTCAATCGAAGGAGATGGAAAATTTTATAGAAACGCATAAGTTTGGTGGTATCTACTTTGGTAAGGTTGTAGCAAAAAGTGCTGGTAAATTGGTGGTAGAGAAGATACCTCTGGGTAAAATCCAAGGCGATGCTATTTTGCTCAAGCACAATGAGCCAGTACAATTACAGGCGAATGACAATCGTGTGTTCTGTTTCCCTAAAACTTGGAAATCTACTGAATTTTTGGCTAACACCCAATACTTAATGGGTATGCATGTGTCGAATACCCCAGAGTTTGTTGCAGGTGATGCGAATGTGATTTCTGTATATCCATTTAGCAAAGTAGATAACAACCGTGAGTTGCAATTATCTGCTGGAGACATCGCTGCCTTGGCTACATCTGCTACGGATGATTATCTCTATGTTCGTTTTGAGTGTAATCGTGCTACTCAACTTACTCCTTCTTTGTGGCAACCTGCATCTTGTGGTAATCAATCTGTTGTTATTAAATCTGGAGAACAGATATCGCTTAAGACATCATCTAGTAGCAATATTTATCGTTTGCGTTATGATGATTGGAAGGGGTACGATTTCTCTATGCAATGGAAAAGTTATGGACAAATGACACTCTATATTGCAGATTATTGCGATATTATGTTATCGGGTGCTGATCCACATGTTGTTTGGTCAAAAACATTCAATCCAAATAATACTAACACTATCACTGCTGCGGATTTGGATAGTTGGGCTTCGCGTGTAGATGCCGATGGTTTCTTGTATGTGCGCGTATCTCCTAAGATGACTGGTAATGTTACCTTTACTTCTGCTAAACCAGCGGAAACAGATCCAGAAGGTCCAGTACTCGACCCTGTTTACACCTATGAGTCTGCAACCATTTGCTTCGGCGAGACATACGATTGGAATGGCAAAACCTATACAGAGACAGGTAAATACACCTATACTACTGTGGCTGCTAATGGCGCAGATAGCATCGTGACTCTCACCCTGACCGTTCTTCCAGAGGTGCCAGTGACCAATGAGAAAGCTGCTGTTTGCTACGGCGAGACTTATACATGGCAAGACCAGGAATACGCTGAGTCAGGCGAGTATAGCGTAACATTGCAAGATGTGAACGGCTGCGATAGCGTTATCACCCTTACCCTCACCGTTCATCCTCAAACAGAGGCAACTACTGAGGAGGTGACTGTGGCATACGGTGAGACCTACGAGTGGCATGGTGTTGTTTACAATGAGTCAGGCGAATATACCGTCACCCTCCAAGATGAGAATGGTTGCGATTACCAAGCAACCCTTATCCTCACTGTATTGCCAGAGGAGAAACCTGAGAACCCATGTGTGGAGGCAAGCACATTGCTTGAGCCAGTAGCGCAACTGACCTTGAATCTCGGTGCGGCATTTGATATCTATCGCATTGATTATCAAGCATGGTTGGCAAGTGGTGTGAACCTCGTATGGACAGGTAAGAGCGCATTGCATACTTTCGTGGCAAAGGATTGCGAGTTTGCCGTGGCTATTTATCATAAGGATGTGGTGAACTATACGGAGGTACCTGCTGAGGGCAATGTGGTATTGAGCAAGGCTATTTTGGCTCCTTTGGCTCAGCATGTAGATGCAGATGGCTACTTGTATGTGCGTTTCTTGACTGAGCAAGAGGGTGTATTGACCACTGCCAAGGCAGAGTAATACCCTCCTACGCGCAGAGCGCGAGAAAAAATCGTTCGAACGAAGTGAGCTAAGAAATCTAAACAATCCAAACCAAAGGGGTGGTTTGTGAACAACCACCCCAGCGGAGAGGATTGAAAATGAAGAAATAATAAAGACAATACCGACAACAAGTGAGACAATTTGCAACAATGCACGGATAAAATAATTGATTTTAATTGTCAATTAAGTTGTCTAAGTTGTCTGATAACCTAAATAGCGGCTCCGCCGCAAAAACGAAATTTTTAAGTATTTTTGTAGCGAGCATAGCGAGCGTATTTTTGTTTCCAAACATGCTCCTTGAATTGACACAAATTGACAATAAAATTGACACTAATTGTCGTTTAAAACAAGGTTACTGAGCGTAGCGAAGAGGTTCGTGCCTTTAAACTATAAACTTTAACCTTTATTTACACC
>JBGVFY010000056.1:0-3494 GCA_045121435.1 Paludibacteraceae bacterium | reverse complement strand
GATTGACATCTAATGTGCCGACATATGTGATATTTTCGGTTGTTCGCCAATCCTCGTCGAACACAACTCTCACGACCGAAAGCAGTAAATCGGGTAGGGACATCAAACATACTACAACAAAGAGTGCGATGATGCGACGCTGTGTGGATTTTCTGATTTTCATAGCATAACGATTTTAATAGTTAAGTATTATTTCATTAATTAATTATCGTTTATCGTTATGCAAAGGTAGTAACTATTTTAGAAAATACAAATTATTTCGTAAAATATTTATCGTTTATCATTAAATTACTACGATTATAACGGCGATAAGCATCTTTTACCTAATATATAATAGGGTGGTTAGAGATATTCAATATATAGATTATTTGACAATGAATTATGTAGTTTGGCGCGTAGTCACATATTCGCTGAGCCTCCTAATGTTTTTGTGTATTTTACATGCGTACTGCCGACAATTTTAGGTAGCTATAAAGGTGTGTTTTGTCGATGTGTCGCTATTTATTCAATTGGTTAAGCGCTAAGCAGTAGACCATTTTCATATTTACATAAGTTCGGATGCCAGCAATACCAACCTCTCACCCTTACTTAATTTAACATAATGTAAATATTACGCCAAAATATAAATTTGGTATTGCCGAAAAGATTGTGTACTTTTGTCAGTGAAAACAGACTGGCAAAACTAATATGGATTTAACACTTTCGATTATAGCCCTCGTGTTGGGCATCATTGGTCTTGTGGGTGTATTCGTCACAGGACTTCCTGGAACAGTATTCTCGTACGCAGGCCTCGTCTGCGTTTACTTTAATAGCGACACAACAATCTCAACCGCACAGCTAATTGTATGCGGCATCCTTTCTATTGTCGTATTGGTGTTGGATTATGTGCTGCCAGGATATTTCAGCAAGATATTTGGCGGAACAAAATATGGTATTTGGGGCGCTACAATCGGAACCTTCGTGGGACTCTTCTGCGGCTTTTATGGCATTATACTCGGCCCATTCGTAGGTGCAGTTATCGGAGAGCTTATCGGCAAGAAGATGTCATTCTGGCAGGCGGTAAAGGTCGGTTTTGGCTCGATGTTGGCGTTCTTCGCCACCACAGGCATCAAGCTAATCATCGGCCTATACCTATTCTATTATATCGTAAAGGAGCTATTCCTTGTGATATTTTAACATAATATCGCACTAAAAATCAAGAAGTTCATACTTGCTGCGTGTTGTGGATATTGAGATAATCTCCTCGAAGTGCCACCACTCGCGACGATATGGATATAGACCCGCTTCGTGCATAACTTCGATTAGTAAGATGCGATTTGCGGCCGCCTCACGGCTTATCACACCGCGCTCGGCAAGCTTGTTAATATAATCTCTATAGACTTTAACGGTGCGTGTGGCGGGGTCGGAACTATCCGCCGTGCCCTTGACGGATGCCGCCTCCGTAAAATCATCAAACCCAGCGCCCATATCCAAAGGTATGCCATCGAGGGTCGCTATTGTGAGGTCAACCGCTACTCCGTAGTTGTGTCTGCCACCGCGCGTACCATCGGCCACAAAACCCTCAAACTCAGTGCCCTCAACAGCCTTGCGCATAGCGCGTTGCACGCTTATTGGGCGCGCAGCATCATATATAAGAAGTGTATATTCGGGGTGTCGCTGCTGCAGGAGTTGTTGTGCTCGCACTACCCTTGCAGCAAATGCTCGCTCTAAATATGCCGTTTCGAGGTCGCCATACATATCGACACCCACAAAGTTATCTGTGGTTGAGTACTTCAAGTCAACGAGGATGTCACTATTTAGTTCTTGAACATCAACGAGGTTGTACTCTCTCATCTTTGAGTCGAGGTTTGCGGGCAACTGATGAAACGACACTGAGAGTGCTATTGTAATTATAAAATGTAGCATACAGAGTTATTTTTTGCAAAAGTACAAAAACTAGCTCTATGATGCAGACAAAAAATATAAAATTTGTATATTTGCGCAGAATTTAACAACTATATAATATATAACAAAATGAAAAAACTTCTATTTATATGTGGTGTAGTAGCTACCCTACTCACTGCATGTGAGACAACAAACGACAATGTAGCGTCAACATTTGAGATTACATCAAAGCAGGAGATTAGCGTTAACAGCGGCAATGCCCAGGGTATCATCACCTACACATTAACAAATCCTGTTGTGGGCGTTTCAATTGAAGCAGCGGCAGATGTTGAGTGGATTAACTCATTCGATTTCTCACAGATGGGTAAGATTGGCTATAAGGTCGATGCTAACCCCACATACGACGAGCGAAATGGCGTAATCACAGTCACATACAACGATTACAGCGTAGAGCTTACACTTAAGCAGGCGGGTAAAGTGCGCCCTGAAGAGAAGAAGATTGAGGCTCCTTACCTCCTTGGTCACTACTATGGCGACTATGCTGGATACAACTACAACTACTACCTCGTATTCTCGGAGAGTGACTATGATGCCACTGGCGCATTTGTTAGCGAGGGCTACAAGTTCTTCCTTGACATCTACTCTGAGGAGCGTCCAGCTGATTACAACAACATCCGCGTGCCAAATGGTGTTTACACATTCAACATCAATAATGACGGTATGGCTGGAACATTCTTGGAGTCATTCAGCATCTACAAGGAGTATGATAGCACAGGTATGGAGGTTGCTGAGCATCCATATCAGGAGGGTGTCCTCACAGTTACAGATGACCTCGTAAAGTTGGAGATTAAGTTTACGGATGAGGAGAATTTGTATATCGTGACTTATAGTGGTGATTACACAATGCAGGATCGTCGCAGTGAGGCTGGCGGCATCTACTAATACTCTCCTTATATCAAAATATTGAGGGGTTATCCAATAAAGGATAGCCCCTCAATCTATTTTACAGGTAAGCGTAGTTAAATTTCTGATAGTGAGACAATATTGTTCAGTACGGCATATATCGTCAAGCGACCCAGTGAGCGCGTCTTAAGCTTCTCTGAGATGTTGTTGCGGTGGAAGATTACGGTCGTAAGCGAGATGTTTAGTTTGTCGGCAATCTCCTTGTTTATATAGCCCTTCACAAGCAGTGCCAGCACCTCCTTCTCGCGCTGCGAAAGCGTCGCTGTTTCGGTAGTTGTTCGCGCTGTGCACTCTACATTGTGGGTGTGATGACCCACGGGGTGTCCTGCGCTATGAATTTGAAGTATCTTGCGAACTATTGCCGATTCGGACTGGGTGGTGTCGATAGTGTGCATGCCAAGTTGTGCAAATTGCGTGTTGTCGCCATCCGTAATCACGATGGTACGCCTAAGCATTGGGCGAAACATCTCCATGTTGGCAAAGAGCAACTTGGCAGAGATAAACATGTGAGCAACAAGTGGCGATGCGGCGTTGAAACTCTCGATGTTGGAGTAGCATGCAATATCTACACCTGGAGCAATATCGGAGATGAGGCTGCGTAACGACATAGCCTCCAGCGTATTCTCTGATAATATTGCAATCTGCGG
>JBGVFY010000055.1:0-2362 GCA_045121435.1 Paludibacteraceae bacterium | reverse complement strand
CCCATTTTGTCTTAGAATAAGCGGTATAACTTACACCATCCTCCAACGCAATGTAAGTGGTCGAATAACAGTTTTCCAAATATGATTCTACGCCAGTGTTTTTATCTATGGTAGTATTTGCTTGCCAAGTAAAATTAACGGGTATGGGATTGGACAAGGAACCATGGTCTGCCTTTAGCGTTGTATCAAGATGATAACAGGCAATTGGTAGATATTGTTGAGCAACAAAGTCAATGCCTTTCAAAACAATACCATTTTCATATACATCTATAGCGAGCCCTTCACTCATACTATCAATCTCGTGATTTTTTGAATCACGCGGTTTAGCAACCGAGGGGATATGTACAGAGTGAGAACCACGCAAATTATCGTAATTCGCCATGTCGTCGATACTTTGTAAAGCAAGCTGCAAATGGGAATGAGCATGGAAGAAAATTGCGTTGGGATATGCGCTCATGATGTTCTCAAATATGGTAGCATTCGTGCCGCCCCAAACATCGTTAATATAAATACCATTTGCATTTCCGCTACCTTCATCTGGGCGAACGTGTTGGAATACAAAGCAGCGCTTATCTTTATTAGCTTCCAATGTTTCATATAACCATCCTAATTCGCCACTTTCAAACAACGCCGCCTCTCCGTTTCCGAAATTACCTACCATAATGAAAACATCGTTGCCTTTGGTAAAACTATAATACAAAGGATTGTTTGTGTAGATAGATATGTCTTCAATGGCATCTAAAATATCATGATTGCCAGAGCTTACATAGACGGGGGTTTGGGTGGAATGCGTATCAATAATTGACTTTAGTTCCACAAACTGCTCTGTTGTTGCATTCTCAGTTAAATCGCCAGGGATGCATACAAAATCAACATTTTCTGCGTCTGTAAGATAAGTAAGCGCTGCATTTGTTTTAGCAGTAGAACCCTGGTATCCAATATGAATATCCGCCAGCGCACCAAAGCTGTACAGCTTGGTTCCCAAATTGGTAGCCAGGCCGTTCAGTGCAATATCGCCAACTCTCTCGCCTGCAGAATTATAAACACCAATAATGGTTGCATCTACAGGCGCACAGTTCTCGCGAATGAGGTCATCGTAGACACGAGTGGACTCATCGCCCGTTGCCGTCAAGGTGCAAATGGAAGCGTAGTTCGCCAAAGGGCCGGCGCCATTCTCATAATACAGGGTGTATGTATCGTTGGGCAGGTCGTTGTTAATTCTGATAGTGTTTTCACTGTCAACGGTGCCTACCGCGTTAATGACGCCGCCAACTTCACCACCGGAACCCCCTGCGCCTCCCGAACCACCATTGTCCTCGCCACCCTGACCATACTGCCCAGCGGCAGCATCAATCAGTTCAGCGGATGCCCCTACAAACTTCTGCACAACATCCTGAAAAGAACCACTCAGGACACCGGTGCTGCTCATCATGAAGACCACAAACGCAATCAACGTCACAATACTTATGACAGATACAATTGTGCCTCCCCATTCTTCGAACACTCGTTTCATAACACTCCTTTCTACGTCTGCGTTTTTCCTCGCCAGGAATTTCAATATTTCCAGCCCCACCAGGGGCAAATGGACGGATACCCCCTCACATCCGGCCCGGCGCTGCGAATCAGCCCTCCGAGACGGATGCGAAAGGAACATTCCAAGACGCATAAACCGTCATGAAAAATGTATGTAAAATATACTTTTAGAACACCATCATGTTCTCTCTCCGAGAGAACATGAAATGGGGTACCCCATTTCGCGAAACCTTCGCATTACCTGTGCAGCCCAAGCGCGGCCTCACCCCGCCCGGACTACCTCTAGCACAATCAAATTTCTTATATTATACCAAACGCACAATAAAAGTCAACAATTTTTTATCAAAAACTCCGCCCAAAGAACCCAAACTCCAATAGAACGAAAACCCCAAAGTTCCCACCCAAAACTATCCCTTAGCCTTTCGCCTTTTGCCTTATACCCTCTAGGCGCCCAACGCCTTTTGGAACCATCCGGGAATTACTATTCCCGGATACCATCACGGACCACTGGCCACAAATCACGGCGAAGCTCCGCTTCGCTCACTCTGCCGCCACTTCCCGCGCAGCTTTGCTGCGCTACACCGTTCGCCTAAAAGGTGAACTTTTCCCCCTTTACTACTACTTATCTACTATTTCGTTCCCTGGGCGCCCACACAGAATACAGATACTGGCAGCTGCCTGCTGCCCGCTAATCCCCAGCGCGGCTTGCCGCGCTCCAAAAACCATGAAGATTTGGCACATTGTTCTAAATCTTCATAGTTAAAGTACTACGTTGCAAGCAAAGCTTGCAACGGTCGTTAGGAATTTATGCAGTGCAAGGTTCGTTAGG
>JBGVFY010000054.1:0-1774 GCA_045121435.1 Paludibacteraceae bacterium | reverse complement strand
GTATTGCGCGCCGATGATATGCGCGAATTTGTCTTTGCCCAGGTCGGCGAGTTGTGCCGTATGCGGCACCTATTCGCCTACATGTCGGCAATGGTCGGCATGTCATTCGATGAATGGGTGGAGGCAAAACGCGTGGTGGCTTACTCGAATATTGTTTAACTTAAATACCTGAAGTTATGTTTGTTGAAAAAAAAGTTCTCCTATCTATCAAGCCAATCTATGCGGAAAAAATCTTGATAGGTGAAAAGAAATGGGAGTTAAGGAAATCGGCGCCGGCAGTGTTTAATAGACTAACCGTCTTTATGTACGCAACTCGCCCAATCGGTCAGATTGTTGGCATGTTTAGTTGCGATAGGATAGTGCGCATGGATAAATGGGATTTTTGGTACTCTTATTGGGACATGACAGGTGTGTCCGATATAGAATTTTTAGAGTACTATGCGAATTGCTCACATGTTACGGCGTGGAAAGTGGGGGAGGTACATAGGTTCGAGCAGCCTTTTAAACTAGAAGATTTAGGCATGGGAATGCCACCGTTATCATGGTGTTTTTTCTAATTTAAATCAAAAAAAAAATATGCAAAAAGTTAGAATTTGGGCACATTCGCCCGCAAAATGGGTTCAGTTGACCCCAAACATGTTTCAATTTCAGTTACCCGAATGGCGGGTAGATGGTCGGCTTTTCGTCAATAGTCAGTTTGAGGTAGTAGGGGATTGGGACCCTGAAGTGGTATTTGAGGAGGGAGAAAAACCTATAGCGCTGATGTTGGTGGAAAGAATGTTCCGTGGAATACCATACGCAGGGATGGTAACAATCAAGTGCACGCTGTTGCGCATATTGGATACGAAAAGATGGCTGGTAGTAAAAAGAAATATAAAAAATAGTATTTAACCCCTTAAAAATCAAAATTATGCACATTATCACAGGTAGAGTTCTCGCCTTGACAGACAAGGTGGAGGGACAGAATGACAAAGGCGAGTGGGCTCGCCGCTCGGTAATCGTTGAATATGGAGACGAATACCCGAGGAAAGTATGTATTACCGCTGGAAATGCGGAGCGTATCGCGACCATAGAAAGTCTAGAACTTGGCAAGTACTATGCATTCGGTGTAGTGTTCGAGAGCCGAGAAGTGAATGGCAATTGGTTCACAGATATTCGGTTCGTCAGACTAGGGTAAACAACTCGCAGTTGGTTGATTGAGCGCTCTTTGACATCAATTTGCAACCACCTATTTGTCTAGCAATCAGCCACTTAACCACCCTCAACATGGGGGTGGTTTCTTTTTGTTCTGCCTTTTCCTCAATCCTCCATGTCCAATAAAGAACGGCGGGCTTACCGCCGTAAAGTATTACGGCAGTAAATTCGGCAAGCGCATCCCATGTCGTGCCAACTTGTGGCCATCCCTTATGCAGGGCAGAAGTGTAAATGTGGCAACGATGGTAGGTTGGCAATTGATGTCGCAAGTAACCGCCGACTAGTCCCCAGGTATCGAGATGGCAACGATGGTAGGTTAGAAATCGATGTCGCAAGTAACCGCCGACTAGTCCCAGGGTATCGAGGTGGCAACAATGGTAGGTTAGCAATCGATGTCGCAAGTAACCACCGACTAGTCCCCAGGTGTCGAGGTGGCAACGATGGTAGGTTAGCAATCGATGTCGCAAGTAACAGCCGACTAGCCACCAACTACCGCCCAGGTAGCGCTTGTAGGTTAGCATTTGTTGCGGCGGCGGCGCGCCCCGGGGGGCGTTCGGCTGGGCGCGCGCGCCCAAGGCCG
>JBGVFY010000053.1:0-43064 GCA_045121435.1 Paludibacteraceae bacterium | reverse complement strand
ACCGTGACCGTATGTCATGCTTCCTTTTCGAAAGCGGGTGCAAAGGTACTGCTTTTTTTTGACATGACCAAATATTTTGCAAAAAAAAATGCAATTTTTCTCAAAAAAAGTACATTTTTAAGGAAAATTGAGGGTAAAAACTGCATTTTACATGTCTTTCTCCCCGTCTTTCCCATTACCATTCCACTATCGTTTCAGTACCATCCTGCCCTTTCCCTATAGGTTGACTACCATTTGCAGGTAAGAATAAAAATAAATAGGAATATTTTATATATTTTGGTATAGTTACCCTGAAAATCTTTGATTTATTTGCATATTCCAAAAATTTTCACTACCTTTGCGCGGTAATTTGGAACATTAGGCATTTGACTATTATGGCAACAAATTTTGGATATGTTCGCGTAGCAGCAGCCGTACCGCACATGCGTGTGGCTGACTGCTCATACAACGCCGCAGAAATCAAGAAACAAATCACCGAGGCCGTACACGAGGGCGTGGAAGTGATTTGCTTCCCAGAACTCAGTATCACAGGCTACACCTGTGCGGATTTGTTCTTCACCCAGCAGCTACAGCGCGATGCGCTCACCACTTTAGAGAGCGTGTGCGCCTACACGCGCGACTTGCCTATCATTGTATTGGTCGGTGCACCGCTGAAGGTGGACAACAACCTATATAACTGCGCTTTCGTCATAACCGATGGCGATGTAGTAGGCGTCGTACCCAAAATCAATCTGCCCAACACAGGCGAGTTCTACGAGAAGCGCTGGTTCTCCAGCGGGCGCGATGTGCTGGAGAATAATGTCAATAGTATCCGCCCCCGAATCCCCACTATCGAACTATGGGGCAACGATGTGCCTTTCGGCATTGATTTGCTATTCACCACTCGTGATTATAGTTTTGGCATTGAACTCTGCGAGGATCTTTGGTCTCCCCTACCCGCCAGCACCCAATTGGCAATCCAAGGGGCAGAGATTATCTTCAACCTATCAAGCAGCAACTGCGTCACAGGCAAACATGCCTTCCGTCAGCGTATGATTACCCAGCAGTCAGCGCGAGTCCACTGCGGATATGTATATACCTCATCGGGCATTGGCGAATCAACCACAGATATTGTATTTTCGGGCAGTACCTATATTGCTGAAAATGGCGAGATGCTTGAGATTGGCGACCGCTTCCAAATGGAAAGCAGCATGATTATCAACGAGATAGATGTAGAGCGTTTGCGCATTGACCGCCAACGCAACACCAATTTCACCCACGACAAGCATGGGCATTACCGCCATATCCATGTTGCTCCATTAGAGCCATCCATTGCCTCATCACCTAATAGCGGTCCTCTCCATCGCCATTTCACCAAAACCCCATTCCTGCCAAAGCGCAAGGACAGCATGGAGTACTGCGAGGATGTTCTCAATCTGCAAGTACATGGACTGCTTCGCCGTTGGCAGCACACCCATGCCGAGACCTTAGTGGTGGGTATATCAGGCGGATTGGATTCCACACTTACGCTGATTGTCAGTGTCTTAGCAGCCGACCGATTGGGTTATAACCGTAGTCAAATACTTGGCGTAACCATGCCAGGCTTCGGCACTAGTGGTCGCACCTATAACAACGCCCTCGCCATGATGGAGCAATTAGGCGTAAGTATCCACGAGATACCTATCCGTGACATGGCTACCCAGCACCTAAACGACATAGGTCACGATATTAACAATCACGACATTACCTACGAGAATGCCCAGGCGCGTATCCGCACGCTCGTGCTCATGAACCTTGCCAATAAATACAACGGACTGGTGGTCGGCACAGGCGATATGAGCGAACTGGCATTGGGCTGGGCAACCTATTGTGGCGACCACATGTCTATGTATGGTGTGAATGCAGGAGTCCCCAAGACCCTTGTGCGTTATATGGTGCGCTACGCAGCAGAAAACCTGTTCAGCGACCATTTGCGCGAGATATTGTTGGATGTTATTGACACACCCGTATCCCCCGAACTCTTGCCTACCGATGAAGATGGCAATATCGCACAGATAACCGAAGATAAAGTGGGTCCATACGAATTGCACGACTTCTTTATGTACTACTATTTGCGCTACGGTTTCACACGCGAAAAGATAGCCTACATGGCAAGTCTGGCGTTTGACGGGCAATACACCGAGGAGGTAATCAACCATTGGTTGAGCGTCTTTATGCGCCGTTTCTTCACCCAACAGTTCAAACGCAGTTGCTTGCCAGACGGTCCCAAAGTAGTGGGTGTCAGTCTCTCACCACGAGGCGACCTCCGCATGCCAAGCGATGTCGCAATTAATCCATAATCCGGATGCCGGACGCCAGACGCCAACTGCCGGATGCCGAATGCCGGACGCCAGCCACCCAAAAACAGAATATGAAACGAATAATGACCATATTTGCGGTAATAGCGATAGCATTAACCGCACAAGCACAGATTGTGCAACCAGTTAAATGGACTGGCGCCATAGATGGCGACAGCGTAAAACTGACGGCCACCATCGAACACGGTTGGCACCTCAATATTATCGAACTCGGCGATGGTTTCTACATGGACGAGTACGAAGGTACTTTCACCGAAACGGTAGCCAAAGCCGACACCATTCGCGTACGCTACAACGCTTGCGATGACAAGATGTGCACCGCCCCCGAAACATGGGAGTATGTAACCCTTGCCTCTAATAGCGACAGCGGTCTAACATCCAACAGCGACAATGGTCAATCCATTTGGCTCATCTTCCTCATGGGCTTGCTGGGTGGTCTGTTGGCTATCTTTACCCCATGCGTATGGCCAATCATTCCAATGACCGTATCATTCTTTATCAAACGCGGCGGTGCGGCCAAAGGCACCACCAACGCTACCGTAGTACGCGATGCAGTCCTCTATGGACTGAGTATCGTGATTATCTATGTAAGTTTAGGTCTATTGGTTACGCTGATATTCGGTGCCTCTGCGCTTAATGCTCTGAGTACCAACGCCGTAGTAAATATTATCTTCTTCCTCATTTTGGTAGTATTCGCGGCATCATTCTTCGGGGCCTTTGAGATTACCTTGCCCAGTTCATGGTCCACGGCATTGAATAGCAAATCCAGCAACACCACAGGTTTCCTCAGTATCCTATTGATGGCATTCACCCTTGTGATTGTATCGTTCTCTTGCACGGGTCCTATCATTGGCACCCTACTCGTGGAGGCTGCAGGCAAATCGCTACTTGCTCCCGCAATGGGTATGTTAGGCTTTGCCATTGCATTGGCATTGCCATTCTCGCTCTTTGCGATGTTCCCATCCGTCCTAAAGAAACTGCCTAAGTCAGGCGGTTGGATGAACACCTTTAAGGTTACTCTCGCTTTCCTTGAGTTGGCATTGGCGTTGAAGTTCCTCAGCGTAGCAGACTTAGCATACGGTTGGCATATCCTTGACCGCGAGGTGTTTGTATCGCTGTGGATTGTGATATTCTCGCTCTTGGGTTGCTACCTGCTTGGTTTGATTTCTTTCCCACACGATGATGACGACCACCGCAAGACCAGCGTTTCGCGTCTGTTCTTAGCCATTATCTCATTGGCGTTTGCTATGTATATGGTGCCAGGTTTGTGGGGGGCACCACTCCGTGCTATTTCTGCTTTCGCACCACCAATGACCACCCAAGACTGGGTACTCTCTACCAACAACGCTGCACCAACCTACACCACCCTAAACAATCCTACACAACACTACACCACTTTCTCCAACCATGGTGGACAAATCACCTTCACCGACTATGAGGAAGGTATGGCATATGCTAAGGAGAATAACATGCCTGTGTTCTTGGATTTCAATGGTTTTGGTTGTGTCAACTGCCGTAAGATGGAGGCTGCTGTACTCAGCAAACCGGAGGTAGCAGAGCACATGCACAAGTATGTACTTATCTCGCTGATTGTGGACGACAAGACCAAGTTGGAGGAGCCTATCACCGTAGAGGAGAATGGAAAGACCGTTACTCTCAAAACCATTGGCGACAAATGGAGCCACATGCAACGCGCCCACTATCAATCCAATGCGCAGCCATACTATGTGCAATTGGATGCCGATGGCAACCGCATTGTAGAGGGTAGTTACGCCTACGACGAAGACATTCAGAAATTCCTCAACTGGCTAAAATACTAAACAACCCTACACAATACTGAACTATGCTACACAATACTACACCACGCTCCTACGATACCCGCCGTCCGCCCGAGAAGGAGATGATTTTCGGCATCCGTGCTATCATTGAGGCGATTGATGCGGGCAAGACTTTAGATAAGATTCTCCTTCGCCGCGATATGACTTCTACCATCGGCAAGGAACTGCTCAAAAAGCTTATGGGCACCACTACGCCAGTGCAGAAAGTGCCCGTGGAGAAACTCAATCAATATACCGACAAGAACCACCAAGGTGCTATCGCCTTCCTCTCTCCCATTGATTTCTGCAATCTGGAGACGCTTGTTCCTACCCTCTTTGAAGAGGGCAAGACACCACTCCTGATGGTACTGGATGGTGTAACCGATGTCCGCAATTTCGGTGCTATCGCCCGCACATGTGCATGCGCAGGCGCTCATGCGATAATAATAGGTTCGCATGGCAGTGTGGCTATCAACGGTGATGCGGTTAAAACCTCTGCGGGTGCGTTATATCATTTGCCAGTATGCAAGGTAGATAACCTGCAACATGCATTGCAGTACCTCCGCGATTCAGGCTTTACCGTCTTGGCCGCCACCGAGCATGCTACAGCCAATTATACCCAGGTGGATATGACCATGCCTACAGCCATCGTGATGGGTAGTGAGGAGAAAGGAATCTACGAGGGTAACCTGCGTATCTGTTCCCACCAAGTGCGTATCCCAATGTCGGGCGTAATTGAGAGTTTAAATGTCAGTGTAGCAGCAGGCGTAATGCTCTACGAAGCAGTAAGACAGAGAGATTAGAGGTTAAAGGTTAGAGGCACGAATAGCGGCAAAGCCGCATACCCTTACCTATAAACTATAAACTTTACACTATAAACTAAAATTATGCTAATCATTTTCGACTTAGACGGTACACTCATCAACACGATTGATGACCTCGGACAAGCATGCAACCATGCGTTGCAGGCTTGTGGTTTTCCCATACACAAGATAGCCGACTATCCTCGTCTGGTGGGCAATGGTATTAACCGCCTCATCGAACGCGCGTTACCAGAGGAGCATCGCAACGAGGCTACAGTACTCCGCCTACGCGAGTATTTCGTTCCCTACTACGATGCACACAACTGCGATCTCACCCACCCCTATGATGGTATCCCCGAACTGTTGGCAGCCCTCAAAGCAGCAGGACATACCTTGGCTGTAGCATCCAACAAGTACCAAGCAGCCACAGAAAAGATTGTTGCACATTTCTTTCCCAACACCTTCGATGTAGTCCTCGGTGAACGCGTAGGCGTTCCCCGCAAACCCAATCCACAGATTGTATATGACATAATTAAGAATTATTCAAGCAAAGAAGAAATTCAAAATTCAAAATTCTTAATTCAAAATTGCCTATACATCGGCGACTCGTTGGTTGATGCAGAAACAGCCAAAGCAGCAGGCGCGACATTGGCACTCTGCACATGGGGATTCTGCACCGAAGCACAACTGGCAACTGCCAATCCCGACTATATGGTCAATCATCCATTGGAGATATTACCAATATCCCACATGTTGGAATGATTTTTGATAATAGTATAACAATGATACAATATATATGTTAGAATGAAAAAAATGACTATCATTGATTTTGTAGAAAAGTACACACACGACTTTAGTGAACTTACATTCCTTCGTGAGAAGGTAGATGGTGTATGGACTGAAACCACATTCCGCCAAACGCGCGAAGAGGCCTATCGTATTGGTGCTGGTCTCATGCAACTGGGCTTGCAGAAAGGCGACAAAGTTTCCCTCCTATCGCAAGGGCGCAACCTATGGATTACCAGCGAGTTGGGTATCCTATACGCAGGTGGTGTAAATGTGCCACTTAGCATCAAACTCACCGAGAGTACCGACTTGCTTTTCCGTATTCAGCACTCCGATTCGCGTTTCGTGATGGTCAGCGAACAGCAGTTGCCCAAAATCCGTAATATCATTACCGACTGCCCCAAGGTGGAGAAAATCATCGTACTCGACCCTATCGCAGACTACCAACCCAACGAGATACCTATCAGCGAAGTAATCGCTATGGGCGAAGCATATCTCCAAGACCACATAGATGATTTTCGCGCAGTATATCAGTCGATTCAACCCGATGATTATGCCAATATCAGTTATACCTCAGGCACCACAGCCGACCCTAAAGGTATTCTGCTCACCCACCGCAACTATACCGCCAATGTGGAGCAAGGTGGCAGCGTTATCTCGTGCCAAAAGGGCGATGTAATGCTCATTATTCTACCACTCGACCACTGCTTCGCCCATGTAGCAGGATTCTATACAATGATGTCCTATGGTGGCAGTATTGCCACAGTGCCCGTAGGCAAAACCGCTATTGCTACGCTCAAGAATATCCCTATCGCTATCCGCGAGGTACGCCCTATGCTTATGCTATCGGTACCTGCTTTGGCGCGTAACTTCCGCAAGAATATCGAAACAAGTATCAAGGCCAAAGGCAAAATAGTGGAGCGTCTTTACGAGTTCGCCCTCAATAATGCCATTAAATATAATAAGGAGTACTGGAACAGTGGCGGTCTTCAAGCATGGAGATTACCCCTCGTTAAGTTATTCGACAAACTTATCTTTAAGGCAGTTCGCGAGGGCTTTGGTGGTAGAATGCGCTTCTTCGTAGGTGGTGGCGCATTGCTCGACATTGAGTTGCAACGCTATTTCTGCGCAGTAGGCATGCCTATGTTCCAAGGCTACGGACTCAGCGAAGCCACTCCTATCATTTGCGCCAACTCCATGGGACACGCTATCTTCGGCTCCAGTGGTCGTATCGTACAACCACTCGATCTCAAAATCTGCGATGATGAAGGCAACGAAGTACCACATGGTCAAAAAGGCGAAATCGTCATTAAAGGCGAAAATGTCATGGCTGGCTACTGGAAAAATCCAGAATCCACCGCCAAAACCATCGTAGATGGTTGGTTGCACACAGGCGATATGGGATATATCACCGACCAACACCCAGGCTATCTGTGGGTAGTAGGTCGCTTTAAGTCGCTGCTAATCAGTGCCGATGGTGAGAAGTATAGTCCAGAGGGATTTGAAGATAGCCTTACCGATGGCAGCAAATATATCGAGCAAGTTATCCTGCACAATAACCAAGACCCTTATACTATCGTACTCATTGTACCCAACAAAGATACCCTCCGCGAGTTTGTCAAGCACAAAGGTTTAAACCCTCAATCCTTAGAAGGCAAACAAGCCATGTTACATAAGATTCAGGATGAGGTGAACGAATACCGCAATGGTAAGTTTGCAGGCATATTCCCTGAGCAATGGTTGCCAAAGGCAATAGCGGTATTACCAGAAGCGTTTACCGAGCAAAACCATTTGGTCAACTCCACAATGAAGATTGTGCGTGGTAAAGTAGAGGAATACTATGCCGACCGCATAGAATATGCTTATACCACTGAGGGTAAAGAATTACTAAACGAGAAAAATATCGCTTCGTTGTAGATCATCCTATCCACGGATAACGCGGTTGCAGTTCTTGCAATCGCGTTTTTATTCGCTCTGCAAACTGCTGTGCTTCTTGCGATTCGGGATGCAAGAAGCGATGATGGCAATCGCGCCATAGTTGGTGCAGTGTGCGCATTTCGTTTTGCGTATCAGCGGTCATATAGGTATCCACAAAACGCTGCCAAATATATTCCACCGCCACCGGCGATGGGTGCACCATATCTTCGGCATAGAAACGATAATCGCGCAACTCATCCAACATTATTTCATAGGCAGGAAAATACGATTGCCCCAACCTATCCACGGCCTGCAACAGAATGGCTTTACTAATTTGATTGGCATGCAATCCATCTTTGACATGGCGTATCGGACTTACCGTAAAAATCCAATGTTTATCGGGCATCGAGGCTATAATCGGTTGCCACATTTCCACAATCTCATTCACCATTAAGCACCTGCGCGTAAAACGATTAGCAGGTATCTTATGGCAGTTTGCCACCACCTCGCCATCCATTTCATACACCCATGCTGTACCAAAGGTCACAATCACCGTACTCGCCTCTTGCAGAGCCAGTTGCAATTGTTCCCTACTCTGTTTGCAACGCTCCATCACCTCCGTTTTGTCCACTCCCGAAAATGTCCCATGGTGCATCAGCGAATGCCATAATCCGTTGTGCTCCACCAAGCCCATATCCAATGACCTATATCCAATATCCGAAATCGCTTTAGCAATAGATGCAGGATTATACAGCGTACCCAACGGATTGATTGTTGTCTGAAAATAGTGTTCCTCTAACTTCGCTCCTATGTTATCCGCAAAGCAAGAACCCAGCAACAATATCTTGTCGTCATACCCTATCTTCTTCTCCGAAGATGCAATATCTACCGTTGTATATAATTTCATAATCGTATTGTTCAGAATAGTGCAGTATGTTTTATCTCTTGTCGCTCGCAGGAGGTTGATTGCAAGCGGAATTATTGTCACCATTGTCGTTCATCAGCACCTACTCAAAATGCATGACCTTCGCAGGACTAATCTGCGTGATGATAGCGGACGGAGCCAATAGTATCAACCACGACAACAACAATGTACCCATATTCAATGCCAACCACCAACCCCATGGGAATACCATAGGCACATAGCTCACATAATACGATGCAGCGTCCAGCGGAATCCAATGCGTGAAATACTGCAAGGCGCACAGCATCAGTCCGATAGCGTTACCCCACAACATACCCTTGCCTATCAACAATATCGCTTGATAAATAAAAATACGCCTTACAAACTGATTATCTGCGCCCAGTGCCTTCAGAGTACCTATCAGTTGCACGCTATCCAATATCAATATGATTAATCCCGTTACGATACTAAAGCCCGATACACATAGCATCAACACAATGATAATCACCACATTCATATCCAACAAATCAAGCCAACCAAAGATATTCGGGTTCAGTTGTTGCAGGTTCTGTGTGTACAATGTATTGCCATTTTCATCCAGCCGATTGGCTGTAGCAAAATACACCGCATGCGTGGTACGCTCCAGATGGCGAAAATCATCCACCAGCACCTCTATGCCCGACACCTGATTATCCTTCCAGGCGTTCAGTTGACGCACCAAGGCAATATCGCCCAAGATAAATAGTTTGTCCATCTCGCTCATGTAAGTATTATACAAACCTGTTATATACAAGCGCCTTACGCGTAAATCGTCTTGTATGAAATAGCACAAGAAGTTATCCCCCACACGCAACTGCAACTGCTTTGCCAACTCGGTAGAGAGCAGTATCTCATTAGCGGATGTAGGTAATTCGCCCTCCACAATATTCTGTGCAAAATACGCCCAATAATCCGTACCCTTGAATACTATGCCCTGAAATGCACTATCCGTCTTGATAATACCTGGTTTAGAAGCAAAAGTGGACACATGCGCCACATGCTCAATCTCCCGTATCGTTTGCAACAACGAATCCGACACAAAAATCGGTTGCAACTCGTATGTGGAATTATTATCGAAATTCACCACCTGAATATGGCTACCAAAGCCTGCCACCTTCTGTGTAATCTCCTGTTTGAAGCCCACCACCACACTTATCGCCACTACCATCACCAGTACGCCTATAACAATCCCACCCAATGCCACACGCACTGCGGGACGCGATGAACGCTGATGATTTTCCTCAGAAAAATACAACCGTTGAGCTATTTTCCACTCCGTTTCTTGCATAATTCTTAATTCATAATTCAAATTTCAAAATTTACAATCCTTTTTGGCATAATTTTTGTGGACATTTTCTTGTATGTTTCGTTTGATCCACATAGTATGTTTTTTGGCGTATATGTCGCTTGCCTTAAGTGCTCAAAATGCTCCTTATCCACAACGCACTGCGGTAGATATCGCCATAAAACAAACCAAGATGTTAGTCAACGAATTGGGTATCGCCAATGACACCATGCTGTGCGCAAAACTATATCACATGCACCTCAAATATGCTCAAATGCGCGACATCAGCAACACCCGCTCCGAGGCTCTGCAACGCATGTCACAAATGCAAGAGGAGTTACAACAACTACTTACTCCCGAGCAGTACTCCACCTTCATGAACCGACAATTAAACCGCTCGCCCCGTACACCTAAATCCTCCTACAATCGAATCATTACTTTGCAGTCCCATGATACAGCACCCCAAACTTCTTCAGTAGAACAAACGCCCCTACCGCTACCAGTATCCCAACCATAAGTCCACCCAAAATATCCAACGGGTAATGCACCCCAAGATACATTCTGCTATAGCAATTCGCCGCCACCCACAGCATCAAGCCTACGGTGGCTATTTTATTGCGCCAAATCAGCGAGAAGAGCAACGCCAGAGTCATCGTATTCGCCGCATGGCTACTCACAAAGCCGTATTGTCCACTCTTATACCCATTCACCAAATGCAATACTCCTTCTAATTCGGGTACGCGCGTAGGGCGCGGGCGCGCAACGAGGTCTTTCAGTATCCCAGAGGCAATAAAATCCGCAGCACCTACAGCCAGTCCTATCACCGCAATTATCACCACACAAGCAGGCACTTTTTGCAGCCACTTCACATTGGTCATAGCGGGCTTACGATAACGCCACACTAATAATCCCACCAGCAACAGATACAGCGGTATCCATGTCGCCTTCGCCGATATAATCCACATCAGCCTATCTGCCCATGGCGCATGCCAGCCATTGATGGCTAACAACAGCTCCGTGTCAATATGTATCAATTGCTCTAACATATCCGAGCCTTTAACCTAATCTTCATTCAACAACACCGCCGTATGGCATGCTACCACGCCAGCCGTCTCTGTGCGCAAACGCGAGCGACCCAATCCCACGGGCACAAAGCCCTCACGGATTGCCATTTCCACTTCTTGTTCCGAGAAATCGCCTTCAGGACCAATCAATATCAGCACATCCCTACCCTTTTGCAGCACATCTTTCAGTTCGCGCTTCTCATCCTTGTAACAATGCGCGATATATTTATCCAAGCCTCTCGCCTCTCGCCTTTCGCCTTTCGCCTCTTTACCATACATCTCCATAAGCGTGGCAAAATCCGTCAATTCATTCAGTTTAGGCAAATATGGCGTAAGCGACTGTTTAGCAGCCGACAGGATAATCTTCTCCAATCGGTCATTGCGTAGGTTCTTTCTCTCGGAGAAGCGGCACAATAGCGGCGTAATCTCATCCACACCTATCTCCGTACATTTCTCCACCATCCACTCCAGTCGCTCGATATTCTTCGTAGGCGCAATCGCTATGTGGAGATAGATATTGTGCGTCTTCTCTTGCTTCTCTTGGCTCAGAATCTCAAACTCACAATGCCTTGGGTGCGGATTAGTAATACGCGCATGGTAGGTCGTTCCGCGCCCATCAGTCAGCAATATCTCATCACCACGGTCATAGCGCAACACACGCACGCAGTGCGCCGATTCCTCCTCACTGAGGAAATGACTCGTTTCTATATCGGGAGTATAAAACAAATACATAATCGTTTTTCCTTTATATTTTCCTTGTCAATTACGCACAATACACGCACTATTCACGCACAATACACGCACAATACACGAACTATTCCAATACCTTGCGTGGTAGATTAGTGGCGAATCTACTATAATTCACTTTCTTTCATACGCTCGGCATTCTCCGCCACTTGCAACGCATCAATCACACCTTGAATCTCACCATCCATAAAGGCGGTTAGGTTATAAATCGTATATCCTATACGGTGGTCGGTAATACGCCCTTGAGGATAGTTGTAGGTGCGAATCTTTGCCGAACGGTCACCCGTACTGACCATCGTTTTACGGCGCGCAGCGATATCATCAATATACTTCTGATGTTCCTTGTCGTAGATCTGCGTGCGCAAACGAGACAACGCACGCTCCTTGTTCTTTGGCTGATCACGCGTCTCAGTACATTCAATCAGTATCTCTTGCACCTCGCCCGTATTAGGGTTCTTCCAGTTGTAGCGCAGACGCACACCCGATTCCACCTTGTTCACGTTCTGACCACCTGCACCGCCTGAGCGGAAGGTCTCCCACTTAATCTCACCCTCGTTGATATGTACCTCAAACTCATCTGCCTCTGGCAATACTGCCACGGTGGCAGCCGAAGTATGCACACGACCTTGGGTCTCGGTGACAGGTACGCGTTGCACGCGGTGCACGCCCGACTCGTATTTCAAGGTGCCATATACATTCTCGCCCGACACATTGAAGATAATCTCCTTGAATCCGCCTACAGCACCTTCCGAGAAACTACTCACCGTCATCTTCATGCCGTGCGTCTCGAAATATTTGCTGTACATACGGAACAAGTCACCCGCAAAGATACTTGCTTCATCGCCACCTGTTCCAGCGCGAATCTCCATCACCACATTCTTGCCGTCCTCTGGGTCTTGTGGCAGAAGCATCAACTTCACTTCCTCCTCCAAAGCAGGAATCTGTGGCTCCAACTCATCCATTTCCGCACGCGCCATCTCGCGCAAATCGGCATCTGACTCATTGTAGAAAATCTCTTTGGCTTCTGCCAAGTTATTCACCGCTTTCTTGTATTTCTCAGCCGACTCCAGCACGCGCTCCAAGTCGCGATACTCGCGATTCAGTCGCACATAACGCGCCTGATCAGCAATCACGGAGGGGTCAGTGATGAGCAAGCTCACCTCGTGAAACTTCGCCTCCAATCCATCTATTCGTTCTAATATATCCATAATTCTTGCCTATAACCTATCATCTATAGCCGCTTGCGGCGTCCTATAACCTACCGCTGCCCCGCAGCAGTTTCCCAATATGCATCATCTGCCACTATTCCTTCCGAACGCAATTTCAAGTTATCCACGAAACGCGCCAATCGCCAATCTATCGTTTTGCTATACACCTTGCGCGAGATAAAGATGCGGAAGAACCAACCGAACTTCACATGCACATCCATACCTATTTTGGCAGTATTGTCGCTTGTGGGTTGCACATGAAACGCTCCATACGCCTCTTTAATTAGTGTGCCAGCATAATGAATATCCACCCGTATATCGCGCCTATTCCCCGATAAACTATCAGCCACCATTGCCTCTATCACCACATCTTTTAGAAACGGCTTTTCGTTCACCAGCACATCCAGCAGCAATTTACTATATTGTTTTTCAGGCACATAAGACGACTCCTTCCATACCAAATAAAACGAGTTTTTCTCTGCCTCATCCGTCATGCCCAAGCCTGCAAAGTATTTCTCTGATAATAGTTCAGGGTCTGTTTGCAAGTAGTGAATCATATCATCCACCACGGCATTGCATGCCTCCGCACTTGCCTGCACCCCTGTCTCATACTCCGTATGAAACATACCGTCCTTCAGCACCGTCAATACCGATAACAATATGGCTAATAACATCTTTTCTCTAAATTATGGCAAAGCGTTCTACTCCCTCGCATTGAGCACACGCTCTATATTCTGTTCACGGTGGATCAATTGTACTTCCACGCCGAACTTCTCATTGATATGCTGTGCCATTTTTTCTGCCGAATACACCGAACGGTGTTGTCCGCCCGTACAGCCAAACGACACCATCAAGTTCTGGAATCCACGATCCATATAGCGTTTCACCGAGAAATCCACCAACTGATAGGCCTGCTCCAAGAATGGCTTAATCTCACCATCCTCTTCCAAGAAGGTAATCACTGGCTCATCCATACCCGTAAAGAACTGATAGCGTTCGTACTTACCAGGATTGTTGATAGCACGGCAATCAAACACAAATCCACCGCCGTTGCCCGATGGGTCAGCAGGGATACCCTTCTTATATGAGAAGCTCAACACCCTCACTACCAACGGTTTGCGCATACCTACATCCTTAAACTGCTTCATCTCGGTCATCTCTTTCAATACCTGAATTAGGTATGGATAATCCTCGCTGGCATATTTCAGCAGATGGCGTAGGTTGTCTATCGCAAACGGAATCGACTGCAAGAAGTGTGGTTTCTTCTCGAAATAGCCTCTAAAGCCGTATGCCCCTAATACTTGCATGGTGCGGAACAGCACGAAATGCTTCAGCGTTTCGTAGAAGGTCTCTCTATCTACTGGCAGATAGTTTTGCAGTTCCTCGATATACAGTTCCACCAATTCCTCGCGCAGATCGGGATGGAAGTTGGCTTTGGCTTGCCACAAGAACGATGCCACATCGTAATATACAGGACCTTTTCTACCCCCTTGGAAATCAATGAAATATGGCACTTCTTCGCCATTTTCATCTTTCACTACCATCACATTTCTCGATTGGAAGTCGCGGTACATAAATGCAGTCATATTGCTGTTATTCAGCAATATATACGCCAAACGCTCAAACTCATTTTCCAACAAATCCTCCTGAAAATCCAATCCTGTAGCCTTCAAGAAGCAATATTTGAAGTAGTTCAGATCCCACAATATCGAACGCAGATTAAATTCAGGTTGTGGATAGCATTGTTTGAAATCAAAACTTTTGGCTCCCACTACCTGAAACTGTGCCAATCCGCGTACGGTTTTGCGCAACATCTCTTTCTCGCGTGCGCTGAACACACCCGTTTTGCGCCCTTCGGCGATATAATCAAACAGCAGCGTATTGCCCAGATCCTGTTGCACATAGTTCATCTCATCATCGCTTACGGCCAACACGCGTGGTACGCGCAGCCCCAATTCCAAGAAATGCTGTGCCATATATAGAAAGGCATGGTTCTCATCGCGCGATGTGCCTTGCACACCTATCAGCGAGTCGCTACCATCCTCACTCACGATACGATAGTATCTACGATTACTGCCAGAGGCGGTCAAGGCGATTTGTTCGCCTGCCTTCTTGCCTGTGGCTTCAAAAAACAACTGACTTAACGATTGCGCCATAATTATCCAATGTAAAATACGCTACAAAGGTACTACTTTTTTATGAAATATGCAAAAAAAATCACTTTTTTTCAAAAATATTTGGTCATGTCAAAAAAAAGCAGTACCTTTGCACCCGCTTTCGAAAACGAAGCATGTCTTCCTAGCTCAGTTGGTAGAGCAACTGACTCTTAATCAGTGGGTCCAGGGTTCGAGTCCCTGGGAGGACACAAAGGACATCCGATAGGGTGTCTTTTTTTGTGCTACTCCATTGTCGTCATTGTCTCCCCTATTGTCGTTATTGTCTTCTACATTGTCGCTATTGTCTTATTCATTCTCTGTGGCAAGCGCCAATGTTGGGCGCGCGCAGAGGTTGTCTAAGTTGTCTTTTTTTATACTACCTGTCATCGCTGCGTTCTTATCTCCCGTTGGTCGAACGATTATTAGTTGCGTTCGAAATAAGTTGTTGATTTATGTTGTTTTTTTTCACCACACTTGCATATATCAAAAAAAAGCAGTAACTTTGCATGCAAATTCCAACATACTAATTTTACAATTATGAAAACTCCTTACGAATACCGCGCGCAAGCGCGCGAAGCACTCCAAAACCGTTGGGGCGAAGCAGCCATTGTATCTCTCGTTATTCTAATCACTGCACTCCTTATCTCTGCGCCATCCTTCATGGCGGAGTGGGCAGGTTCTATCACAACCGTTTTGTCCGTTTTGGTGCTACCTCTGCAATATGCATACTATATTTCTTTGCTTGAGCGCACGCGTGGCAGCGAAGAGGAACTAACACGCTTCACCCTGCAATATGCCCTCAACAAGGCATACGCCAGCACCCGTTTCTTGGTAGCAGGGCTGCTCATCATGCTTCTATCGATGGCGGCTGCCATTTTCACATTGGGTATCGGTGCACTTATTGTGAAGTATATGTATGCTATGGTTCCATACCTCTTGCACGATTACCCTGAGCTCACCCCACGCGAGGCAATGAAGATTAGTCGCGAGATGATGAGCGGACAGAAATGGGAGCTTTTTGTACTGGACCTCACCTTTATTGGTTGGATGCTGCTCTCCATTCTCACCGCAGGATTGGGTATGATTTTTGTTGAGCCATATATGTCAACAGCCCATGCTGCCTTCTACGAGGATTTGAAAGACGAAAAACTGGTTGAAGAAGCAGAGGAATCCACATTTACAGCGACCGAAGCATGAAAGCCATGATTTTTGCAGCAGGTCTGGGCACGCGCCTCAAACCGCTGACCGACAACATGCCTAAGGCACTGGTGCCATTGGCTGGCAAGACCCTGCTGCAGTGGCAGATTGAGAAGTTGAAAGCCACAGGTATCACAGATATTGTGGTGAATGTGCACCATTTCCCTGATATGATTATCCATTACTTACGCGACAACGACAATTTCGGTTGTCGTATCGCCGTGAGTGATGAACGCGATATGCTACTCGAGACGGGCGGTGGCTTGCGAAAAGCCAAGTCCTTACTTACAGGCTTCCAGAGTCCGGAGTCCGGCTGCCCAGAGACTCCCATACTAATCTGCAACGTGGACATCCTCTCCAATATCGACATCCCCACCCTGCTCCGCGCATACAATCCCAAGGAGATGGGCGTAGTGGTAGTAAGCGAGCGCGACACACAGCGCTACCTGATCTTTGACGAAACTCACCGCCTATGCGGTTGGACGAATATCGCCACGGGAGACGTCCGAGGCCCAATAGCCAATACCCAATATCCTATAGCCAATACCCAAAACTTAGCTTTCTCTGGCATGCAAGTTCTCAATCCGCGTATCTTTGATTGCATGGATGCTGTTGTACAAGCCAAAGGCGACAAGTTCTCATTGATTGATCTTTATTTGAGTATAGCAGAAAAAGAAATTCTCAGGGCCTTTATCCCCGAGAATTATCGCATGATGGATGTCGGTAAGATCAATCAACTCGCTGATGCTGAGGCCTTCGCCGCCACCCTCTAAACACCCTCTCTAACAGCCGAAGGCGGTCTAACAGCGCAGCGGTCTAACTTCTAACACCTTGTCAGCAATGCTGACAAGGCACAATCATTTGCAACGCACCTTTCATACAGGTCACTTGACACGGACCACTCACATCCATCACGATGCCATCGGCCTCAAACGACTGATGTTTTTTGGTGTGCATCAAGATATTGTCTGACACGACAGGATGAATAAATGGCAGTTCGTGCAATCGTCCGTCAAACAAACGGGGCACTGCCTGCATAATCTCCTTCAGCGAAGGAGGGGTCAAGAACATTGCATGCAACACGCCATCGCAGGGGTCAGCATCTGGATTCAGTTTCATACCACCGCCCACATACGAGCCATTGGCGATACTGGTGACAAACATTTTGCCTTCCACCACTGTCTTTCCGTCCACATCCAAACGCAGATGTGGATTCTTATATTTAGTCAATGACCATATCAGCGCAAAGAAATAGTTAACATGGTGACTACCAATATAATATTTCAGTCTCTCGGCATATCGGCAACACATTGGTTCGATACCAAAGCCCAGCGAGTTGATAAAATAGCGATGGTGTGGAATATTGTTTCGCCAATAGGTCACGCAGCCCACATCAATCGGCTTGCTATGCCCCTGAAAGAAGATATCCAACGAGCGTTTAAAATCTTTGTTCAATCCCCAATGCCTTGCAAAGTCGTTACCCGTACCACGAGGCATCAATCCGAATTGGATATTGGCTCGTTGTTCGGGTGTGAGGTCAACACGCATGATACCATTGATTACCTCGCTGAGTGTACCATCACCGCCCAACACGAGGATTTGCGTACAACCTTTCTCCTCCACCAACTCGCGTGCTAATTCAATCGCGTGATTAGCGTATTTCGTAACGCGGTATATAAATGGCTGACGACGTGTTTTCAGCAATTTCCACAAGTAAAGTCGCTGCATACGAAATGCGCGTTTACCTGATTTTGGGTTAATAATAATTCCTAACATAGTATTTCACAGCGATTTACGCCTATTAGTTATACTATCCAGCCCCTCTAATCCACATTTGCGACTGCAAAGATAATAAAAAAAATGCACACTACCAAAAAAGTGTGCATTTTTAATTATTTTATGCTGTTTTTTTCGATTATTTGAAATAAGCAGCAACTTTTTCGTTCTCAACAATTTCTTCTTGGAAGATGTAAGCACCTGTTTTAGGGCTCTTAACCATCTTAATACACTTGGTATGGTTACGACCTGCGTTACCAGTGTGAAGGGTTGCGACCGCTTTCTTTGCCATAGTTCTAAGCCTTTCTCAATTAGTGTGGTTAATTACTTAATTTCTTTGTGGATGGTGTACTTCTTGAGAATTGGGTTGTACTTTTTGAGTTCCAAACGCTCAGGAGTATTCTTACGGTTCTTTGTGGTAATGTAGCGTGATGTACCTGGCATACCGCTTGCCTTGTGCTCGGTGCACTCCAAGATTACTTGGACACGCGCTTCTTTGGTTTTCTTTGCCATAACGAATCCTCCTTAATTAAATGTAACCCTTCTCGGAAGCACGCTTAAGCGCCGCATCCAATCCGATCTTGTTAATAGTTCTCAGACCAGCTGCACTCACGTTCAGCATGATCCACGTATCTTGTTCTACCCAGTAGAACTTCTTGTGGAAGAGGTTCACATCAAACGTCCTTTTTGTGTGACGTTTTGAGTGAGACACATTGCATCCACCCATGGCTTTCTTGCCTGTAATTTGACAAATCTTTGACATTGTATTTTTATATTTAGTTTATTTCTAAGTAGTTAGCCCATTTTTCAACCCCATTTTCGTGCCTCAAACTCATAGTCCAACCCACACTATACACGAAAAATCGTGCAAAGTTACTACTTTTTTTTCATTCCACCAAATATTTTTGCATTTTTTTGTAAAAAATCTTCATCTTACTCCTTTTTTATGTTTACGCGCACACACGCGCTTGCGCGTATGCAGGATTTATACTACCTTTGTTGCCCAGTATCGGTATCCGCCCCCCGGAAGCCAGACATTGCCCCCCCCGGAAGCCAGACATTGGGTCCCCGGTAGCCAGGCATTGGGCCCCCGGTAGCCGGTATCCGGAAACCATAACCCCTTAAACAGCAATATATGCTCCCTATCCTTCTCCTTCCGTTCTTAGGCACCGTATTAGGTGCAGCGATGGTCTTTCTGCCCATCGCCAATCGTCCATCGCCCATTGCCCACAAGACTCTTTTGGGTTTCGCTTCGGGTGTGATGGTGGCTGCCAGTATATGGTCATTGATTTTGCCTGCTATGGATATGTCTGTGGAGTCTGGCGGTAGCGAGTGGCTACCTGCGGCAGCGGGTTTTGTAGGGGGTGTATTATTCTTGTTGTTATTGGATACGCTTATCCCTCACTTGCATATGGGGGCTGACAAGCCCGAGGGTCTGCCTCAGCGCAAGCAGTGGCAGCGCACCACCATGTTATCGGTGGCAGTTACCTTGCACAATATCCCCGAGGGTATGGCAGTGGGTGTGCTGTTGGGTTCGGCTATGGCGGATGGTTCGGCTATCTCGATGTCCGCAGCGTGGGCATTAGCGATAGGTATTGCGTTGCAGAACTTCCCCGAGGGAGCTATCTTATCAATGCCATTGCATGCCGAGGGTGTGAAGAAGAGCAAGGCTTTTGCGATTGGTGCTTTGTCGGGTATTGTGGAGCCGATAGCTTGTGCGCTGACGGCGTGGCTTATCGCCTCATCGCCTGATAGCCTCGTAGCCTTACCTTATCTTTTGGCATTTGCTGCAGGTGCGATGGTGTATGTGGTAGTGGAGGAGTTGATTCCCGAGTCGCAGGCGGAGCCGCACAGCAATCTCCCTACTTTGGGCTTCACTGCAGGTTTCGTGCTGATGATGATTTTGGACTGCGCGGTGTAAACCTCTGGTCGAAGTCCTTGGGTTTAATATCAAGGCACTATTTTGATTGTTAGTAATGCAGTAATAATGCAATTCGTAATGCACCCATCAACGTATTATACTAACTCTCCTCCTTTTCGGTGACAATATTCGCTAATGTCGTTAATCATTGATTGGAACGATTGCGTATGTACATAATCATAGTGTTTATCTATGAAATCAATACCTTTGTATCGCGTCAAGTAGTTGAATGCTTGCTTCAATGTTAATCCGAATTTCTTTCCAAATTCAGCTACAAAGATAAGTGTCCATTCTATTTTTTCGTTATTGCTATACATACCCATCTACAATTTTCGCTGCAAAGTTACATTATTTTTCTGATATATCCAAATTTTTCATCTAATTATAATCAAAAATCGTGCCTAACGCGGGGTTGGCACGATTTTTTGATGGGTTAGAAATGCAGTAATAATGCAATTCGTAATGCACTATGCTACTTGGTGTAGCGAGGTGCAAGAGCGAGGGGATTAGTCGCCATATGCACCGCTTACGGCTTCACCTGTTGGGATGAATTTTGCTCCTGGGCTTGCCATGAGAACAGTTGATGCAATCAGTTCCATTGCCTCTGTGTGAGGCGCTAAATATACTTTTTTCATATCTTTCTATTTTTTTAGTGTATAGTGTAAGGTGTAAAGGCTGGGGTAAAGGCGAGGAGAATGCGGCTTTCACCGCTATTCTTGCCTCTCGCCTTATAGCCTTATAATCTCATCGCCTTAGAGTTTTTGTCCTTGTACGTTATACTTAACGCCATCGCGGATGATGATGAGTTGTCCGTTCTCAATAACCTTAACAGGAGCGTCGGTTGTGAAGAGGTCTTCAACGCCAGTAGTCTCATTCTCACCTTGTACGCTCATGCCGATGTAACGACGACCTGGCATTTGGGTAGGAACACCTGTAGGAACCTCGCTCATTACGATGTATGCACGGTATGCGTTAACCCAGCAAATAGCTTCTGCTTGGCAGAGTGCATTGTCTTTGAGAATGTAGTTACCTACAGCTACTTCGGTATTATCAGTGAATGTACCGTAAAGACCATTGCTGTTGCCTGGAGTCGCAGCAGTTGTGCCGTCGCCATATACAGCAACCTCAGCAGCACTTGCTTCAAATATATAAGGTACACCAGCTTCCAAAGTAGTCACACTACCGAGATATACTTTGCCAGTTTCACTACCTACGAACTCGTAGAATGTAGCACCAGTGTAGTTAGTAGAACCGAATGGCAAGCAGATAGTGCCGAACTTACCAGCAGCAGATGTGCGACCATATGCTTGACCTGTAGCATAAACTGGAGCGGTAACGACTGGCATACCAGAGTAGTTCTTATTACCAGCATTGCTAATGCCGAAGTGACGGAACCAATTGTTCTCTGCATTGTATAAGAATGTACGATCGCCTGTCAAATAAGAGTCACCATCTATAGTCCATTCATAAGCAGTAGTTGCAAGTGTTAAATCGGTTTTTCCTGATTTACCAGTCAAATAGTTACTTCCATTCTTGAATGTTGCTTTACCATCAACTATAGCGCGTTCCCATTCAATGAGGGATTTATCAGCATCTGCAACATTGTAGAGTTTTCCGCCCACATAAGTTACAGGGAGAGCTGCAAGGTGGCTTGTCTTACCACTTACATATTGCGCCATCATTGCGTACCATTGATCACCGTACTTAGCGAGGATAACGACTTTCTCTTTAGTGGATTTAGCGTTTACAGTAACTGTGAAATCAACAGTCTTGCCCATGTAATCAGCTGCGGTTGCAATGGTTGCTGTAATAGTTGCAGTACCTACTGCATTTGCTGTAATCACATTGTTAGACAACGAGATCGCGTTTGCAGCATTCTCTTTAATAGTGTATGTTACAGCAGTCTCCGCAGCAGCAGGAGTGATAGTAGCTGCGATAGTTTTTGTCTCACCTACTTCCATTGTGATGTCTGAAACAGTAATAGTAGCAGCCTTTTTGTGTTGTACGAGTTGGTTATATTTATTAATCTCGTAAGTACCTTTATAATTGAGCAACTTACCTTTAACCACAACATAATCACCTACCTTCACATCATCCTTGCTTGTAAAGGCTACACCATCAATATTCAAACCATCATATACTTTCAATACATTACCAGAGTTTTGTCCATTGTCAGAGATAGAGTAAGTCAAATATTTTTCCTCATACAACTCAGTAGAAGCAACTGCTACAAGACCTTTAACATATACTTCTTTATCCAAATCACTCTTAATATCACTAATCAGCTCAAATGCTTTATCTACAGTATAAGCTGTTTCTAATGTATTGGAAATATCAGTTTTAGGTTCGGTATATGCTACACGCTCTACCATATAGCAACCATCTGCCAACTCATAAGTAGAATAATATTTAGTCAATTTACCTTTTGCTGTAATAATATCACCAACACCTATTACCTCATCAGATGCCGTAAATTTAGTTTGGCTAGCAGCCTTATACATATGATAGAATGTGAAGGTTGTAGGAGTCGCGCTATTATCATCAACAGCTTTTACAATAACATCGTAGTTTCCATATTCTGCACTGAAAGCACTTGTTGACACCACCACACCCTTTACAAATACTTCTTCAGTTTTATCACACTCACCATCAATGATAGCAATTGCCTCTGCTGGGGTGTATGCTGTAGCTGTTGTATTTGTGATTGGCAAGTTAATTGTGTATGTAGCACTTGCTATTGAACTTTTACTTTCAGCACTGATAGCAATCGCTTTAATAGTAGTTGTACCACATTCATCCAAAAGTACAGGTATATTCTCATACTTATTACTTTCTTTTGTTGGATTAGAACCATCCAAAGTATAATAAATATCACCTTCTTCAGCATAAAGAGTAATATTCTGTTCAGTTGTAAATGTACCTCCTGCAGGAGAGAAGGTAGGAGCATTCAATGCTTCTACACAAGAGGTTGAGAAATTTGAATATTCGCCTTCTTTAGAATAAGAAACCTCAATTGCTGTTATACGTACTTGACCATTTGTAGCACTACCACTATTTCCTACTGTATAAGTAACAGAAGCTCCACTTGCTGCAACAGCAGTATTAGATTTCATTTGAGAACCATTATTTAAAAGCACACCTGTATTTGAAACTGTAAATGTAAATTTAACACTTGTTAATGTACATCCATTAGTTGCCGTTACAATAGCATTACCCGATTTATTTTGGTACAAACGCCACTCACAGGGATCACTCCAGAAACTACCGCAATTCGCTTGACCTGTTGTTGATAGAGTAATATTTTCATCCAAAGTGAGGGATGTGTAGCATATCGCTGTATTTCCAGCACTTACTGTATAGCCATTAGTAGCAACAATCTCACTCATTGTTTTTGTAATGGTGAAATCTCCGCCACCCTCACCATCTGCATACACAGCGTAGAGAGTTTGGGTTTCTGCAGCAAGTGTATATTCTGCACCTGGAGCGTATGTAGGAGCGTGGTTGCAATTCTCGTCTGCATCCCAACCAACGAAAGTCTTAGAGCATTCAGCTGCTTCAGTTGGCAAGGTAATAGTACCATTCAACGCACCTGTTTTAGTAGTTGTACCTTCAATATCGCTCAATGTGAGTGTAGCAGTAGGAGCTGTGGCTGTTGTAAAAGTACCCTCTGCCACTTCGCTATCGCAATATGTATCTTGATCTGCTTCTGCAATTGCTTGTACTTGATAAGTATATGTGGTTTCAGCATTTAGACTTGTTACCTCGTAAGAAGTTTCTGTAGTTTCAACAGCATCTGCTGTACCAACTTTTACACTATATTTCGCTGCGTTGGCAACTGCCTCCCATGTAAGTGTTGCACTGCTGTAGGTCGTTGTAGCACTTACAGTAGGTTTTGCGAGCAACTCACAAGGTTTCTTTTCAAAAGTAGCAGAGATAGTTACTGCGTATGCAGGCATTGTGAGAACGCCATCTGCATAAACAGTAGCGGTTACATCATTGCCATCTGCATCTTTTACAATGACTGTACCACCTTCGTAGCCATTAGCAGGAGTTGCAGTTACAGTAAGCTTGATACCCTCAGCAAAAGTATTACCGCTCGTGATAGCAGTTTCACCATTTTTGACAATCAACTCGCCACCTTCTGGTTGAGTGAAAATAACGGCATATTTAGGAACAGAGATAGCATACAGTTGTATTGTTTTCTGTCCACTCGTATATGTTTTAAAACGAGGATTTGCTTCGTTATATTGAATTGTGTTCGTTGTTCCTTTTATTGTGGCATTTCCAGAAGAAATGGCAATTGTCCATGTCGTACCTTTATTGTATGCTAAATCAACTGACTTTGTAGAATTGGCAGATGCTTCTGATAATTTTCCACTAGCTGAAATAAACTCCCAAGCTCCTGTAGTACCACCTAAAGTATATTCAATAACAGCTTCATCTGTGATAGAAACTGTTGCAGGATTAGCAGTTGTATTGATAGCTTGGGCGATATCAATCGATGTTAGATATCCACTGCTTAGTGCGCCAGCAGCTTTCTTTCCTGCTTCATATACAAAAATCACTTTATCACCAGCACTCAAGGTTGCGGCATCTGTAACTTTTGTATAGATAGTAGGTTTTTTATTAACCGTCGTCAATGTGATAGGCAATTCAATAGCATCTACTCCATCTGATGATAATGTAAGAGTTGCTGTATAACCTTTTTCTCCTGAAACTTCGTATGATACAGTCAATTTCTCAGAAACTTCGCCGTCCTCAGGAGTAAAAGATTCTTGAGAAAGATCAAAAATATTAGCATCAATTCCAGAAAGTGCAGCAGTAACATCTCCTGTCAAATTTTGACCTGTAATCTCAATCTCTAAACTACCTTGTTTCTCAGATTCAAAATAGATATTCTTTGTGCCAAAATCCACCTTTTTTGGTTCCACGGAAAGGACCGTTTCTTCGTTACCAGGTTCGTCCTCATCAGAGGTTACTATAGTGATTGATTTAACCCAAACAGTTTTAGATGAAGGTTTTGTAACGGATAGGGTTATGACTCCCGATAAGTTGTCTACGTCATAACTATATGTTTTATTATTATCCTTTGTTATGGAACTTTCACCGACAGTAGTGTTACCTACTTTAATTGTTACTTTTCCACCTGTTGTATTTGATGAAGCTACATAACTAATTTTGGTTATGTTCGTGTAACTTGTACTTGATTTACAACTACCATTGACACCATTGTTAGCAACACCACGCTTACTATTAGAGGATTCAAATGAGGAACCTGATGTGATTTTTGTCCAAGGACTCCAATCTTTGTTGGTAAAAGTCACAGTTTCTTCCGCACCCCACGCGTTTCCAACGCCGAGGGCGAGCATCGCGAATAACGCGAAAAATAGTTTTAAATGTTTCATAAAGCTTTATATTTTAGTTAGTTATATTTCTAATTTTAGTGTAGAGCGTAAGGTGTAAAGTGTAAAGGCACGATTTTTTTCGCTTCGCTCACGTTCGCCTCCATAACAATCTCTTAACAATCACTCGCTTTTCCTATACCCAACACTCGGTGAGGTTCCGATGAGGTCTCGATGAGGTTCCGATGAGGTCTCGATGGAGATAGGGGGCAATAAAGGGGCAATAAAAGGGCATTCCCTAAATAATTATCATCATATCATTCACTCTCTTGTTTTGATTGCTTCTTCCGAACCCTTACCGAAGGGATACCGAAGAAAACAATATACAGGGTTCTTTGACGTATTGAAATGACTGATTTACGCTATAAGCATATAAAAATCTGACACAGAGTTTTTGCTCCGTGTCAGACTGATAATGTGCGATGGAATTACGCAAAACGATTGTGCATAGTTTCGCTTGCAGCTGATTACGATATTCGTGTGGGATTTTGCTTCATTCTCAGCCACTCGCAGAAGAATGGATCTTCTAATATGTACTCATTTGTGCGAATGACAACTCCGCTTTTGACTAATCGTTTGAGCGAACTGAACGCTGTACTCGAAGCAATGGCTTTATTATTCAATGGGTTCTCTCTGTTGGAGAGTTGCAACAATGTGCCTTTATCGGTATTGTTGAAGTTCTCCCATAAACGCTCATAATTGAGGTCATGTGCTTGCAAGATGGCTTGAATAGCAGAAGTAACTACATTTTCTTGAAGAGTGTTTATCTCAATCTGATTAGACACTTCGAAAGCCAATTGCTGGGTATAGTACGGATGGCAAGAGGAGAAAGTCAATATTTCACGCGTAACACCCTCTTTATCAGAAACCTCTGGCAGACGCTCCAATACGAACTGGTAGAAATCGTCATAAGGTATCTTACTGAGTCGCATGAGTCCACCAAAGTGATAAAAGGGCGATTTCTTACGTTCGAAAATCTCAAGCATCATTCCCTCTTGACTGCCCATAAATATATAATTGAGTCCACTCTGGAGTTGTATGATTGAGCGCAATTGCTTGTCAAGACCTTTGCCGATCTTCAATACTTCTTGAAACTCGTCAAAGATGATAATCAATTTCTTTTCTGGAGTACTCAGTTTTTGAAGAAGAGCCATTACATCCTCAAGCATTGTGTTGTCAGCTGCTTCCGATGGCTGAAAACCGAATTGACATTCATTCGTCATCGGATTGAGTGTGATAGTCGGCATTATACGAAAGTGGCGAAGCTCGTATCGCAATCGCTCTAATGGATATTGCGCCAAAATGGCTTTCAGCAGTTGTGTGGTAAACGAAGCTACGGATACAACATACTGCATATCCAACCAAATATACGGACGACCTACCTCTTCCACGCATTTTTTCACCAGACTGCTCTTTCCATAACGGCGAGGGCTGATCAAAACAAGGTGATTTTCACTATCCAAGAACTGCTTCATGCGTACTAATTCGTTTTTTCGGTCAGTAAAAAACGTACCTTTAGCGAGGGTTCCGTAAGAAAATTTATTTGCCATAATTTTTTGTATTATAATGGTTTAACGTACTATTATTGCTCCATGCGAAAAAGTTCGCATTGAAAAAGTTCGCATTGGTTTATCCGAAAATTTTCGCAAAGGTACTGCATTTTTTTTAATTGTGCAAGTTTTTTCTCGCAAAAATGCATATTTATCAGTCATTTTCAACATTTCAAAGATCGCTTTGGCGTTCGCAAGAACGCTAAATATACTATAGTAGCATATATTAACTCAAAATTATAATGATATGAAACAATTAAAACTATTTTTCGCGTTATTCGCGATGCTCGCCCTCGGCGTTGGAAACGCGTGGGCGGAGACAAGTAGCATTACTTTTAGTGAAAAGTATAATGCTAACACACAAGTAGATGATACTCCAATTGCTATTACGGAGGGTATTACTGCTACATTCACAAAAGGAAAAAGTACTGCTACACAGTATTACACATCAGGTTCCGCAATTAGATGGTATGGAGGTGGAGGTTTAAACATAACTTCTACTATCGGTAACATTACTGCAATAACTATTACCTACACCCAAACTGCAAACTCTGTAAGCACCGATGTAGGATCATATACTCTAAATTCCGAGACTGGCAGTTGGAGTGGAAATGCTTCATCTATACAATTTACTCAAAGTGGTAGATCTGGACATTGTAGAATTTCAAAAATAGAAGTTACTTATACCCCTTCTAGTAGTGGCGGTGGCGAAAATTCTGGCGAAGGTGAGGAACCCGAAACTCCAGGCTCACAATCTACAGCAACTCTTATTGTTGGTGAAAATGGTGGTGTCACTTGGACTAATGGTGCAAAAACAGCAAATGCAACAGTTGGGGATGTTGTTTTTACAGCATTAGGCTCTGGAGCTAATGATTCTAAATATTATAGTTCTGATGAATCATGGCGTTTTTACACGGCCAATACATCAGGTGTTAAAATAACAACACCAGAAGGTAGTAAAATTGTTTCTGTAATTATCAAATGGAAGACAGGACAACCTAATACTCCAACCAATTGGAGTAAAAGTGGAACATCCTCTCCCACTACATTCACTCCTAATAGTGGCATAAACACAAATGAAGTCTCCTTTACCAGAAACAGCAGCGCAAATTTCTTAGCGCAAGAAATTACAGTCAATTACGAGACCTCATCTCCTGGCTCAGGTAGCGGAGAAACGGTCGTTTCTTTGCTACCAAAAAACACGATTTTTGAGGTTCTATCTTCAGCGTATCTTCGGGGTATCTTCGGGGTATCTTCTGCGTATCTTCTACGCATCTTCTGCTGCGAAAATTGCCCTGCCAAACCTTCGCTTACCACTCGGTTACCATTAGCCACATCAAGCCATTCCCCAAACACCTACCCCATCCCACACAAGTACCGCCACCTACGGGGTGGTATCGTGGTGGTAACGATGGATCCAAGGCACCTCTTATTCTGCGTTATATGAGCCAAAACAAAATTAATTCTCACCTCATCGCCCAATAGCCTAATCGTTTTATTTCATCATATCATTATTTCAAAGATCACTGCGACTATAGTCGCGTATGTTTACAGCCTAATGGCTGGATTGTTTCTTTGTCGCACTGAACCGACCGTTTTCACTCCTCCGTAGTACTCACCAATGGCAGTTCATCGGGTGGTCATCCGCTCCATGCCTTGTTTACCTTCCAACAGAGTGATATGTTGTTGTTCGCCCATTAGGGTTGGTAGTGTATTATATACAAAAGGGTCGTTACCAAGCGACCAATTGTATGCATAACCAAATGACACAGAAAGAGATACACCAACAGAGACAAAATCAAAGTGGAGTGTCTTAACCGTTTTCATTTGATTTCGGGCACAAAGGTACAACAAAAAAAGCACATACGCAAGTAAAGCGAGCACTTTTTTTTGAAAAAGATAGATTTATCTATTGAACATGTTCCTACGCTACTCGTTGGGAGTTTACTTCCATAAGAGTACGCGTAGGAACTGATTCAGAAGGCGAAGCCGTATTTTCAAAAAAAGTGCGAGTGAACTGGAGGATGACTATGGACAATTATTTCAATCGCGTGCCCACTACCGTGTACACCTCGCCATTGCGAATGATAAGTAGTTGCCCATCGCGGAGTACTTTCCTTGCCTCATCGCTTATAGCCTCATCGCCTATAGCCTCTACATCGGTGCTCACCGAGCTCACTTTAGTGGTAATAGTAACATATTCATCTATAGCCAGTTCCTCTTTGCTGCCCACTTCATAACTATAGAAATGCAGTTTGGTGCTATAGGTGCCTACCGACCATAGGTTATCCACTGCCACATACACCTCTACATCCTCATAATCCACACCTGCAGGGAAATGCACCGAACCGTTGAGTTCTACCTCATAGTCATCTGCCAATATCTCCATGCATGCGTTCTCATATTCATATTGGAAGAGCACGCTACTGGTGTGTGCCCACTTGCAGTAGAGTGTCTTTTGCAGGTTGCTGGCACTGAAGGTGAACATCTGAATATCGCTATAGTTCTCTGGATCGAGGTTGAAACTCAGAGCGTGGGTTGAGAGCGAGAAAATTGGTTTGTTTGGGTCTGGGAATGTACCTGCTGGCACAGCCTCGGCGCGGAGGTCAATCACAATATCCTCTACCCCTTCGGTAGCGGTGGAGAGGGTGAGTTGTCCGGTATATACGCCCACCTCATCGGTCTCCCAATATACGGTTAGTTCCACTGGGTTCTTGACATCTTTGCGTATCACCTCGGTGCCGCAATAGAAGGTATTGCTGCCTGTGAGTGTGACTATGATATCATCTGTCAAATCATTGAATGTCAATGTAAAGCGGCGTGCATCGCCCCAGTCTTTCCAGTTCTCATCGGAAGCGTAGGTGGTGTCAGGCTCCATCTGTCCCCAGTCGAGGATGGTGGTGTCCACAGCCATCCATGAATCCAATACGCGGTCGGTCCACTCAGGCGCGGTAGAGGCATAGAGGATGGTCTTTGCCAGATACGATGGGTCGTAGCCGCTGTAGATATTGAAAATCTCGTTGGTGCCTTGGCAGTTATTGTAGATGGCGCGGGAAGAGAAATACACATTCTTTACCTCCACGGTAGCGTCATCTTGGTTGATAGCATCAATAGTCCAACGGGCTTTGTCATCCAATGTGGTGGTGCTACGCAGTTTGCTATCGCTAATTGCGTGTAGGTAGTTGCCATCTTGATCCACGAAGATATAGTAGTCGCCATCGCGTTTGACGGTGTAGGCATATGCCTGCTCTGCGGTAACGGTATGGCGGTTCTCGCCATAGGTGGCAGGAACACCTTTTATGTTATTCTTGCTGATATTCACATCGTAGTAGCCCATGATATAGTCCTCGCCCTCTTTGCTGGTGCCGAAGAACACTTTTGCGCCCTCGGTGAGGCAGGCAGGGTCTTTGACAGCGTTGTAGGTGACGGTAGTCTGATCCATGGCACCGAGCACGGTCACGGAGCAAGTGTCAGCCAGTCCGACGGCGGTAGCTTTTACCCAGATTTGTGCAGTACCTTTGGCAACGGCGGTTACTACGCCATTGGTCACGGTTGCCACATCGGGATTGGTACTACCCCACTCCAATGTTTTATCTACTGCATCGGCAGGTGACACGGTAGCGGTGAGGGTAGCGTTATCGCCCTCGCGGAGAGTGAGTTCGGCGGGGTCAATGGTCACTTCTTTGACTACCACATCAGGGATTGAGTTTTCATCGAGGCGGTAGAGGGTAATCTCTTTCATGTTGCTGCCTGCGTGATAGAGCGCGAAGCGTGGCGAAGAAGGATTGTAAGCAAAGAATACCTCGTTGCCATTCTTGCCAGGTGTCTGGCTAATGATTTTGGCATTGCCATTCTCTATAGTGATGGCAAAGTCGGTGGTGTAGCGATATTTGGTGTCCAAGTCACTACTACCAGATGCATGTCCAACGGGCTTGGTGCCGATATAGAGGTTCCAGTAGGAGCCATTTTTCTTGAGGGTGATAGTGGTTGGTTCGGTTACGGACACTTGCCCCTCTGCGAAGGTAGCATCGGCGGTGGCAATAAACTTCTTGGTGTCAGAGAATCCTGCGCTCACATGTGATTTGGCTTCGTAGCCCATCACTATTTGGTCGCCATCTTGCAGGGTGGCAGGGTCGGTAACTTGGATAAATGTCTCTGCGGACATGGTCATTGCGCTGATAGCGCAAGCCAAAAGGAATAAAATCTTTTTCATATTATCTGTTTTTTGGGGGCTCCCAGTAGCCGGAAGCCGGTCTCCTGTTATCTTTTGGGGCTGCCGGAAGCCGGTAGCCGGTTCCCCATTATCTTCGGCTCCCGGTAGCCAGCAGCCGGTCGCCATATCATTAATCTCTGGTGCCATCGCAGCGGGGGTAATCGCTGCAGCCCCAGAAGGTTTGTCCTTGTTTGGTGCCTTTCTTTATCATGCGTTGGAGCATCGGTTTGCCACATTTGGGGCAGAGCGGAGCTTGGGCGGATAGTGCCTCTTGCTGGCGATGCTCCAAACGGGCTTGTGTGAGGCTCTCGGTGAAACCACCCTTCTGCGTAAATTCCTCAAACAACTTGTCGATGAATCCAGACAGCATCTTCTCCAACTTTCTGCATAGCACGAACAGGGCATTGGCGCAGTCCAGCATGCTGTTGCCCATCACCAATGGTTCGTACAACGCCGCCTGCATTTTGATGCGCTCCGCAGCATCGTGTGACCAATTGTTTTCCTTATATTCGGTGTTGATAAAAGGTACCTGTTGCAAGTCTCGCTTGGTGGGGTGATTCGCCTGCCAGAGTTCTCCGTTTTGCTCAATGATGAGTTGCATGAAGTCTTCCGACAGTTCGATGACGCTACCGCGTGCCACATCTATCAGGCGCATCTCTGTTTCGGTAGAGGTGCTGTGTCGTGCGCGACCTTCGGCGATGTTGGCATATACAGAGCGTGCAGCCATATACATCTGGTCGTAGTGGCGACCTTTGGGGTCGTTCTGCGCGGTTAGGAACCGATCGCAGAAACGCCGTGTGAAGATGGCTATGCAATGTGCTAACACCCATGCATCGAGTTTGTAGTAACCGCTGCAAAAAAATCTTGATGACATAATTCTTTTATTAATTTTGGCGGCCGGGAGCCGAGAGCCGGAAGCCGATTATCTTTTTTGGCGGCCGGGAGCCGGGAACCGGAAACCGATTATCTTTTTTGGCGGCCGGGAGCCGGAAACCGGGAGCCGATTATCTTTTGGCAACCGGAAGCCGGTTGCCAAATTTCTTACGCGCTACGCGCAGGGCGTAGCCCAGCGCGAGGAGGAGCATCATGAACCAAGGAGTATCGCCGAGGGGAGTGTCATATACATCCTCTGGATTCTCGGGGTCTTCTTCTTGTCCACCACCGTCACCACCGCCAATACGTTTTGGACCACTAACACCACCGTAAGTAGAAGAACTATAAGTGGTAGAGACCCCAGAAATAGCTGCCTGTGGCAGTTCGCTACCAGAACCCATCATGGCAGAAGTGGAGTGCATTTGCATAGATGGTTGCTCAGCGAACGTCTGAGCACTAAGGCTCAGTACGCTCACTAATCCGAATACTATCAATACTAATTTTATTGCTTTCATAATTTCCATTTCTTTAAACGTTAATCTTGAATCTTTAAACATTACACATTATTTATTGATAGTTGTTACTTTTTTACCTGTTGCATCATAGATTGTTTCATTATGCAAAATGAATATCTTATCTTGGTAAATAAATTTGATAGGCAGTTCATCTTGTACACCAATATAATCAACTCCAGTAACAGTACCTTCACCTTTCTCCTTCATAATGATTCTGACTGTAAAACGCGTATCGTTGTACAACACACTCTGGCTTTCAAAATTATAATCACTGAGTAGTAAGTCGTAGTCCATGACGCCATTCTCATAGTCGGTCAGATAGATATTTTCAATGCAATCCAGCTTACTGATTTCCTCATTGATGGTAAATGTGTATGTACCTTCGTGTGGAACGCGATAACCTAAAGGTATAGAACCTGCTGCACGATTTTCGGTCATAGACTCGAAAGCCATATGTTTACTATCGTGTACTAACCATGCTTTAACTTTATCTGTAGCAGTACCAAACATCTTCTCCAAATCGTCAAAATCGATATCGTCGGAATACTTATCACTCACATACAAACCTGTTTGGTCTATATTGTCACCATCAACAATCTCAATTTGAACAAATGCCTCACGTACTATTGCTGCCAAAATTTCAGCAGGTGCTTTCTTCATTCGGTTGGTAAGTGTAAAAGTGATTGTTCCTTTTCCTCCCTCAGCCGTTTCTTGCATATAGAATGGGAAAAATGGTTTAAGTTCAGTGTTAGAAGCCACATATTGAGCATAATCAGTACCATCTTCAGGTGACATAATAGTGATGTACTTAGTAGGAGCTTCTACCCAATCGTATGTGCCATCCCAATTTGCTTCGTTAGGGTATTTGCTCAACTGTTTGTGACCAATATCGCCCTTCCAAGTGGATAGATATGGATTACCAATGAAGTTCCAGCCTACATTATTTGCAGTTACAGTACCATCTTTGTAACCATCAATGCCGTGTGCTATTGTGGTAACAGATTTCTCCATTTCTATGCCATTAGTCTCGTTGAATGCTTTATTACCCAATGGGAAACGGATGATTGATAGAGGACGATTAGCTGTATTGCCATCTTGACGAGGTTTGGCAGCAATGATATATCCTTCACCTGCTATGAAAGATTCGGTAGGATCACCACCTTCGCTTGGATACCACTCCCAACTGGTTGCATTGGCATCATCAGCACGAAGTGCACCATTATAATGTTTTACCCAGACAGGGAAGTTATCCTTACCCGCTTCATCAGTAACGTTTGCAAGTTGCACATTATATGGCAGAGCAAATTGATAATACTTATGATTCTGGATATAGTAGTCATAAATCATATTACCACTACCGTTGAAGTTAATTTCACCGTTCAAATAAACCTCTGGCAATGCATAAGTGGTTTGGTTGAGCCAAGAATATCCACCACGCAGATATACTTGTTGTTTAACGCCAAGACTATTGCCATCCAATACTAATTTACCACCTGGATATACATAGATATTTGCAAAATCAACATGTGAGTTAGTACTTTCATCTGCGATAAGTTTACCCCCATTGAGAATTACGATATCCGTATGCATACATACCTCACGAGTGTAAGTAGAAGCACTCTTCTCTCCATGGAGCAGTATAGGCTTGCGAATAAATTTTCCGCTATTTTCATTTGAAGCATCAACAATTAGCATCGCTTCGCCATCGTTGCTTGTCAATGTTAATTCATCGATGACATAAATATCGCTTGTACTAGAGAGTGTAAGTGCTTCTTTTGTGGTTTCTCCTAATGTAATGTCAACTGTAGCAGGAGCTGATTCTCCAAATCGCAATGCCATACTGCTAGCACCCCATTCCATGACCTCAACATCCATTTCTGTTATTTCTTTTTCGACAGGTAAGAGTACCACTTCTTGGTTTACATTGACACCATTTGCATACATTCCCCATTGTGCGAAATTTGCACTATAACCCAATTTTGTGTTGGATGTATTTTGGGTGTTGCTATTTACGATGTTGTAATGCACTAAATCGTTTGTCGTCAATTGCCACTCATAGAACAATGCATTAGCGGATTTTGCAGCATTATCACGTGTTGCGTCTGCATTGATATATGTTTTTGTATCTGGGGAAGTAGAAGCGCTAATTACTTCACTTTGATTCGTGCTATACAAATGCACTGCGGTTCCATTGTTCTTATAACGTGAATTTGCCTGTGATGGTATATTGTTCTGCAACCCAAACAATTGATATTTTGTAGTATTTGGAGTTATAGTAGCCTTGGTTGGAGTTGTAATGTTATCTACTTGGATTAACTCCGCCTCTTGAGTTCCAGAACGTTGTATGTTAGCAGTTAACGCCACCCACGCATTTCCAGTCTTTGCTGCAATGACAAAGGTCTCTGGGAGTGAGCGACAAGTTACATTATAGAATGTTCTTGATGCGCTACCACAGGTTACTGTAATGGCAGGATTTACGATTTGATTATCCGCTACAGTTGGAGTATATGCCACAGTAAGGGTAGCAGTTAAACTACCATTAGGACCCGTTTGTAGAGTAGTTACCTCGTTATTATCTGCATCATAGAATGTCAGACCGTCACCCGCAATTGTAACCGAAGTGTTCGCCTCAATATCTTTCAACACTAATTGTAGTTGTTGCGAAGCTTTGACTGTTTGATTGATTGTAGATGTAATCATTGGCGAACCAATCAAATTAAATATTTTGCTTGGTTGTGGATCTGTTGTATATACAGGATTTTGACAGCCGCCGATGGTTACATGATGCCAAGCCGAATTGCCTTCGTTATTCTTTGCACTATGGTAGAACGCACCAGACAGGAACATAATCAAGCGACTATAATCATCGTTTCTAGTATTGTAAGCATATATACGATAGGTGTTCGTAGTGCCAATTTCTACAACTTTCCATGGGAAAGGAGTGGATGTAAAGAATAATTGCGTATTGTTGACTTCAGGTGTAAGATACAAATTATTGTGATCTTGAATATAATATACATTCGCTTCTCCAGTATTTGTAAATACCCATTCCTCAGCATTTAGACATATATTGCTAGAAGGTAGTGTACCTGGACTGCTACTACCGTGGCTGATAGCATAATAATATTTATCATCTACTTCGCAATACATTTTATACACTTCGCTAGTTGTACCATCAAATTCTGCTGATTCTGGTATTTGTGTATAATATGCATATAGCGTAACATCAGAGTTGCCTACCTCATAATTACCATTATAAAGACGACTTGGATCTATCTCAAATTCAGTTATTTCGATATTCTCTGTAACCCAACCTAAGAAGTCCCATCCTTCATATTCACAAGTAGGCAAGGTGATAACATCACCTGTCTTTGCTGTAACTGGGTTAGTGCTTGGTGTCATCGTGCCATTACCTGGTACAAAAGTAATAGTTACGGTTTCTGAACAATTGGTCTTAGCCACATATTTGTATTCAGCAATTGTTTCAATATTGAATACACTACCAGTTGTATTAGTTTGTACACTAGATGAAGTAATACTTAAATAGCGAGTTTGATCCCAAAGAGACTGGAATTTATAACCCGTACCTGAAGTATGGAATTTCCATCCATAATTATTAGTTGATGGATTATTGCTGGTAGATAGAGAACTACCAGAGTAGTACAAATACTCTTTATCTTGTTCACTTGGATCAATGTAATAAAGTAAATATTTATTCCCATTTGCATCTATAATCTCTTTGTAGAATGTAAGTGCGTCTTCTATATTGCTTCTTGCTCGAACACCTCCAGAGCGATTAGCGTCATAACCTACATAATATGTAGTCCCATCTACATTAGAAGACAACCTAAACGCATCACTATTTGCCATATCTTCTATGGCATACACAGCATATACTTGTGATGGTTCGGTAGGAGTAAAGGTAACTGTGCCGTCTTGATTCTCCTCAAGTAACGTAGGTGATATATTTTGTTGTTGCCATAATTGTGGGTCTTCTGTTGTCCAACCAATGAATTCATATTTTTGAGGATCACATATATATTGACCTGGATTCAATGTAATACTTCCACCCATTTCTGTTGGATAAACCTTCGTTTCCTCATATGAATCATGTACAATCACCTCTGGTACCCATTGTGCGTAGAGAGTGATAATATTTTGAGGGAGAGAGCTAATCACTTGCCCTGGTGTGAAAGTCAACGATCCCTTTCCATCGCATTGGTTATTCCAACCAATCAGTCTGTATTCATTGGCTTGTGGTTCAGAGCATATGGTATATTCCCCTATTTCACTAAATCGGAAAGTACTATTTGTACAAGAACCTAATACTTGTGTGCCAACAGCTAGGAATGATTCGTTGAGATCATATGTAACTGTACATTCATCTATATCATTGGTACAGCTTAAAGTCGTAGAAATGATAGCTGCTGGACCATAAGATATGGAGATATTAGCAATGCGGGTTACTTGGTTACCATACAAATACGCAGTCTTATTCGAACCTGAAACATTAATTGTACAAGTACTTTCAGAAATTGTACCACGACCGATTTCCGTACCTGAACCATCTTTTAGTATCATAGTACCAGATGTCAATGCATTACCACTTCCATTTAATACATTCAATACAACCTGCGTGATATTTCCTTGCATCTCAGGGAATTTCACATAATATGCTCCACTAATTTGGATAGGATTACTTGCACTTCTAATACCATTGGTGGTCCATGTTCCATCACAAGTAGTCAAATCACGTACAGTACCATAAGAACCCTTAACCTCCCAACCTTCCATTTCAGTTGCGGTTAATGTTACCGTTCCACCTAGTCCATTACCTGCGCGGCTATAGACTGCGTAGAGAGTGGTGTTTTGGGTGATACCAGATAAGCTAGCACCAATAGCGTAGAATGGATCTGGTTTGAGACCTGCAGCCTCATGAGTTGCGCTATTAGTTGTCCAACCGATGAGTTTCTCGCAGGAATATTCTATATCAATAGAATTGTTTTCTATTCCAGGCATTTGAACTGCACCGCCTGCTACTACAGTCGTAGTTGCCCCTGCGGCTAAAGTACCACCACCAGCAGGAATAACATATGTGATGGTGCAATAGCGTTGCCAAATAGCGTAGAGAGTGATATCATCCGTAAGAGTGATAGAAGCACCCTCACTGTACGATGTTCCGCTACCATCTGCAGAAGTATTCCATTTTACAAATTGATGTTCTGCAAGAGCAAAACCATTGGTAGCGACAGTACCTTGACCTGTTGGGTAGGCAATTGTCGTCGCAGTGGTTGCACCAGTAGCAGAAGCGTGATTAGCATCGTAGGTAATAGTAAATGAACCTGTTACTGTAACATCAATAGTTGCTTCTGCTGGACAATAGTTACCAGAACCATCTACTCCATCCCATGAAGCAGTGATAGTCGTTTTGCCAGGTTTCACACCAGTAACTTTACCATTAGCATCTACGGTTGCTACATCTGTATTGCTTGATGTATAAGTTACATCACCATATGTAGTACCAGAATAGGTAATGGTGGTTGTTCCGCCAACCGCGATTGAAGTATTTGCGAATAATGTAGGAGCTGTCCATGGAGTACAGCAAGAAGTAATAAACTCAGTTAGATTCTCAGGAGAACCTGCAGTAACTGATATACTTGCAATACGTCTATGTCCGGAAGAACCGTCAATTGTAAAGGTGATTGATTTCGCAGATCCAGTCCAAGTATCATTAGAATATGTACCAGTGCTTGCCAAAATTTTATTATTATCTTCACCAGTTGCAAATGTAAGCGATATTTTAGTAATTTCATTATTTGATGTTACTGTAAATGTATTACCTCCGTAGCAACGAATTGCTGCACCTGTAGTATAATATTTAGGTGCATTGTTATTATTAGAACCTTTCGCAAATGTGATGGTAGCGTTGGTAAGAGTTACTGTCGATATTGTTTGTTGATTAGAATATCCGCTATTTGCAAATGTAACTGTTTCTGCATCTCCACCTGTAGCCAATGTTCCTTTTGCAAAAACAGCGTGGTAGTCTTGCGATTCGGAAACAGTGAGAGGTAACGTAACAAGAGCAGGTTTGTCTATTGCTACGCCGTCAATTTCAGTATCGGTCCAACCAATGAAATGTGGATATTCGTCATCACAAGTGGTAGGAGTATTCGTACAATTCACAGTCTGACCTGCAATCTCCTCAAAAGAGCACACCTCTATACCATTGCTATAGAAGTTTACAGTATATAGTTCTGCCCATTGTGCAGTGAAAGTGGTGTTTTCATCAGGCATAGTGGTTGGATTAGGAGCCCACTCTGTGAACTCATAACCGTCACGCTTTGGTTTATCAGGTGTGTTAATCGTTTCACCTTCTGCGTAAACTTCTTCTTTTGTAGTTGAGCCGTCAGACCATTGACCACCATTAGCGTCCCAAGTTACACGGTATTGTCCCTCTGGAAGACAAACTTTCTTGTAGAGTTTGAGGGTTTGACCAGTAATTTGACTATTTATACTTGTGTATCCACGCCAATCAGGTTTCGAATAATATACACCCAAATAACGTGATTGCGCAATATGATATAGGAAGAAGTTTCCTGCATCATTTCCAGTTCCTTCTACAATCTTAAACTCTTTATTAGTGTTATCACCGATACGGACTCCATCGTTGGCAGCATTAGAATACAACCACTTACCTACATTCTTCGTAGAGTAAATAACAAGATTCTTTGTACCTTCTTTATCGTAATCGATATTCCAAATTAACGAAGTTGAAATATTGGTAATATCCGTATTGATTGTTTTATTTGCATTAATAGAGATTTCGGTCGCTGAAGGAGCAGAGCTTGCTGCTGTATTGTTATCAGCAAGAGCATAAGTAGATCCATTCTTTTCCATTGCAATTACCACCTCGTCGCCATATTCGATATCATCTATGGTAACTTCTTCCCAGCGGCAGTTGTCAGAACCATATTCCTCAATCCACAAGGCGGTTAAGGTTAAATCTTTGTTGATGGTAACTGTTGCATCAGTTGGCGCATAAATTTTATTATTTTGGTCTTTCCAACCGAGGAAGGTATATCCATCACGCGTAGGTGCAGTAATATCGCTGGTGCTGAATGTAACATATGGTGTAGTGGCTTTTCCATAGCGTGGAGCGATGTCACCTTCGCCACCGTTGAGGTTGAAATCTACACGGTAGTAATGAATAAATTCGCAATACCAGTTGTTAGCACATGAGTTAGAATAGATATGCCATGTACCCCACTTGCCAGCCATATCATTAGCAGACAAGCCATTAACGGTATTCATTGGATCTACGCTACTCTTCTTATATTCCACACCGCCGAACTCGTATCCTACATATTTGATATTACCGTTTTTGTCTGTGATACCTACATAATATCTATAAGTGTCATCTGTTTTGTAACTATTAGGAACCATAAATGGCTCGGTTTCATATTCGTAACCCGTGGTATTGTTGAGTGGTAATACTTCCCAAGGAGTGGCCCCCTCTTTACCATAAGTAACAAGATATTGTGCAGGATAGAATGCAATATAACGGTTAAGAGTCTCAGAATCATCATAGATACTGAGTTGTCCGTATGCATCTTGTCCTGGGTATGGATTGGTACCACAGTTTTGTCCGCCACGCTGAATATCAGCAAAACCGATACACGTTCTAAATACTTGATCTGTCTTATATGGATCTTCTGGAGTGTTGTTTACAATAAACTTATCCTCATCACTAAAACTTGGCAATGAGAAGTTATTGGTTCGCCACTCATGGTCGTTAGGGTCATCTGGTTTCACTTTATAGAAACACTCGTCGCCACTTGTAGAATTATTCCAATAGTGAATGTACCAAGAGTCGCAGGCAGGGTTATTAACAGTGATTTCGTAGGTAGCTGTAACTCCACCTTCTGTAGTAGCAGTGATGATTGCTTTACCTGCTCGAAGAGCTTCTACTAAACCGTCACTGGTAACTGACATCACATTGTCATCACTACTTGTCCAAGAATCAATTGCATTGTCACAAGTAGCATCTGCTGGGGTATAAGTAACCAACAGCTGGTTGCGGTCGCCCACATCAAGATTCTTATGTCCACCTGTCATTGATAGTGTTATCTCAGTGACGCTCAATGATTTGAATGTCGCATATACTGTTATAGCATAGTCTGGCATGGTAAGGGTATTGCCATTCAAAACAGTATTAGTAACATCGCTGCCATCAGAGGTCTTTTTTATAGTCCATGAAACAAACTCATAACACTTACTCGCTGTAGCGCTTAATGTAATTTCTTCACCTTTGCATGCTTTATCAGCCTTTGCAGAGAAAGTGCCGCCAGTAGTTGTACCGCTACCATCCAAAGTGATATTGTGGAGTGTACAACATTCGGTAACATAGTTGGAGGTTTCGGTGGTTGATTCACCAATTGTAGTATATGTAACAGAAATACCAGTTATAAAGACTTTACCTTTTGAACCACTTGTTGAACCTACCGAAAAATTAGCAGATGTACCAGAAACAGAAACGCTACTACCTGAAGTCAATGTAGTACTATTATATGAAATTTTACCATTATCTTTTGTGGTGAAGGTCAGTATAATAGAAGATAAACTACCCTCCGAAGTAGAAATGGTTAACTGTCCTGATTCATTAGCATACAAACGCCAAGTATCATCAGAAGTATAATACTTACCCGTATTTGTACCGCTACTGACACTTGCCGTAACATTGTTATCTATAATTACGGAAGTATATCGGGTTTCATTACTCCAACTTTTACTGTCTGCATAATTAGCAATTGTTACGCTTGCAGTTGTATTTACTGTTTCTCCGTCTATTGTACTTTCCGTTGCAAACACAGCATACAGAGTTGTATTATCTGTTATTGCTGTATTTGGTGCTTCGGATGTACTTTTGAAAAGAATAGAAGGTTTATCACTTTCTGCAGAACCGATATTGGTAGTACTCCATCCTACAAACTTTTTGTCGTCATAACATTCTTCCAGTGTTTTATCCGCTGGAGCGGTTGGGAGAGTGAGATTCTTATAAGTTTTTCCCGCATCAATAGACTGAGTTGGTGAACCTGTTGTATATGTTTGTTTATTGACTTTCCAGGTGATAGTGTAAACTTTTACTGCTTCTATAGTTATGGTTACATTGCCAGAAATCGTTCCTGTTAATTTAAGTTGACCAGTAGTTTTGTCCCATGTATATGTACAACCACTAACTGTGATAGCATCTGGTAAACGATAGCCACTTTCAGGCGTAATTGTGTAAGTCAAGTTTGCTGCAGAGCCAGTATATGTATAACTGGTTGGTATTGCAGGAGAACTGCTACAATTCGTAAGATTAGAAGTTATAGTATAGGTATCTTTTTTCCAAACAGGATAGAATGTGTCATTTACTTTCCAATAGTTGTAAGAATCACCTGCCTTTACATCTGCTGTAGTAGCATTTTTCGTGCGGCTCCACCCCACAAATGTATGACCCATTTTGGTTGGTTTGGTAGAATATATGGTTGTCGTTTTATTCGCTGCTTCGGATGAAATATACTCAGAAGCATAGAAGATAGAACCATCATCATTGAGCAGTTTGTAGTTATAATACGGAATAAACGAGCAATACCAGTTATTATCGCATGAGTTATCATACATGCGGAACTTACCCTTCGCACTTTTTAGATCAGCAGGGCTTGACATTCCGCCCATTGTACTCACAGCATCAGTGCTACTTTTTTCATTTACCCAATTGGTGGTATTATCGCTGTTCTTAGGACCAACATAGTATTTGTAAGTATTCGAGAAATCCGCTGGCAGTTCTATCAACTCCGTTTCATACTGATTCCCTGAAACTAAAGCAAATGGCTTGTCTTGCCAAGTTTGATCCTCAATACCAAATGAAATTTGGTAAGTAGGTTGGAAAGCAGCGTAGTAGTTTTTTGATCCGGAATCAGAATATATACGTACATATCCTACAGCACCTTCGCCAGGATAAGGTTTACTTCCACAAGAAGTGCCTTGTAGCCCAACAAAAGTGATAGTAGATAAGCTTTGTACTTCAGATTTATTATTTACCCAAGCGCCATTACCAACCCAAAAACTACCTTTACCGCCAGGCAGAGTCATCTCATAACGCCATTCGGTGGTAGAACCAACTTGTTCGAAACAGTTATTCTCACTCCATGTACCACCATCATTATCCGCTTTGTTGTTGGTGGTGTAGTTGATATTGTAGGAACAAGTGGCTGTACCATTAAGCGTTACTGTTTTGGATGCAGTTCCCGATTTAACTGTAAGAATTGCAGTGTGAGTTCCATATTCTTCTGGAGAATAGGTAACAGTTGCTGTGGTGGTAGCTATTGATCCTGAAGTTGGTGATTCAAAAGTAGGTGATACAGAAAAATATTCTGCATCAGTTCCTGATATACTTAAAGTCGCATTAGAAGTTAAATTAGTACCTGAAAAAGTAAAAGTACCTGTTTTAGAACTGCCGACTTTAGTGGATATAGTAAGTGATGTCTTACTTACTGTTAATGCAGGTGTTGCA
>JBGVFY010000052.1:0-1550 GCA_045121435.1 Paludibacteraceae bacterium | reverse complement strand
CCCTCAGATTTGGGATAGTGAGGGTTTCAATCGCTTGAAGAACGAGGCGATACCGGGCATTGCTTCGCACTGTGCCGAGCTATCACAATCGACACCTTGCTACGGCATAACCCTCGGCGATATTATCTCGACCAACTTCTCGAAATCGGGCAACGCATCGGAGTACCGAGAGCCTCTGCGAGAGCAATTCTCAAAGGCAAAGGTTGGTATGCCCGTATTTCAGGTTATGGGCAACCACGACAATAACTACGCCTATCACGGAGGAGGTATTGACCCACAGCCCGACCGCTACAACTCAACCTGGCAGATCAAGATGCAGCGTGATCACGAGGCGGTGTTTGGTCCGGCCAACTACTCGTTCGACCGAGGCGATGTGCATATTGTTGGTATGCGCAATATAGAATATTATATAGGTAGCAGCAACGAATATACCAGCCGCATCGGCTTCTCTAACCAACAAGTGGAGTGGCTACGCCAAGATTTAGCACTCGTGCCTTCCGGCAAGATGGTTGTTTTGTGTGCCCACATACCATTCTTAGACAAAACAAGCACAAACATCAGTGCGGTATTAAATCTTCTCTCTCAATTCAAAGAGGTCCATATTCTTACAGGACACACCCACATAAATCAGAACTACCTACACAACACAACAACCGCAGGAGGCTCGAAAATATATGAGCACAATGTGAGTGCTCTATGTGGCTCGTGGTGGGCATCGAACATAACAATGGATGGCACACCCGTTGGTTATCAGGTGTTTATCAGCGAAGGTGGAACCTTCTCAGATTGGTACTATATGGGCTTCACCAAAGGGATGAACACTCGCTCACACCAGATGCGACTCTATCGTGGCGATGCTATTACTGGTGGCAAAAAGTCGGGAAGCGACACCTATGGCGTGAAGGGCTACTACAAGTTCAACTTCGAATCGGATATCCTTCTGGCGAATGTGTATAATGCCGACTCCAACTGGAAAGTCGAAGTGTATGAGGATGGAGTATATTCCGGGGAGATGATACTCATACCAAACAACCCACGACCATATCACGACAATCAGCCGAACACTTCAAGTGTAGGCATTGACGGCAACGGCTCGTTCGAAGCGCCATACTACTCGACGCTGACCAATATTAGCAGCGATATGCACTTTACAGGTCTTTATCTCGGTATTTTGGGTAAAAAGGATAAGAACTACAACACCTACGCCAACTGCTACCATATGTATAAATATAGGTTGAAGAGTCCTAACGCCAAAATTATGGTTAAGGCGATAGACCGCTTTTGCAATGTCTATACCGAAACAAATATCACTGCCGGTACCGACTACTCTATTACAGGGCTATAAAGGCAGGATGGATATCACAGTTTAACGCTTTTTGCATCATTACCACGCTTTTTAAGGGAGGGGTGCCCTATTAAAAGATTGAGTCCGAAAATGCTTGGTACATTTTCGGACTACTAGTGTTAGGTTAGTTAGGTTAATGAGCAAGTGGGAGAACCCCACGATTTTGTACCACAAAGGTACATCATTTTTTATTACTTCCAAACTT
>JBGVFY010000051.1:0-2326 GCA_045121435.1 Paludibacteraceae bacterium | reverse complement strand
ACCCAAATCAGCATAGCAATCTGGCACTGACTCACGGGTGATAGTATCCCAGAACAATACACCCGGCTCAGCCGATTTCCAAGCATTGTGGATAATCTTTTTCCAGAGTTTTTGTGCATCTACCTCTTTAGCAAATGTAGGTTCAGTCGCATCAATAGGATATTGCTGTTGGTACATTTGTTTGTTAATAGCTGCTTGCATAAAATCATCATGCACTTTCACAGACACATTGGCACCAGTAACCTTACCTTGCTCCATTTTAGCATCGATAAATGCCTCGCTATCAGGGTGTTTGATACTGACGCTGAGCATTAATGCACCGCGGCGACCATCTTGTGCCACCTCGCGAGTAGAGTTGCTATAACGCTCCATGAATGGCACCAAACCAGTAGAGGTAAGTGCGGAGTTCTTTACTGGGCTACCATGAGGACGGATATGGCTCAGGTCATGACCTACTCCACCGCGGCGTTTCATGAGTTGTACTTGCTCCTCGTCAATCTGAATGATAGCACCATAACTATCGGCACTACCATCCTGACCAATCACAAAGCAGTTGCTCAGACTGGCTACTTGATAGTCGTTGCCAATACCCGTCATTGGGCTACCAGCAGGTACAATGTACTTGAAGTCACGCAATAGTTCAAACAACTCGGTTTCCGACATAGGATTGGCGTACTTATTCTCAATACGCGCAATCTCGCTTGCCAAACGATGGTGCATATCGTCTGGGGTCAATTCGTAGAGATTACCAAACGAATCTTTCAACGCATACTTGGTACTCCAAACACGAGCAGCCAACTCATCGCCGCCAAAATAACTGACGGACGCTTGTTCTGCTTCTTTTTGGGTGTAAATCTTTTTCTCCATGATATATTTTTTTGTTCGTTTCACTCACATTGTCTGTGCTTCGCACGTTGTTATGTTTTTCTGTAATTCGCACATTATCTGCTTCGCATTATTTGGTTGGCGCGAAATCGGGTGCAAAGGTACTACATATTTATGATATGTGCAAATTTTTTGCAAGAAAAAGTTTTCAACAACCATATAAAGTTTTCCAAAATAAAAATGCAAGTCGCTAATAATAAACAACTTGCATTTTTCAAAAAGTTGAAAAGTTTTCCAAAAAGAAAAAGTTATCAACAACTCATATTTTCTATTTGCGAAATTTTAGCACTACAGCAGGTGGTACCATTTTCGTCCACTTGTTGATATTGGACTGTATCTTCTGTTTTCAAGAATCGTGTCCACATATTGTCGCCTTGATAGAGTTCTTTCACATAGTTAATATCCAGTCGGAAAGGCTTTTGGTTGTCGTGCATTGGCATGGCATTGACCATCCATTCGAGGTATTTGCAGGAGTTACAATGGCGGTTGTAATCCACATCGGAGTATTGTATTTGGTGCAGCACTTCGCCTGCCACTCCGTTTTCGTCTTCGATATTGTCCAGTTGTATTGGGCGAAGGCGTGCAACGCGTTGCATATTCAGCACTTCGCCATCCACACTACCTTCAAACATAGGCATATCGAACACATTAACAATCTCGCGCGAGGTCAAATCCAGTACTGCCCACACAGATTTAGCACAACCTATCAGTTGTAACCCTTCATTATCCATTATCCCATTCCCATTATCCACTATCCCTTTCCCATTATCCATTATCCCATATATACGGAAGTCGCGTACGGACAGCATGTGTGCATTGCGTTCAATCCAAGTTTCTATGACAATTTCTTCGCCATGTTTGGGTAGGTATAGCATTTCCATGTTGAGGTGGGTAATGATCCATGTATAGTTCATGGGTAGTAGCGCAGGAATGCCGATTCCCATTTTATCGGCAGTTTTGCCTGCCACATTCAACAGGTAGTTTTCCATTGCGTACAGGCGTATTCGGCGTGATGCATCTACATCTTGATATGGAATGGTTATGTGGTATGTATATTTCATGTAGATAATTTTGAATTATGAGTTTTGAATTACGAGTTTAAATTTTCGGGGCAAAGGTACAATATTTTTTTGGAATGACAAAATATATAGCAAAATTGGAGGCATTTTTTTATGTGGTAGTGTGGTAGTGTGGAAGTGTGTGTATCTATTATGTTATTTTCTGTGTGTTTTTTTTGTTGATTTTATTTGCAAATATGCGATATTTTTTGTACCTTTGCACTCGAAATGTACCACCTAAACGGTCGTTTGTTTGATACATAAATTTGGGTTATTTGGGGAGGTGAGCCTTGGGTGTCTTCTTGTAGGTGTTCTTGTCCGTCTGCGTAATAAAACCCGATGACTTCCAACGACCTATAACCATATCCACCCGCGTACTCTGA
>JBGVFY010000050.1:0-21784 GCA_045121435.1 Paludibacteraceae bacterium | reverse complement strand
GAATGGCAAAGCGCGAAATGTTGCTTTAAATACAAATTATACTTTTCTATCAACAAAAGATCCTTTGTATCCATACAGAGAAGAGACGATTTTAGTGACACAAAAGAAAAGTGAATTTAACACATTGCTATTTGTCTTTTCGCAAAATCCATTTGCTATGCCCATTACAGAGCAAGGTGAATTCCTTCCTGAATTATCAGTAGCTGATTTTCAGAAGTGGCTGAGAAAAAATCGCGTGAAAGATGAGAAAATGCAAGTAACTGAAAAAGTGGTTGAAATAAGAAGCAAATAATAAAATAATCAAAAACTAAAAAAACAAAAACATTATGAAACGAATTAGTTTTATTTTGATGTTCGTAGTATTATCAATTGCGGGCATCGTTGCACAAGAGTATGCAGAAGTGTATGTAATTTGTGAGAATCATCTCAAAGCAAAATTTACGGAATGTTTGGAGTATAACATTGTTATTAACGATGCTACTCTTCCTAATGTTGAGCCAAATAATGGCGTATGTGTAAAAGTCTCTGAAGGAACGCTTGATATTCAAGCAGCAGTTGTCACAACAAAAGACATGCCTCCTATGAAGTTCTTTAAGATGCGCGGATTAACCTCTTTTAGTAATCACAAAGTTATACAAAAACACCCTGCAAAACGCCAATATCAACATAATATAGTTGTAAGAAATGGAGAAAAATATATATTAGTATTAGAAACTATTAAAAATAAAACCATTTTGGAGCAAGATGTATTGGCACATGAGTTCAACATCATTCCTGAAAAAAAACATAAACAAATTGAGAAAAAAATTGAAAAGGGAAAAATCAATATCGTTGAAACATACGAGTTATCAGAATAGTTAATTAAATTTGAATGCAATTTTATGAAGACTAAAAGAATTAAAATGCTCATAGCATTTATTGGATTATCAGTAGCAAGTGTATTTGCTGAAGCAACGGCAACATTATATTTAATGCGTCCTGCTTCCTTCTTAAGTGGAATGATAGGAAAGAATGTTTATGTGGATGTTGCTGGGGCTCAAATTGGAAACCTTCCTAATAAAAAGTATATTAAACTTGAAATTCCAGCAAATGTAGAAATAGAGGTTGGTGCCTATACAACAGGCTTAGCTTCTATTGCAAGAAAATTCATGCCTATTATATTAGATGAGGGGAAAACATGCTATATGCAATTAACATTTACAGCAGAAGCCATTGGAACTACCAATCGCTATAGTTCTGTTATGAATAAAAATGTATCACAAACCCAATATAATTACGATTTACAATGGTCTGAAGTTGGAAGCAGTATGGGTAAACGCATTCTTAAAAAAACTAAAGAAAAAGAGGCTGAAGATTTGGATTTTCTTGCAAAACAATTAGAGTTGAAAAAGATAGAAAATCTATCTCAACATTTAGCGGATCAAGACATTAAAAGTCTTTTTTCAGATATGCGAGCTATTCGACAAGAACAAAGCAATCTTAAAGAAGAGCAAACCACTATTAACAAGCAATATGAAGAAATCAGCAAGGTTACTGCAAAGGATATGCCTGCACCAACTGTTGAGTCAGAGGTAGATGTAAATATTCCTATAAGCACCAAGAAGGCTGAAAATAATTATGCTCTTATTATTGCAAATGAGAACTATGAGTTCGTAGATAATGTGGATTATGCTTTGCATGACGGAGAGATATTCAAAGAATATTGTATCAAGACGTTAGGCATTCCAGAGAAACAAGTACTCTACGCAAAAAATGCCACATCTGGTATGATGAACGGTGAAGTAGAGAAATTGGTAAAGCTAGCAAATATTGATGAGGGGGCGAATATCATCGTTTACTATTGTGGTCATGGTATTCCTGATGAAAATACTAATGAAGCCTATCTCATACCTGTGGATGGAAAAGGTGCAAATATCGTTACATGCTATAGCTTGAATAAACTTTATTCTACTTTATCGGCCACAAAAGCTGCTAATATCACTTATTTCTTAGATGCTTGTTTTACAGGATCAAACCGAGAAGGTTCAATGTTGGTGGCTGCTCGTGGAGTAGCACGAGAGGCAAAGAAAGAGGTATTGAATGGAAATACCGTAGTTTTTGCTGCTGCATCGCAAGATGAAACCGCTATGGCATACAAAGAGAAAACACATGGCATGTTTACTTATTTCTTGTTGAAGAAATTGCAAGATACTAAAGGCGATGTTACATACGGAGAGTTAGCAGAATATATTAAAAAGAATGTTCAAAAAGAGTCTATATTGGTAAATGATAAATCCCAATCTCCAAATATAGCAACATCAGTGGCAGTTACTGAATCTTGGAGTAACATGACACTGAAATAAAGTGTAAGACAAAGTTTAAAATCGCCGAATAAAAAATAAATCCGCATAATCGAAAGAAAAAGAATCGGTTATTACAGTATGAAAACAATATCATAAACGCTGCTCCGCAATAATATCAGTTCGGACAAAGGGATATAGATATGTCATACAGTTGGTGACAAAAAACATTGAACGACCACCAGGCATAGCTTTTCCACCCGATAAATACAAGAAAATCGCACTTGAAAATCAACTTTCGTGCGATTTTCTTGCAAATGTGCATTATTTGTTGTACCTTTGCAGCGAAATTCATAAAAACACATTGAATTGCTGAAAAAATAATGCATAAAATGTCATGGAAAGTATTGAGAAACAAATAATTGCTAAATTATCAAAACGCGGAAGGGGTACAGTGTTCTTTTCGGATTCTTTTGCTGACTTAGGAACTGCAAATAGAATACACAAAGCCATGGAAATCTTGATTAAGCAAGAGAAGATTATTCGTGTAGCAAGAGGTATATATTGTTATCCAAAGATTGATAAACAATTAGGATTAGGTGTATTGTTCCCATCCGTGGATGACATCGTAAAAGTTATTGCCAAAAGAGATCATGCCAGAGTTGTACCAACAGGCGTATGGGCGCAAAATAAATTAGGACTATCTACCCAAGTACCATTGAACTTTGTATATTTAACCGATGGCACTTCGCGTAAGTTAGAGATACTAAATGGTTGTGTGGTAACTTTTAAACACACCGCACTGAAGAACCTTTCCTTTGTCAATTATTTGGCGATGTTGATAAATGTAGCATTGCGTGATTTGGGACAAGCGAATGTTACGGAAGAACATATTAAACGAATTCATCAACTATTGCAACACGAAAAGCAATCCGATATTGAGCGTGATTATGGTCGCATGACAGGATGGATTAGAGAAATAGTAAAAGGTGCGTATGAATAATTATTTTACATTATCAAAATCAGAACAAAGGCAAATCATAGACCAAACTGCTTTACGTATAAATTTGCCAGTACAAGCCATTGAAAAAGATATTTGGGTAACCGCAATCTTGCAGATTGTGTTCTCATTGCCTGTTGCAGAGCATTTGATATTCAAAGGGGGTACCTCACTCAGCAAAGCATGGGGATTGATTAGTCGCTTCTCTGAGGATATTGACTTGGCAGTCGGAAGGGCACTATTTGATTTAGAAGGCGATTTAACCAAGAAAGGAATCAAAAAACTACGCAAACGCTCCTCTATATTTGTCCGAGACGAATTGTTCGTAATGCTACAAGACGCAATCCTCCAATATGGATTGGCTGATAAATGTACGCAAACTGTAGAACCTGATGGAGAGGGAGATAGTACATATCCCGAACCTCGTAAAATCTTCATTGCATACGAAAGTGCATTTGAAGAGCAATTGGATTATCTGCGTCCAGTGGTAATGCTGGAAGTAGGAGCGCGTTCATTAGTAGAACCTTACGAGCAAGTGCAAGTGCATAGTATGGTAGAGGAACTATTTCCTGCTATCACAACCACCCTTATAAATAGTTCCATCTCCACTGCCATTCCTGCTAAGACCATGGTAGAGAAGATGTTCCTCTTGCATGAGCTTTTTAGCGTGCCTGGGCATGGTATGCAAGCAGATCGCAAAAGTCGACACTTATATGACTTATACCAAATGATGCAGCAACCCTTTGCAGCTGAGGCAATTGCAGATGATGCTTTATGGGAGACGATTCGTCATCATCGTGAGGTGTTTACTTCTGTACAAGGAGTTGATTATTCAGGAGATATACGCAAACGAATTTGCCTATTACCTCGCGAAGATATTGCGGCTATCTGGCAAAAAGATTACGAAGTCATGCGCAGTTCAATGATTCATCGCTCCGCTCCTACTTGGGCAGAATTGATAGAACAAATAACCATACTGCAAGATAGTGTGCGTGACAACCGTATGTTAGAAGATTTAGAAAATTTAGAATCCTAAGTTTTCTAAAGATTCTAAAAATCCTAATTCTATATATAAAGACAACATGAACAACATTTCGCTCACCCAACATTGGTGAGCGACAGGGAAAGAAATAGATAATTGACGGTCGAGTCGCAATACCCTTTTGTATTACAGAGATTTGCCACGGAAGTGCCACCGATAGGCCTACGAAGTGCCACTATGAACCCGTCAAAAACCCGTTATGAACCCGTAAAAGATAGCATAGACTAAAGGCAAGAGAAAACATAGACTAAGAATAACAGCATAAAAAAGATATTACTATGTGCCTTGAATCACATAGTAATATCATAGTTATCTCATACTAATCTCATAGTATAGATAGGGAAATCTTCCTTGATTATCGGATTATCGCTTCTCCAGTAGCACTACATTCTCCACGTGGTGGGTGTGGGGGAACATGTCCACAGGTTGCACCTTCACGACACGGTACTTGCTGTCCAGCATATTCAAATCGCGTGCCTGCGTAGCAGGGTTGCAACTCACATATACAATGCGCTGAGGCTCGGCAAACAATATCGTATTAATCACATCCTCATGCATGCCTGCGCGGGGTGGGTCGGTGATAATCACATCGGGGCGACCGTATTGCGTAATGAAGTCCTCGTTTAAAATATCCTTCATGTCGCCCGCGAAGAATAGAGTATTGTCCAAATTATTAATCTTCGCATTAACTTTGGCGTCCTCAATCGCCTCTGGCACATACTCAATACCAATCACCTGACGCGCTTGGTGCGCTACGAAATTGGCAATTGTACCCGTACCCGTATAGAGGTCGAACACCAACTCATTGCCCGTCAAATCTGCAAACTCACGCGCTACCTTATAGAGTTCGTATGCCTGCAAGGTGTTGGTCTGATAGAAAGACTTAGGTCCTACCTTGAACTGCAAGTTCTCCATCTGCTCCATTATGTGATCTTGTCCGTGGAAGACATGCACCTCCTGGTCGCCAATCGTATCATTGAACTTGCGGTTCACTACATACAACAGACTGATAATCTCTGGGAATGAGTCGCGGATATACTCCATCACGCGCATGTCGGGTTCGTCCGCCCAAACGACAATGAGCATGATCTCGCCCTTGTGGTTGGAGCGCAGGATGAGTGTACGCAATTGTCCCTCGTGCGCGTGTTCATTATAAAAAGTAATACCCAACGAGCGCGCGTACTCGCGGATACCGTTGCGGATGCGGTTGTTGATGTCGGGCATGAGGTGGCACTCGGTGATATCCAACACCTTATCAAAGCAGTTAGGGATATGGAAACCCAGTCCATGGGTATTGTCCACATTCTCCAATCCGCCTGCGGCGCGGATGGTGTCCCAACTCAGCCATTTGCGGTCGGAGAAAGTGAACTCCAACTTATTGCGGTATTCATATACCTGCTGACTGCCGAGGATAGGGGAGATCTCGGGCAGTTCGATCTTACCGATACGAGTGAGGTTGTCAATGATCTGCTGTTGCTTGTGGCGCAGTTGCTCCTCGTAAGGGAGGATTTGCCATTTGCAGCCACCGCACTCGCCGTAGTGTTTGCACACAGGCTCGCAACGCACGGGCGAAGGTTGCACGATACGCTCCACACGACCTTCCATGAAGGAGTGTTTTTTGCGGGTTACTTGTATGTCCACGATATCGCCAGGCACACAATAGGGTACAAACAGCACCATATCATTCACGCGGGTGAGGGCTTTGCCCTCCGCCGCGATACCCGTAATCTCAATGTTTTGTAATAACGGTAAGTTCTTTTTCTTTTTCATAAAAATAATACAACTAATGCTTTTTTTGTGATTAAAAGACAACCTAAACAACTCCTGCGCGGCGCCAACATTGCGCCTTGCTCGTGAGTATATCTATCGTCTATTGCGTCATATTTGAATGGCTTCTCCGCTATATGTTAATATCTCGTTTGTTTCTGGATTATAAAAATATCTTTCTAATTCCATAAACATAGGAGAAAAGTTGGCCAAAACTCCTGCGCGAATTTTGGTAAGTCGCATGTAATTAAATAGTTGTGCGCGATGCTCGTTTGTCAATTTAGATACCGCTTTACATTCCACAATTACATTAGCAAGACACAAAAAATCTAAACGAAAGGTTGCCTCCATTTTTAATCCACAATAGTGCGGATGGACTTCTTTTTCCCGTTCATAGAAAATTTGTTGTTTCTTTAACTCTATTTCCAGTCCTTCTTGATAGATAGATTCATTTAGTCCAGCACCTAATTCGTGATGAACATTGTATATCGCTCCAACTACGATATATAAAAAATCTTTTAATCCTTCAAGTTTCATAGAACTTTAGTTTCTGCCGTTTGGCTCATCATGCCGCTGAGCAATGTTGGCGAAGCGGAAAGGTTGTTAGTGTTGTCTTCTAAAAAAAGATAGATTTGTTGTTTTGATTAGTTATTTCATTAACCAATTGATACTTTCTTTGTACAGCGCATCAAACTCATATACACTCTCCAACATGAGGCTCCAGCAGAGGGTTTTGCTGCCGCCTTCGGCTGTAGCATCGTGAGCAATAGCCGCTGCCACATTAGCCTCTGGGTATCGCGCTACCACTACACCGCCTTCAACAGGGAAGATACCATCGGCATTCTCGGTATGGAGCATGGTATCATTAGGCTCGGTGCGGAAAGTATAGTTGCCCTTTGGCAATTGACGCTCAATGCGAATCTTACCCGTATTGGAAGCATGTGTACAACGGAATTCGTAGTGCAACTGATTCTTAATGAATGCCTTATCCTCTTTGCTGGTCATGTCGCTTGCGATATATGCACCCGAAAGCAAGAGGCGGCCACCATGTTGCAAATAGTGGGTCAATGCGTGTTGCAAGTTCGCAGGCATACAATGGAACGAAGTGTCGTTGCCCATGATATAGGTCTTTTGTTTACCCAATATTACATCTATAGCATCAAAATTGCCTGCCAACGCTTTGCAATTCATAGTGTCCAAGGCTGCTACACTGGTGCTGATATAGGAATATCCCATCTCTGCTAATACACGACCGTGCATGGCAGGGTAGTCGAAGGTATTACCTACTGTAGGGTGGTCCATGTGGTCGGCGTAGCACATACCCCAACCGCAGTTGTCATCGGTCTTCCATTCGTTGCGGCTATCGAAGTCATACACCTCACCGATATAGTTCACGCCCTTGCCATAAGGTACGGTGTGGCTGGCAGGACGGATACCGCCATAAATGCTATCGCTCCACCATTCAGGACCACTTACGCGATTGAAACCATTAACAATCAGCACTTTGCCTTTCTCCTCTGGCGCGATATACGCCGATAGTACTTCGCTCTTGAAACTCAAACCACCTGCGTTGCCCGCTGCTACGCAGATATCATAGCGAGTACCTTTCTTAGGAGTGAAGGTATATTGGTTGGTGGCTACGCGTGTACCGTTGTCCCAATCGCCATCGTTTTGGCGGGTATAAACGATATAATAGGTAGGAGTAGCAGTTGGTTCGAGTGCGTCCTCAGTAGCTTGCCATGTGATTTTAACGGATTGGGCTCCCTGTGTCTGGTTTCCAGATTCCATGGTCATGGTCATTTGTTGCACAGGCAATGGCTGTACTATGTACTCGGTGCCATATTGCTCGTGGATAAACTTCAAGAACGATTTGTACATCGCGCGAGAGATAGTGAAACGCACGCGAGGGTCAAGACCATACTTCATATCGGTCATGTTTTGGTGCGAGAGCAACTCCAGCAATACCGCAGGCACTTTTGGGTGGCGTGCTTCGGCGTAAGAAGAGTTGTTGAGTTGGCGGCGTGTCCACTCTGGTGCATAGATTGCACGCATATCCTCCACGATTTGGGTTTGCATATAGTCTGCTAAGTCGCGCGCTATGATACGGCTCTTGCCTGTTGGGAAGTTCTTGTTCTTCTCATCATCGTAATCTTTGTAAATAATCAGGGTGCCCACCACTTCATCCTTCACACCCGCATCGGTGTGGAACGCCAAACTGGCGTGGAGTGGAATACCTAATCCGGGTTCGTTAGGGTTGGCTACGCTACCACCTGCGAGGTAGTTCACCCAAATACCGCGCGAAGCATAGTCATCTACATAGTCATTCTTGCTGTCGGTATAGTTGTAAATGCTATCTGGAATACCCGAATATTGCATCCAATAGCGTGCCGCCTCTATGTAGCGTGGCAGACCACTGGTCACGGCATTGGCTTGATTAGCAAGCAGTTCTGCGCTATCAATCATAGCTACATCGCTCTCTGGCAGGTCTTTGGAAGAAGGTACATTCTCGAAACTATCGGGTTGTTTGTAGCGTGCTACGCTACCCATACCGCCACCAAACTTCACAGCATCGGTAGTTACTACCTCTTTGCCGTTGGCTGCGGCAGTTACGCTGACATAGTTGTTGGCTTTATCGCCATCAAAAGCAAAGGTGCCGAGATATACCCATGTGCCTCCACCCATCTTTTGATTGACAGCGAAAGTGGTCTTCTGTCCTTTGTGCATGACGGTATATTGCGCCTTGGCGGTGCTGTTAGGCAGGGTCTTATAGGATACATACACCGCATAGTCGCCTGCTGGGAGAGAAGGGGTGTACTTGATTTCGCCTTTGGTTTTGTTGCCTGCTTTCTCTGCGCTATAGTTGCCTTTCTCGAATGGGTTGTGTCCTTCGAGCAGGTGTGTTTCTGGTGTTGCCCAACCAGTGCCTTCGCCGATAGCCCATGCGCCATCAATTATGGCTTCGGTATTATCCACCACTTGCTCCACCGTTTGGGTGTCGCGTTCACGAGGTTGTACTACCACAGCACCTGCGTTCTCCAACATTGGTACGAGGAATGGCATGGTGTAGGAGGTGGTATAAAGGTCCTCTACGGTAGTCCACACCTTGGCGCGTTGCCAACGCCAAGACTCGGTAGGTTGGTGGAAATACTGTCCGTGGCTGCCCCAAAGCGCAATATGCTTGCCATCCAAACCTTGTTTGGCGGTATATGGGCGAGAGGTGTTGGTTACCCATTGGGTAGTAGCAGGTAGGGTATAACGCGCGTTCTTAGCACGGTGGCGGTAGAGAGAGGTTACCAATTCGCCAATCTCGTAGCCATCGGTGTAAATGGTTACTTTGCCATTCTTATTGCCCAATACCATTTGGCTGACCAGCAGACGCAGGTCGCGCACCTCGCTGTCGCTGAGGGATACTACGCTCAGTGCCTTGTTGGTGTAGAGGGTTACATACTGATTCTTGACACGGATATTGCTGACCTTAACTGACTCAGCAAAAGCGCGTTCGTGTACGAATGCGGTTAGTGTGTCCGACAACGCTTGTTTGTCGATAGCCATGGCCTGCAGACCTAAGCAGCATGCCACCAGAAGAGTGAAGATTTTGCTTTTCATATTGTATAGTATTTTAGTTATGCCAAAATTCCGCGCAAAGTTAGTAAAAAAAATGTATATACACAAGCAAAAGGGACTAAAAAATTAAAAAGATATAATATATTTGCATATATCAAATATTTTCACTATCTTTGCACGCTATTTTGGATAAAAATGCCAAAAAGATTCGATTATGAAAGAATTAATGTTACAAACGAAGGTGACAACCTGCACCCTTGAGGAGATGGAACCCTCAATGCGCGAACTTGTGGAGAAAGCCAAAGCGATGACCCAGAATGCCTATTGTCCTTATTCGCATTTTCATGTAGGTGCTGCGGCGCGATTGGCTGATGGTCAGATAGTTGCAGGTAGTAATCAAGAGAATGCGGCTTATCCGAGTGGGTTATGCGCAGAGCGTACCACATTGTTTGCTGCTAATGCTAACCACCCTAATACCCCAGTAGAAGCACTGGCAATAGCCTGCTATACGCAAGGGCATTTCTCGAAGCAGGTGATTAGTCCGTGCGGTGCATGCCGACAGGTGATGTTGGAAACGGAACACCGCTTTGGCAAGCCCATGCAGGTGATACTATACGGCGAGGATGTTTGCTATATATTTAACTCGGCTGCGGACCTGCTACCGCTTAACTTTGTGGCAGAGAGCCTGTTAGGTTAATTAAGAATTAGTAGTTCTTGATTTGTTGAATTGATACGTTGCGACTGATAAAGAAAATAGATAGTTATTTGCTCAAGCATTTCCTTGGGCTGTTGGCGATGACCTTTATGATATGTATCTTCATACTGCTCATGCAGTTTGTGTGGATGCACATAAAGGATCTTGTTGGCAAGGGCGTGGAAATCAGCGTGTTGGCTGAGTTCTTCATTTATGCAGTGGCTTCGGTGGTACCTCTGGCATTGCCATTGGCGATATTGTTGGCTTCGTTGATGACTTTTGGCAATCTGGGCGAAAAGACCGAACTCACCGCTATGAAAGCAGCAGGTATCAGCCTATTCCGTATCATGCGTCCGCTGACTATATCGATTATGTTTATCTGCGGTGGCGCGTTCTTGTTTTCGAATTATGTGCTACCTGTATCGCAGGTGAAACTATGGGCGTTGATCTTCTCGCTGCGGCAGAAGTCGCCCGAGTTGGAGATACCGCAGGGCGAGTTCTATGACGGAATAGATGGCTATAACATTTATGTACGCAGCAAAAACCCTAAGTGCGGCATGCTCTATGATATGATGATTTACGATTATTCGGAGGGCTTTCAGAACGCAACTGTGATGGTGGCTGACTCGGGACAGATATTCTTTACGGAGGATAATAAGCACTTGCTGCTGCGTTTGTATAGCGGTGAGTCGTTTGAGAACCTAGACCGCAAACAGAAACGCGCTACGAAATCGGAAAAGAATATCCCATACCGTCGTGAGTCGTTTGCACAAAAGCAACTGCTAATCGACTTCGATATGGAGTTCAACCGCTATGATGAAGATGTGCTGAGCGATCAACATGTGTCGAAGAATGTAGGTGAGTTGCTGCAATCCATTGACTCGGTGCAGGTGTTGGCACATGCCCGAAGTGCAGAACAAAGTGCCGTGATTGTAGAAAATAAATACTTTGGTCGAGAGCGCAAAGCAGGGCGTAATGTGGCAGAAGAATCCATAGGCGCACCCGAAAAATGTGTGTATGATGTGGAGTCATTGTTGGCCACGCTTAGCCCCGATGAACGCTATCGGGCTGTTTCGGGAGCATTGGAAAAAGCCAAGTCGCAACGCGAACAGATAGACTATAACGCCTTGATGTTGGATGATTATCAGCGGTATATCCGCAAACACGAGATAGAACTGCACCGTAAGTTCACATTGGCATTTGCATGTTTGGTGTTCTTCTTTATTGGTGCGCCATTGGGAGCGATTACGCGCAAAGGTGGATTGGGTATGCCTGTGGTGATATCGGTGGTGATGTTTATCATTTATTATATCATTGATAACACGGGATATAAGATGGCACGCGAAGCCTTGTGGCCCTGCTGGGCGGGTATGTGGTTGAGTTCGATGGTGCTGCTGCCAATAGGTATCTTCCTTACCTATAAAGCGGCTACCGATTCGGCATTGTTCAACCCCGAAGCGTGGATGAAGATATTTGGAAAAGTGAAACGATTTATTTATAAGATATGGATACAATTGAAAAAGCAATCGAAGACATTCGCGAAGGCAAATTCGTGATTGTTGTGGATGATGAAGACCGTGAAAATGAAGGCGATTTCATTATCGCTGCCGAAAAGATAACCCCAGAGAAAGTCAACTTCATGTTGCAGCATGGTCGTGGCGTATTGTGTGTGCCACTGCCTGAAACGCGTTGTGCGGAACTGGACTTGGTGCACCAAGTGTCGAACAATACTTCGATGTTGGGCACACCGTTTACCGTAACGGTGGATAAGTTAGAGGGCTGTACCACAGGTGTGAGTGCGGAGGACCGTGCTGCCACTATCCGTGCGTTGGCTGACCCCAACTCCAAACCACAGGATTTTGGTCGTCCAGGACATATTAATCCGCTGTATGCCCAAGAGCGTGGCGTATTGAAACGCGCTGGACATACCGAGGCTGCGGTGGATTTGGCGCGTTTGGCGGGGCTGCAACCTGTGGCTGCGCTGATTGAAATCATGAACGAGGATGGTACGATGGCGCGTATGCCTGACTTGGAAATAGTGGCTGAGAAATACGGATTGAGTCTGGTGTCCATTAAGGACCTTATTGCCTATCGCATGAAGCACGATTCTTCTACCACCAATAGCCAATCGCCTATTGCCAATAGTTTGGTAGAGCGTGGCGAGACGGTGAGTCTGCCTACTGCGTTTGGCGAGTTTATGCTCACACCTTTCCGCCAACTCACCAACGGCTTGGAGCATATCGTATTGCAGAAAGGCGAGTGGCAGGATGATGAGCCTATTCTTTGTCGTGTGCACTCGTCTTGTATGACGGGCGATATCTTTGGCTCTATGCGTTGCGAGTGTGGCGAACAGTTGCACAAAGCCATGCAGATGGTGGAGAAAGAGGGCAAGGGTATCATTGTATATCTCAACCAAGAAGGTCGTGGCATTGGACTGATGAATAAGATTCGTGCCTACAAACTGCAAGAGCAGGGCGATGATACGGTGGATGCCAATATCCATTTGGGCTTCCAACCCGATGAGCGCGACTATGGCGTAGGCGCACAGATCCTGCAACTGATGGGGGCTAAAAAACTGCGATTGATGACCAATAACCCCGTGAAGAGAGTAGGGCTGGAGAGTTATGGCATAGAAATTGTAGAGAATATACCAATAGAGATTGCTCCTAATCCCTACAACCTGCGTTATATGCAAACAAAAAAGGAGAAAATGTATCACAATCTAAACTTGGTGTAACATGAAGAGAGTATTTTTAATTGTTTTTTTGTTGTCAGTTGTCAGCGGACAATTGGTGACTGCTTTGGCGGATCAAACAGTAACGGTTACTGCTACGAATGCAGATATATCTGAGAACTTGGATTTGAAGACCGTAGCCACACTGTTCGGACAAGCCAAAGACCTGGAGCAGTTCGAGCAAATGCTCAATAACCCTGATTCTGCGTTCTCTAACCTCGACCTGAATGGCGATGGCAATGTGGACTACCTGCGTGTGATTGAAACTGCAGACCAAAACCGCCATTTGATAGTGATTCAAGCCGTATTGGCAAAGGATATTTATCAAGATGTGGCTACGATATTCGTGGAGAAAGACCCCGAGTCGGAGGCTGTGACTGTGCAAGTGATAGGAGATGAATATATATATGGTGCAGATTATATCATTGAGCCTGTGTATATCTATCGTCCTGTGATTTATGACTGGTTCTGGGGTCCTTCGTGGGTATGCTGGCATTCGCCTTTCTACTGGGACTACTGGCCTACATGGTGGCATCCATACCACTGCATAGCGCATCACTTGTACTGGGATCATATCTACTGGCATCACCACTACTATCCAATATGCACCTATCGTACAGGTCATCACTACCATCCTCATTATGCGCCTATGCGTGAGCGTGTCAGCCGTTCGGATTACGCAACACGCCATCCAGAGCGTTCGTTCGCATCGCGCAATGTGTCTACACGCTATACCAATGCGCGTGACTTTGACCGCAATCGTCAAGCCACTATGCGCACTGCCAATGCCTCGCGCGTAGGAATGGATAGCCGTGGTGCAGCCACTCGCGTGTCGAACCGTGGCACCGCAGAGGCTTCGCGCACTTTTGGCAGCAGCAATGTACGCGGTGCTAATCGCGCAGAAACGACTGCAACGCGCTCGTCTGCTACGCGAAGCACGGTTGCAACGCGCAGCACTTCGCCTTCGCGCAGCAGTTCCGTATCTACTACTACACGCTCAAGTAATTCAGTGGCAACACCTTCACGCACTACCACAACCACCAACCGTGCATCCAGCGTATCTACTGCTACGCGTTCCAGTAGTCCTTCAGTAAACCGTTCCAGTAGCAGTTCGAACACAATGCGCTCAAGCAGCAGTTCTTCGAGTGTACGCAGTAGTAGTGGTTCGAGTATGCGTTCTTCTATGCCTGCTTCAGGTGGTGGAAGTATGCGCAGTTCGGGAGGTAGTTCTTCTCGCGGAGGTGGCGGAACCACCCGCAGATAATCCTGCCTCTACACTCTATACTAAAAAAACACCGCTCAACAGCGGTGTTTTTTATCCTTGCTTCTTAATGATGCTCCTACACACATCGCAACTGCCGCAGGTATCTGCATTTGTTTCGCCGAAATACGATAATAGCAGTTGCGATCGACAATAGAGCTGATTATCAGCATATTCCACCATTGCTTTCAGTTTCTCGATATACTGTTGGCGATGGTTGTCGTATATATCGGTAGATAGGTATATGTCCGTTTGGCGTTCGCGTGTGAAGGTCAGCGTATTGGCGGTGTCGTGCGGGATATAGGTGATGATATGGCGTTGCGCGAGGGATACCAGCAGTTCGTGTATCCTTGCCTCTAACCTCTCACCTTTCGCCTCATTGCCTAATAGCCTAATAGCCTCATTGCCTAAATGCACATATTGCAGGTCGGTGAATATGCCCGAATACTTGCGCATTAGTATTTCCAACAGTTGGTGCTGCTGTTCGCTGAGTCCGTACTCAGTTATCTCGCGTTGCGATACGAGGATTCTCACGCGTGGGTGTATCTCCTGCTCCTCCTGAAAATCAATATAGCCCGCCTGAGTCAGCAGGTGCAATGCGGCATAGGTCTGCAATATGGGTAGGTGCATGATGCGGCATAAGTCATTGATAGGCAGCATAAAGGTATGTCCTTGTCCGCTACCAGCTCCTACGCCTAAGAAGTCGCAAGTCTTGTGATAGACATCGCTGACAAACTCCTTGGGTGGGTAGTTGTCTGCCACGCGTTTGCGGGCTTTGGCTTTGTCTTGTGTGGGGTCGTAGAGCAGCACGGCAAACGCTCGTTGCTCATCGCGTCCCGCGCGTCCTGCTTCTTGGAAATATGCTTCAATAGTATCGGGCAAATCATGGTGAATCACCACGCGCACATTGGGCTTGTCTATACCCATGCCAAAGGCATTGGTGGCGACGATTACTCTAATACCTTCGCCTCTCGCCTCTAACCTTTCGCCTTTAAACTTTTTCCACGCTTCCTGCTTGGCGCTTCGTTCTTTTGCACTCAGTCCTGCGTGGTAGAAATCGGCGGAGAGACCTTTCTCGTTGAGGTAGGCTGCTAACTCTTGTGCGCGTTGGCGATTGCGAACATATACGATGGCAGAGCCTGGCACTTTGCTTAAGATGTGCACGATCTCATCGGCTTTCTTGTTGGTCTGGCGCACTACATAACTAAGGTTCGCGCGTGAGAAACTCTTGCGTAGCACATGCTTCTCGCGGAATGCCAATCGCTCCTGTATATCCTCCACTACATCGGGTGTCGCCGTCGCCGTTAGTGCCAAAATTGGCACTATCCCTGCCTTTAAACTGTAGGTAGCTGTGCTGCCGTTCTGTAGCGAAGCGTTCTCTAAACTGCACGCTTTGCGTGCGACCAAATCGCGTATCTCCGCGATTTTGAGGTAACTGGGGCGGAAATCATACCCCCATTGCGAGATGCAGTGGGCCTCATCCACGGCGATTAGGCAGATGGGCAGGCGCGACAGTCGCTCGCGAAACTCCTCCGACTCTAATCGTTCGGGCGAGACATAGAGGAAATGATAGGGACCAAACTGACAGTTGTCCAATGCCACTTTCTGCTGCTCGTAACTCATGCCTGTGTAGATGGCTGCAGCGCGGATCTCTCGGCGGCGCAGGTTCTCTACTTGGTCTTTCATGAGGGCTATCAACGGCGTGATGACCAGGCACAGCCCGTTCATGACCATCGTAGGCACTTGGAAGCACAGACTCTTACCGCCACCCGTAGGCATTAGTGCCAGGGTGTCGCGTCCGTCGAGGACGGACTGCACGATCTCCGCCTGCAATGGGCGAAAATCATCATAACCAAAATATGTCTTCAGTGCTTCCTGAGCCGTCATAGATTACTGTAATATGCTGTCAATCAGTGCGTCTAACTGCTCTTGGTACTCCTCTTTCCATGCACTGCGGATAGTGAGCATCGGCTCTACTATCTGAATGTCCTTCATCGCCTCGAGCATGCCGCGCATGGTCTTGCCTGCGCTGGGCGCCCATGTACCGTTCTCCACCAACGCCACGCGGCGCGACTGATAGCCCTTGATGCCCAACTTATAGAGGAACACATGCATGGGAGGGAACACCCCCGCATCATAACTTGATGCGCAGAGCACCATTTTTCCGTAGCAGAACGCTTGCGCCACGGCCTCCGACACATCCGTGCGGCAGAGGTCTATCTCCTTGACCTCCACGCCCTTAGTGCGCAGTATCTCGGCAATGCGTTTGGCTACTTTGGCGGTGTTGCCATGTATTGAGGCATACGCCACCAATACGCCCTCTCGCTCCACCTCATATTGGCTCCAGATGCCATACAATCGGCGTGCTTCCGCCGCTTGTTCGCCCTCTAACACGCAACCGTGTAGCGGTGCGATGGTCTGGATATCCAAGGCCTCTGTTTTGGTCAAAGCAGCCGACACTTGTGTGCCGTACTTGCCGCAGATATTGATATAATAGCGGCGTGCTTCGTCTGTCCAATGATCTGTGTATGAGCCATATACGCCAAACGAACCGAAAGCATCTGCCGAAAACAGCGTTTTCTCTTCGGGTACATAGGTCATCATCACTTCGGGCCAGTGCACCATAGGTGCGGCTATGAAATGCAATGTCAATCCGCCTAAATCCAATGTGTCGCCATGCTTCACCATGAGGGTATGAGCAGGTTGGTAGCCAAACTGCTCAATAAACTGCAACGCTGCTCGGCTGCCGACCACGGTTGTATCGGGATATTGAGCGAGGAACGCGCCAATAGAACCACTATGATCGGGCTCCATGTGTTGTACGATGAGGTAGGTGGGGGTAGTACCGTTCTCTAATCCCTTTTCTATCTTCTGTAACCATTCGGTTGTCTTGCGTGGGTCCACGCTATCCATTACTGCAACACGCTCACCGTGAAGCAGATAACTATTGTAGCACATGCCGCATGGCAGTGGATATTGACTCTCAAAGAGGTCTAATGTTGCATCATCGCAACCGATATATTGTATTTTATTGCTATACATGTCGTTTGTTCTATTATCGATTATTGTCCAAATTTCGTGCAAAAGTACACTTTTTTTCTGACATATACAAGAATCAAAGTGCAAATAATAAAAATGAATTGTTTTCTAAATACAAAATTTACACTTTGGAGAAGATTCGACTATATTACTTATCACTCATCACTTATAGTTCATGGTTTACACTTATCCTCTCGCTATCAACTACGGTTGATACACGGTTGATACACGGTTGATATACGGTAGATTCTCGGTAGATAAACGGTATATTAGTATATGAACACCATAGGAATATCATTATCTATTGCCCCGAATATGATTTGGCTATTCTTATTTCCATCACTGGTTTTGCTCTTGCGGTTATCCCCGCAAGTAATTCCGCTACCCGTTCAGTCCTCGGCGTACTTGCCGAGTATCTCCTGCCTCTACACCTTACACCTTACACCCAAATAAAATCGCCCTAATTTGCGATTTTATTTGCATAATTGCAAAAAATATCGTACCTTTGCACCCGAAAGGGTATAAAATGTATATCTTAGATCAGTTGGCTGGTGTTCTCGTGGAAGATGAAAATGGGTTTACTTTTGCCTATGACACACTAAAAGGCCCTTGCTTTGTCTTAAAAATAAATCATGCATAAAGGCGATAAAATACGATTTCTGGATGCGGTGGGCGGAGGAACCATCGTGCAGTATGATGCGCAGCAACAACTCGTGTGGGTAGAGACCGATGACGGCTTTGATGTAGGACCCATACCCGCTGCCAAGTGCGTATTGGACACACCCGCCACCAGTTACCAACGCAAAGGTTGCATCGGCACGCATAAGCAACAAGAGTCGTCCACACCCACACCTGTGCATACCCATGCCGCACCCGCGAAATGCCCCAAACGACAACGCGATGAGCATATCATCGACCTGCACTTGGAAGCCCTGCCCACCAACGGCAACGGCATGACCGATGTGGAAAAGCATCAGTATCAACTGCGATTCTTCCGCATGCAGATGCAGCAACACATTCGCCAACGCGGACGACGCATAGTGATCATACACGGCAAAGGCAACGGCGTGCTGCGCAACGAGATACGCCAGATACTCAAACGCGACTTCGGCACACAAATAGAAGTACATGATGCTGCCTTCGCACAATACGAAGAAGGCGCAACATTAGTCGTGGTGAAGTGAACTATACTAACATCTCGCCTCTTGCTTAGAAAAAAAAAGTGTAACTTTGCAGCGCAAAATGATTTTAACCACCTAAAAAACATACAACCATGAAAAAATTACTTACCCTTTTCTTTGCCCTCGTGGCAACAACAGGCCTCGTTAGAGGCGCAGAGTATGTCGTAAATAATTGCCCTGTTACCCCCGTGCGCGAAGAACCATCCGAGGCCGCCGAACAGGCCACACAACTGCTCTTTGGACAAGTATGCGAAGTGGTAGAACGCAAATCCAGTTGGATCAAGATACGATGCACCACGGACGGACAAGTAGGATGGGTGAGCCGTAAGATGACAACACCCGTCAGCGAAGAAGATGTTCGACTACTCAACGAGAATCGAAAAGCAAACGGCGAAGGCGTAGTAGCCACACCAATGGCCGTGGTAACCGACACAGAAACAGGCGAGAAACTCATGCTGACCATCGGTACACGATTGCCTAACTACCACAAAGGCACATTCGAAGTGCTGGGCAAACAGTATAAGATAGATTCAAGGGCAGTTTATAGTTTAAAGTTTGCAGGCGAAAAGGTATTGGTAAATGGCAGGGAGGTGACTGGCGAAGATGTGGTGCGCGTGGCAAAATCGCTGCTGAATGTGTCGTACCTTTGGGGCGGAAAGAATATGATGGGCTACGACTGCTCAGGCTTCACACAAACAGTATATAGCGTTTTCGGTATCGATATATTACGCAACGCCCGCGAACAAGTCACACAAGGACAAGAAGTGAAATCCCTGGCTGAAGCACACCCCGGCGACTTGGTGTTCTTTGACCACGCAGACCGCGACCCTAACGCCACAAGAATAACCCATGTGGGTATGCTAATCAGTCCAACGGAAGTGATACACTGCGCAGGATGGGTGCATGTGGCGAAGATAGATGATATGGGTATCCTACTCGCCAACGGCAAACGATCGCACCACTTAGCGAAGATTAAACGAATGTTGTAGGGATAAAACAAAAACTCAGGCAGATTTGCCTGAGTTTTGTTTTGTATAGGTTTGGTGTTGTTTATCCTAACTTCTCCAAGGCGGTGCGGACGCGAGCAAGGGTCTCCTCTTTGCCCAACACATCCGTAATGTTCCAAATATGTGGACCACGAGCAGCACCTACGAGGCAGATACGGAAAGCATTCATCACAATACCTACACCATACTCCTTCTCAGCAATCCAAGGCATAATCAAATTATCCAAGCCCTCAGCCGACCAATCATCGTGCGCCTCCAAAAGCGCCAACATCTCGGTCATGTGCTTAGGACTATCCTCTTTCCAACGCTTCTTCAATGACTTCTCATCGTACTCGGTAGGAGCCACAAAGAAGAAGTTCACTTGCTCCCAGAGTTCGCTGACGAAGTTCACGCGGTCTTTGGTCAACCCAATAACCTTGGCAACCACTTCACATGATGGTATCCGGTCCTCGGTTTCCGGTGTAGTAGTTAGTTTCGCCTCCAAAATAGGCATAAACTGCTCGGCTAACTCCTCGTTGCTGCGGAGTTGGAGGTATTGGTGGTTGAACCATTTGCCTTTCTCGTAGTCGAACTTCGCACCAGACTTGCTCACGCGCTCCAAAGAGAACTGCTCAATCAATTCTGGCATGGTGTACATCTCTTGGTCGCCCGTAGCATGCCAGCCGAGCAATGCAAGGAAGTTGATCACTGCCTCTGGGTAGTAGCCCTCCTCGCGGTAGCCAGATGATACAGAGCCGTCCTTTTGGTTGTGGAACTCCAATGGGAACACAGGGAAACCCAATCGGTCGCCATCGCGCTTGGAGAGTTTGCCGTTGCCATCAGGCTTGAGCAGCAATGGTAAGTGCGCAAACTGTGGCATGGTATCTTCCCAACCAAATGCCTTGTAGAGCAGCACATGGAGTGGGGCAGAAGGCAACCACTCTTCGCCACGGATTACATGGCTAATCTCCATGAGGTGGTCGTCCACGATATTCGCCAAGTGATAAGTAGGCAGGTCGTCAGCAGACTTATAAAGCACCTTATCATCCAAAATATTGGAGTTGATTACCACTTCGCCGCGGATAAGGTCATGCACATGCACATCCTCGTTAGGCATGACTTTGAAGCGAACGACATACTTCTCGCCTGCTGCGATGCGTGCCTCTACCTCTTCTACGGAGAGGGTCAGCGAGTTGACCATCTGCTCGCGGGTGCGGGCATCGTATTGGAAATTGGCAATCTCAGCGCGCTTTGCCTCCAATTGCTCTGGGGTGTCGAAAGCGATATACGCATTACCCGAAGCGAGGAGTTGATCTACATACTTGTGGTAGATCTCGCGGCGCTCACTTTGGCGGTATGGACCGTGGTTCCCTTTGCCATTAGGCGCATCTTGGCAGATACCCTCATCAATCTCAATGCCGAGCCATGCCAAGGCTTCGGTGATATATTCTTCGGCTCCTGGCACGAAGCGTGTGGAGTCGGTATCTTCGATACGAAGCAACATGTCGCCGCCGTGTTGGCGAGCAAACAAATAGTTAAACAAGGCAGTGCGGACACCACCGATGTGCAACGCGCCTGTTGGACTTGGCGCAAAACGAACGCGAACTTTTCTATTCATTTGTTGGATTTTAGAAGTTAGACCGCTGCGCTGTTAGAGCGCCTGCGGCTGTTAGTATCAATAGTTATTTTCTTTTTCGTTTGAGGAAGGGGATATTCCATGACGAGCGCGGCAGCGTGCGGGTCATGTCATCCGAGAGGTGTAGCACAAAACGCTTGTAGTACGACACCAATAGGGTAGTGAGTGGCAAGGCGATAATCATACCAATAACACCCAGTAGCGAACCCCAGATAGAGAGACTAAGCAATATCCATGCGGGGCCCATGCCCGTGACATTGCCCATAATCTTTGGCACCAGCACCATATCTTGGATACTCTGCACCACGATAAAAACCGCTGCGATACAGAGCATCACCACCCATATTGGGCGACCCGTCTCCGCCGACTGAATCAAGCCAAGCAAGATACATGGTGGGATACCCAATGCTTGCATATATGGCACCAAGTTCAGCACGCCGATAATCAAACCAATACCAATGCCCATTGGCAGGCCAATAATCTGAAAACCAATGGCAAACAAAATGCCCACAATACTTGCCACAAGGGCTTGTCCGCGAAAATAGGCATTCATATTGCGGTCAAGGTCGGTCATTAACATTTGTATGCCATCGCTGAAGCG
>JBGVFY010000049.1:0-1891 GCA_045121435.1 Paludibacteraceae bacterium | reverse complement strand
TCTTTACCTGTAGTTTCACCCCAGTCCATTCCTTTAGTTTCTGTGCCACCTGTTGACTTTTGAGCAGAGTTACCGTCAACAAATCCACGACCAATCACGGCTTGACTATTAAGATTCTTGTATTTCAAGATATACATACATTGACGATATATAAGCTGGTACCAACCACTTTGGTCATAACCAGAACCACCACTACCGTTAGGAGCACCATTCGCCTGAGCAAGAGTACGGAAAGCACCAATGATTTTATTATCAGCACATGTTTTACCAGACAATGACCGCAGTTTGCTAGAAACCTCTGAACCTTTATAAGCACCTAAATAGAATTTATCTTTGATGGTACTGCCACGTTTATGAGCCATAAATTCAAAACTTGTATCTTCAAGGTTGTCAGTCATGCTTATTGTGATAATACTACCAGACTTGCTCATCTTCAGACCACGGCGCGGGAAAGCAATCATTACATCACCTTCACTGCCGCCTGTAATGTCAGCACTTGTGCCATCTTCGTGCTTGGTGAAATCATTACGCTGTAGCTTTTTGCCCTCAACACCATTTTTGAACATTACAGGATAGTGACCGAAGAAATCGTCCCATGCGTCAGAACCGGGTGTCATGCCTACAGCGTCATCAGCGTAGGTGCAACAGGTGTCTGGGTTGCTGTCTGACAAGTTGATATGAACGGTCATAGTGCGTGCAAACTGCACTACCGCACTTATCGTTTGACTTGTAGCAAGATAGTTCGTGCCCTCTGCAACACTCACAGTAATGGTTGCGTTACCTTCATCAACTTCTGTCACTGTAATGGTATCACCACTAAGGCTTACGGTAACAACAGAGGTATCAGAGGATTCAACACTAATCGTACCGTCACCCAATCTGCTGACAGTAACAGTATCGCTCGTGGTAGTTGCGTCAAGGGAAATACTGTTTTTAGAAAGCGTGATAGCACCTGTAGCTTTCGCAATGCTCCATGCTACGGATTTAGGAGCAATGGTATTATCACTCCACTTGTAATCTTCATCGAGCGTGAATACCGTTGCATAATCACCTGCATTGGTAGCACCTTCATCACCGCTTTTGGTCATTTTCGTGCTATCGTAATTGGTGAAAACAGGAGTCTGATATGTGCCATCATAGGTAAGCTGACTATCAGTTGTAGGGATAGCTACTGCGGTTCTGTCGGGCGTTGCGTCCAATACAGTACCCGTGGTATAGGTACTGCCTGTGGTATATGGGAAGAAACGGTAATAATAAGTAACACCATCAGTCAGCCCATTATCCACAAACGGCGTAGAAGCATAGGCATTTCTACTTGTGCTGTCAATCACCAATGTACCGTCATTCTTATTGGTCGGTGCGCTACCTTCTTTTCTTACCACAAGCGTCCCTGCCCATTTAGCAAGGGTTGCGCCCTCAATCACTAAATTTTCAGGGTCAGTCCACATCAACATTACTCGTGCGTGTCCTGCGGTAATTGAAGCATTGGTTACGTCACCAATCTCAATACCTGCACCACCGCCAGAACCACTGCCAATTTTACGCACCGTCCAAATGACCGTGTTATCCGCAATAGTGGTACTATCAGGTACAACGCTTGCAGGAATCGTAAACTTGGTAGCACCAGTTGTGCCGTTGGTAGTACATTCAAGGTAAAGCCCTGCCTTTAATCCGCTTGTGAAAACAATGTCACCTTTTGTATAGATGGTATTTGCTTTCCACTGCAAGTCAGCGTTGAACTTCGCCATTTCTACAGCGTCCGTACCATTGAGGTTGAGAAAATACCCTGCGTTCCAATACTTTTCAGAGCCTTGGGTATTGTCGCCTATAGCACCTTCGCCATTGGCGCGTGGAACAATATTTTTTGTTGCCATTTCGTTCTCCCCTTCCT
>JBGVFY010000048.1:0-19174 GCA_045121435.1 Paludibacteraceae bacterium | reverse complement strand
GGGAGGAGAAGGCAAAGAGGATACCGAGAGAGGAACAAACTATGAATTAGGTTTTTTAGGTTTTTCAGGTTTTATAGGTTTTGCAAATCCTGAAAAACCTATAAAACCTATAAATCCTATTTACGCTGTTTTACATATTGCATTGCGGCAGCCTCAGAATATAACTCGCTATATATGTGGTGATTAAATATATCTATACAACCAAACTTCAATCGTCTTCACACTGGCTCCAAGGACTTCGGCTTGCTTCACTGCCTCCTGTTTCGTGAAGTCCGTGGACGAAAAAAGAAGTCCGTAGAAGAAATAAGAAGGTCATGGCGGATATAAAAAAGAGCGTAGCCATTGACTACGCTCTCATTATTGATTAAGCAACTGATTACTCAGCAGCCTCCTCTTTCTTGGTTGCTTTTTTTGCCTTTGCTGGTTTCTCAGCAGCAGCCATGGAAGCGTGCAAGTCAGCCAAAGCACCGAGGTCACCAAGAGTGGTCTTCTCCATCTTTGGCAACTCTGGTTGTGCCTCTTTCTCCTTCTTAACCTTTACCTCTTTAGCAGGAGCCTCTTTGCGCTCCTCCCAAGTGCGGAGGTGAGAAACGAGAATACGCTTAGCGTCACGGTTGAACTCAATAACCTTGAAGTTCAAAGTATCACCTACAGCAACAGGAGACTTGTCCTCTTTTTGCAAGTGGCGTGCAGTGCAATAAGCCTCAACACCCTCTTCCAAAATTACGGTAGCACCCTTGTCGGTAACCTCTGCTACGGTACCCTCAACAACGGTATCAACACCGTACTTAACTGCGAGTTCCTCCCATGGGTTATCCTCCAATTGTTTGTGACCAAGTGAGAGACGGCGGTTCTCTTTGTCGATCTCAAGCACTGCAACCTCAATCTCAGCACCGATTTGAGTAAACTCGTTAGGGTGTTTGATCTTCTTGGTCCAGCTCAAGTCGCTAATGTGAATCAAACCATCAACGCCTTCCTCGATCTCAACAAATACACCGAAGTTGGTGAAGTTGCGAACCTTAGCGAAGTGACGAGTACCAACAGCATACTTGGTATCAATTGTCTCCCAAGGATTGTTCTTGAGTTGCTTCAAGCCGAGTGACATCTTGCGCTCGTCACGATCGAGGGTCAAAATAACAGCCTCAATCTCTTGACCAACCTTCAAGAAGTCGTTAGCCGAACGGAGGTGTTGGCTCCAGCTCATCTCACTAACGTGGATAAGACCCTCAACGCCAGGAGCAACCTCTACGAATGCTCCGTAGTCAGCCATCACAACAACCTTACCGCTAATCTTATCACCTACCTTAATGTCAGCACCAAGTGCCTCCCATGGGTGAGGAGTAAGTTGCTTCAAGCCGAGAGCAATACGCTTCTTCTCATCATCGAAGTCAAGGATAACCACATTGATCTTGTCGCCTTCCTTAACGATCTCGTTAGGATTGCTTACGCGACCCCAGCTCAAGTCGGTAATGTGGATCAAACCATCTACACCGCCCAAGTCCATGAATACACCGTATGGCATAACTGCCTTAACAGTACCTTCGAGTACTTGACCCTTCTCAAGGTGAGAGATAATCTCTTTGCGTTGGTTCTCCAATTCAGCCTCAATGAGAGCCTTGTGAGAAACAACTACATTGCGGAAGTCAGGATTAACCTTAACGATCTTGAATTCCATTGTTTTGCCAACGAAGATATCGTAGTCATGGATTGGCTTCACGTCGATTTGGCTACCTGGCAAGAATGCCTCTGTACCCAATACATCAACGATCATACCGCCCTTAGTGCGGCACTTGATATAACCCTTAACCACTTCGTTGTTGTCAAGAGCCTCATTAACGCGATCCCAGCTACGAGCAGCGCGAGCCTCTTTGTGAGAAAGTACCAATTGACCGTTCTTGTCCTCTTGGCTCTCTACATATACCTCAACGGTATCACCCACTTTCAAATCTGGGTTGTAGCGGAACTCAGCAGCAGGAACGATACCGTCTGACTTGTAACCTACATTTACAACTACCTCACGTTTGTTGATTGAAATAACAGTACCTTCTACTACCTCTTGATCCTTGATAGCGTTAAGGGTAGCGTCGTACTTAGAAAGAATCTCTTCGTTTTGTTTGCCTTGAGCTTCGTTCTCAAATGCCTCCCAGTCGAAGTTCTGGAGTGAAAGATTTTCTGCCATTTTAGCAAATATTGTGGATAACCAACTAACAGATACCTAATCCGCGAAACCGGCTACCGGACTCCATTATCATTATCCGAATTAAAAGTTAAACATTAAGTTATGCTTTTTTCTCGCGCGGGCGAACCTTTATAAATAGTCTATCCGCAAAAAAGCGTGCAAAGTTACAATAAAATTTTGATATGTGCAAATATTTTTGTACTTTTGCAGCACTTTTTTGAATTTTAGACACAAATACACTACAATTATGTCAATACACACTTGGACATACGCCAATATTGGCGGAAATACGCGCGTTGTCATCAAGAATGGCAAAGATATTCAGCACCTTGCTGAGTTAGATGAGAAACTATGGACGGTGCTCGCATGTCCCGTTTCGGGTTTAGAGATTCCAGATGAGAGCCTCATGTGCATGGATACCAATGGCGACAGCAAGATCCATGTGGCAGATGTGGTGGCTACTGCCGAATGGCTTTGCAAAGTGCTACGCGATCCACAAGTATTATTCGAAGGAAAAGCCGCATTGGCTTTGACAGATATTGTGGATGAGGCTCTGTTGGCAGTGGCAACTCCATTGGCGACTAATGGTATCATTACACTCGAAGCAGTAAAAGCCGCTATCGCAGGTGCTACTATTGAGGCACAGGCTATCCCTGAAGCTCCATTTGCAGGAGATATAATGGCAGCATACAAAGCATGCCAAGAGGCTTATGCACAATACTTCCAAACATCCAAGTTGCAATCTCTTGGATTGGCTACCCTACCCGCTGACGCTGCTGTGCCTGGACTGACAGAGGAGCAATTCACTGAAATGGGCAAGAAAATTGCTGATTATGAAGCAGGTAAAGCCGCAGCAGACAGCACAAATGCGGCGGCTCTCGCTGCTGCGCAAGCGCAATACAAACCATTGGAGAAACTGCTATTGCTCTGCCGAGATTATGTAACCTTGCTCCATAATTTCGTATCCTTCCAAGATTTCTATGCCAAACGCGGCAAGGCATTATTGGGTCGCGGCGCAGCCAATGAGAGTCCTTGGGCTATTTTCCAAGCAGGTACACTGGTGATTGACCAACGCGCATGTAATCTCTGTATGAAAGTTAGCGACATGGGCAAACACAATACCCAAGCATCAGATAGCGGTATGTTCCTCATTTATTGCAACTGCAAGCACCACGCTACAGGTCAAACCATGCAAATCGTGGCAGCAATGACGGTGGGCGATATTCGTAATTTGAAGGTGGGTAAAAACGCATTGTTTTATGACCGCCAAGGCAACGATTGGGAGGCAGAGGTAGTAAAGATTATTGATAATCCTATCTCTATTGGTCAAGCATTCTGGAGTCCATACCGCAAATTAGGAGATTGGGTAACAGGATTGATTACCAAGTCCGCTGCAGAGAAAGAGCAAAAGTCCTTCGCTGATCTGACTGCTAAACTGCAAACGCCACCCGCAGCAGGACAAACTGCACAAGCTGCCCCATTCGATATTGCTAAGTTCGCTGGTATCTTCGCTGCTATTGGTATGGCTTTCGGTGCTATTGGCACTTTCTTAACGAGTCTGCTTGATCAAGTAGTGGGTATGAAGGCATGGGCATTATTGGTTGTACCGGCTCTGCTCATCGTCATTTCTGGTCCTTCTATGATTTTGGCTTGGATGAAACTTCGCAAGCGCAATCTCGCACCATTATTGAATGCTAATGGCTGGGCAATCAACGCAGATGCAATCGTTAGTGTACTATTTGGTAACACATTGACCGAGCAAGCACAATATCCCGTTCTGGAACTCAAAAAGAAAGGTTTATCAAAAACAGCTAAATGGGCTATTGCTATTGTTGTGGTATTGCTGATAGCTGCTGCAATCGCATTTGTCATTTGGCATTATCATATGCACAAGCATTGCTGTTGGTTGGCCGTTTAATCGAGTTATATACCATAAAAAAACGCTCCTATAATGGGAGCGTTTTTTATATTTCCTATACCTAATTGAGATCATAGCCGTAGTGACGCAGGCGAGTTTGTGAGGAGCGCCAATCTTTGTCCACCTTGACAAAGAGTTGGAGGAAGACAGGCTTGCCAAAGAATGCCTCAATCTCGCGGCGGGCTTGGGTGCCAACACGCTTTAATGCTTTGCCACCCTTGCCAATAATGATACCTTTTTGGCTATCGCGCTCCACATAAATGATAGCACTAATGCGAATCATACCCTCAGGGTGTTGCTCATCGGGTTCTTCATCGTGGAAAGTTTCTACCTCCACCTCAACGCTGTAAGGAATCTCCTTATCGTAGTTGAGCAGAATCTTCTCGCGAATCATCTCATCCACAAAGAAACGAGACGACTTGTCGGTCAATTGGTCTTTTGGAAAGAATGGTGGGCACTCTGGCAGCGCCTCGCGGATAGCCGCAAAGAGTTGGTCGGTGCCAAAACGCTGTTGTGCCGATATTGGGAATACCGTGGCTTCGGGCAAGACGCGGTGCCAATATTCCACCAACTGCTCCAAGGTCTCTTGGGTAGTGAGGTCTATCTTGTTGATAATCAGAAATACTTTGGCTTTAATGCGCTTCACCTTGTCGAGGAAGTCCGCATTCTTGTCGGGGTTGTCCTGCACATCCGTCACATAGAGCAACACATCCGCATCTACGAGTGCGGAATGCGAGAACTCCAACATCTGCTCTTGCAGTTTGTAATTGGGTTGCAATACGCCTGGAGTGTCGCTGTACACCATTTGGAAGTCATCGCCATTGACGATACCCATGATACGGTGGCGAGTGGTTTGCGCCTTCGAGGTGATAATCGACAGGCGCTCACCCACCAATACATTCATCAATGTGGACTTACCCACATTGGGATTGCCTACTATATTTACAAATCCTGATTTATGCATTTAATAACTAAATAAGCGTGATTTAGAGAGTTTGGTTATCTTACCATGTTTGGCTTGAATTTGCTTTTGGTTAATGAGTTTAGGATCGCCCATAATCAAAATGGTCATAGGTTTGCCCTGAATGCGTGATTGGTAGAAAGATAGTATGTTATCAAATGTCAAGCGTTGAATATCACGCACTTGCAGCATAGCAGGATCCACCTTGTAGCCCAAAAGCATATTGGCAGTTAGGCGTTGGCTCTTGTTGCGGAAAGTAGGTTTGTTGGACAATACTGACTGACGCAAGACGGTGCGAATATTCTCAATGGTTTCAGGGTATTGTGGCATCGAATCCAACAAACTCATATATACATCTATTGCATCAGCCACCTTGTCGGACTGGGTGCCCACATAGCCTGTGAACTTAGTCAATTGTCCTTGTTTAGGTGGGCGAGAGAAATAGCCGTATGCGGTATATGCCATGGAGCGTTTTTCGCGAATCTCGTTCATCACAAGACCTGAAAAACCGCCACCGAAATACTCGTTGAACGCCATATAATCTACCGCGTCCTTCACTGCATAGGGTTCGCCATCTATGAGGAGATATACTTTGGCTTGTTGCATAGAAGCGTCTGGAAGGAAGTAAATCTTATTCTCGGTGATTGGCACTATAGGGCGTTCTACAGGCGATTTAGTAGGGCGGACATGTTGATTGAGCGAGAGTTTAGAATAAAGGATATTCTTCACCTCCAAAGCGGGCAATGCACCTGCATAGTGAATCTCCAACTCGTAGTTTTGGATTTGGTGCAACACGCCTTCCAATTGCGAAGCAGTAAGTTGCAACACCTCCTCCATCAACGCAGGGCGCTTGATATAAGGTGAGTTCTCGCCATAGCGCACATAATCGAATGCTGCATCTGCCACAATATCGGTATTGCGTTGCTCCACCTGACGAGAAGAATACTCTTGTCCCTTGATATTGTTGAGCAACATATCATTCTCTGAATCGAAATTAGGCAAGCACAAGTGCAAGTTCACCAATGAGATAATCTCCTCGAGATTTTCTTCGTTGCCCTCAATGTCCACATAGAAGTAGCCATCGGATACGGAATAACTACACTTACCACCCAACTTCGCCAAATTTGCACGGAACTCGGCAGGCTTAATACCAGGTGCGCCCTTTATACCCGACATATTCATCAATGAGGCAGCGTACTCCAAAAGTGGTAATTCGTAGGTACCTACACCATATTTCAGACGAAGAGAGAAGATATGGTTCTTGGTGTTAGGTGTGCAATATACGCTCACGCCCTCGTAGAAGCGGTCTTGGTCAATGTCGGAATAGTCGATAAAGGTTGGGGTGAGTTTGCCCGCAGGAATCGACTCAAGGTATTGGCAATACGCCGATTCGCCCTTAGGTGAATCCAATGATTTGATTTTTGGTTTAGGCAACTTGTCTTTCTTAGGTGTACCCTCCTCTATCTCAAAGACTTTCTTAGGTGCGCCTAAGTATTGTTTGGCTACACGCTTAATATCGTCCATGGTAATAGCAGCGATTCGCTCTTTTTGGCGCAATACCTCATCAATGGATTGATTGTAGGAAAAAGCACTATAGAGCAATGCCACTTTCATCGAGGGGTACTCCATTGTGCGGTCGTATTCTTGGTAGAAGTTTTGGCGCACCATCTCCACCAACTCGGGGTCAATATCGCCATTTACGAGTTTCTGCACCTCGTTCATTACCAGTTTCTCGGTCTCTTTGAGCGAAGTGTATGACTGCGTTTGCGCGTCCATGTATGGCACAGCAATCACGAGGAAACGACCTTGGTCGCGGCGTGCATCGTTGGCTGCCACAGCATACATGAGTTTGTTGTCCAATGTGAGTTGATCGAGCAAACCAATCTGCATGGAGTTGGAGAGCAGGTTCGATACAAACTCCAATGTCAGTTCGTCCTCATTGCCGACTTCCACACCGTTATATGCCACATACAACTCTGGCATGTAGCCGAGTTTCGCGCTGTAGTGTTCATCTTGCGCAAAAGCGGTAGTAGGATATTGTGTGCGCGCTGGCAATGGGCGCGATTGCAACTGACCGAAAGTCTTCTCAATCAATGGTTTCGTAGCTTCAATATCAAAGTCGCCCACCAATATAAGTGCCATATTGTTAGGCACATACCATGTATTGTAGAAGTCAATGAGTTGGCGCAGTTTAGGGTTCTTCAAGTCATCTGGATAACCGATAATGTCGCGTGCATAGGCATGTCCTTCGTAGATTTTTCCGAAGATAAAATTGCGCACATGGGTAGAGTTGTCGTCGAGATACATATTGTACTCCTCGAACACATTCTCCAATTCGGCTTGGAAACTGCGGAACACAGGATTGGTCAGGCGGTCAGCATAGACCGTGAGCCAACGCTCCATCTGGTAGGCAGGAAACGAGTTCATGTAGCAGGTAACATCATAACTGGTAAAGGCATTCAAACCCTCGCCACCAATACCTTGAATGAGGTTGGAGAACTCATCCGTAGCAGCATATTTGGCAGCCTCCAGCGATATCTCGTTTATGCGCAGTTGTACTGCCTCACGCGCTTTTGCATCGGTGGTCATCGCCAAAGTATCATAGAGGGCGATAATCTGCTCATAGAGCGGTTGTTCCTTCTCCCAGTTGAGCGCACCAATGCGGTCTGTACCCTTGAAGAGCATGTGTTCGAGATAGTGTGCAAGACCTGTGGCATTGGCTGGCTCATCAATTGAGCCCGCACGGGTAACGGTCCAACCTTGCACATCGGGCTGATCGTGGTCTTCCCAAAGATAGACGGTCAAGCCATTGTCCAACTGATACTGAACAAAATCATCTGTTTGTGCCCACAATATAGCAACACAAAAAATGCTTAATAAAGAAATAAATAGTCGTCTCATATATCTATGTGTTTTGTATATTCTAAACCTATATGGTTGCAACCACAATGCCAGCAGTTACCTTTCGGCGACAAAGGTACTGCTTTTTTTTGAGATATGCAATATTTCACAGAAAAACTTCTGTATGAAATGTGTTTCTGCACTAAAGAACACCTTGGTAGTATTGCAAAATACGCAAACGGAAGAGGTAGTTGTATTGTGCTTGCAGGCGAGTGGATTGAGCTTGCAAGTGGTTGTTGCGTGCCTCTTGATATTCGTAGGTGGTAGCCCGCCCCGCTTCGTATTTCTGTGTGACATAGCGCAATGCCTCTGCAGTAGATTGTTCGGCTTTCTCGGCTGCGAGTTGCTCAGCATACGCATTGCGGGCGTTGTAATATGCTTGATCGATCTCTTTGCGAAGGTCGTTTTTCTGTTGTTCCAAGTCCAAAATGGCGTTTTGAAGAGCCAACTTCTGTTGCTTGACGCGGGTTGAGGTTTGCATCTTATCGAAGATAGGCACATGGAGATTCAATCCCACAGAGGCACTGAAGTTATCTTGCATTTGCGTACCAAAAGTTGGATTATCTGCGCCTTGCATATCGTAGTAGCCCGTTCCGATATTGGCCCCAGCAGAGAGCGTGGGTGAATAAGCAGACTTAGTGCCTTTGAGCGCACTCTCGTTGGCCTGAATAGTATATTCCAGCGCCTTTATCTCTGGGCGAGATTGCAAAGCGATTTGATACACTTCCTCATTATTGGGTAGCAAACCTCCGACCAACTCTTCACTATTTGGAGTGGCAATATCGAAGTGGCTAATATCTTGCAGTTCAATGGCTTGTGCTAAGTCCAAGAGCGATAGTTGCAGGTTGTTTTGGCGCTGAGTGACTTCCAACTCCTCGCGTGCTACTTGGGCTTGCAGGGTATAGAGTTCGCCTGCTGGCAAACGATTAACAGCCACCAACGCCGAATCGCGTTGCAGCTTCAAGCGTGTATCTGCTAACTGATTGTCCGCGACAAGGAGCAATTCCTTGCAAAGCAGGACTTGTAGATACATGGTAGATACGTTCATCTTGATTTGCATTTGCAATGCCTGCATATTGGCTTCGGTTGCCTGCATGTTAGCGCGTGCTTGGTCGATATTGTACTTCATTTGCAGACCGTCAAAAAGCACGATATTCGCCGAAAGATTGAAGGTGGTCTGCGAGGAGTTTTGGGCATGGTAAATGTTGTCCGCTCCAATAGAACGACCGAATATCCAACTCTGTCCTGCCGAACCGCTTATAGAGGGCGATATGTCTGCCTTAGACTGCGTATATTGCAAGCGTTGAGAGGCGTATTGATTGCCCTGTTTCTGTATGGTCAGACTATTGAGTAATGCCGAGTCGATACATTGTTGCAAAGTAAGAACTTCGGCGTTGATACTCAATGAAAGGAGGCATAGAGAAATGATAAGTAATTGTTTCATAGTTTATTGAGTAATTTGGTTACCACGAATAATATCACCTTCATTTAGACCTTCGGTCACTTCAATGGTCAGTCCATCGGAAAGACCCGTTTGGATTTCGGTGCGGGTTACCGCTTGGGTGGTGGTATCGGTAATGAGTTGCACGAATGACTTGTCGTCCTCCATCTCTACATTGGCTTCTGGAATAGTGAGAACATTCACACGCTCATTGAGTACGATTTCGGCATTAGCACTATATCCTGCACGAATAATCACGGTGTCAGGGATAGTGGCTGCACCTTTGATTTCGAACATCATGGCACCATTTTGTTCGGTACCTTTGGGGGCAATATACTCCAATGTGGCTGTGAAGCGTTGGTCATTCAATGCGCCAATGACCAAATCCATGCGCATGCCTTCGCGCAGTTTACCCACTTCCGTCTCATCGATACTACCCACAAAAAGGAGATCCTGCATATCCGCCACAGTAGCAATAGTCGTACCATCGTTGAAGGTGTTGGTCAAAACGACTGAGTTGCCCACTTTGACAGGCACATCCAGTACGGTACCTGTGATAGTGGATTTCACAATGGTATTGGTAAAGTCAGTTTCTGCCTTCTTTGCCACACCGTCGCGCGTGATACTGAGGTGATCCTCTGCCGCTTGCAGTTCTTCGAGATTGGAGATATATTGCAGGCGGGATTTCTCGTAGGTCTCGTGTGCAATAACCTCTTGCGCAAGCAGCAAAGAGTCGCGCTCAAAGACCTGGCGAGCGTTCTCTAAGTTGTATTTTGCCAGACGCACACGCGATTCTGCGCTATTGAGTTGCGCCATATCGGGAATGACTTTGATCTTGGCTATAGCATCTCCCACACGCACTTTGTCACCTGCTTGCTTGTAGAGTTCGGTAATGATACCCGATATTTGTGGTTTGATTTCCACTTCATCGCGTGGCTCGATCTTACCCGTGACAATCGTTGTTTTTTGGATAGTGCCTACCGTCACAACCTTGGTTTCATACTTCACTTCTTTGGGGCGTGATTGCTTCCATAGATACATAAATACACCTGCTACAACCACTGCGAGGATTGCTAAAAGAATCCATTTTCTTGCTTTTTTCATATCTCTGTTGATTTTATTATTCTTCATTAAGTGCCTCAATGGGCTTTATGGCTAATGCTCGGCGGGCAGGCAAAAGTCCTGCTAATAGTCCAATAACCAATAATATCACTAATCCGCCAATGGCTATGCCAAAACTGATTTGCATGTCCTGGCTAAACATCTCATTGCCCTGTAGCAATTGTTGAGCTACTTGCAATACACCCACCGCAGCCACTATACCCAATAGGCCTGCCAAGAGCGTGAGGAGTGTACTTTCAGCCAAAATCTGCTTCGTTATGACCCATGGACTGGCTCCAATGGCACGGCGGATACCTATCTCCTTGGTACGTTCGCGCACGGTGACTAACATAATATTGCTCACACCTACTGCGCCCGAAATGAGCGTGCCTAAACCTATCAACCATATCAAGGCAGTCAAACCACCTATCAGCAGATTCAATTCCTTTAAATCCTCTTCCATATTCTCGGTGTACATAGCTCGGCGATCATCAGGAGCAATGGAATAAAGCTCTTTGAGGACCGTTTTTAGCTCATTTTCTACTACACTTACTGCCACATGGGGTTGTGCAGTAGCCATGATTAGGTGGATATTCTCGCCTAATTGATTGGCCTGCTGCAAGGTCGAAATAGGCCATTGTACTTGTTGGTCAGGGTGTCCGGATATATATACCTGTGTCTTACTCTTTTGTTTCACGCCCACAATGCGAAATTGCATGCTGCCGATATGCAGGAGTTTGCCTGTAGGATCGCCTCCCTCTGGAAAAAGTTTGGTGTAAATCTCATTGCCTATCACGCAGACTTTGCGCTTTTCCGCCACGTCTATATTGTTGATTTCGCGACCATAGAGCAAAGGGATATACATCATCACAGTATATTCAGAGGTAACACCTATAATGTTATAACTATCGTGGAGATTACCATAACGCACTTCCATTTTTCCGCCGAAACACATGGGTGCAATATCATCTGCATGCTTGGCTGCTTGGCGAATAGTGGGCATATCGCTACTATGAATAGCCCATGTGCGCCCTTTCTGCAAGCCCTTGTAGGGTTTGCTGGTGCGGTCTGGAATCACGAAGCAGGAATTGGTGGCGAAGCCCGACAGCTTGGAAGTTATACCACTCACAAGCGACTGACCAATACCAGCCAACACGAGCAACATCATCATGCCCCAAAAGACACCAAAACCCGTCAAGATACTGCGCGAGCGGTTCTTGCTAATCGTAGCCCATATTTCTTCAAAAAAATCCATATTATCTAAGTTCTAACAGCGTAGCTGTCTAACATCCAATTACTTATCTGCATTCATTGCCTCGATCGGTTTGATACGCATAGCGCGATAGGCAGGGATAGCACCTGCTACTACACCTATCACAATGAGTATTAATGTAGCGACTATTACCGCCCAAGCATCCACTGAGGGGTTCACAAATACTGCGTTTTTGGTTTTGGACATAATAGCACCTATCAAGGACATTAAACCGCTACCCAACAGTACCCCAATAAAACCAAATATGCTAGTGATAGCCAATGACTCACCTACGACAGACCACATGATAGTTGAAGGAGGGGCTCCCAATGCCTTGCGGATACCCAGTTCCTTGGTGCGTTCGCGAACAGATACCAGCATGATATTGCTCACGCCGACTGCACCCGATACTAGTGTACAAAGGCCTAATATCAATATTAACAATCGGATAGCACCCATGACACGCTGTTGCTCTTCGACAGACTCCTCTTGACTCCATACTCCAATACCGAAGGGGTCAGATTTATCAAACTGCATAGGACCAGCCAAGAGGTTTTTGACCTTAGTTTCTATATTGCGTGTACCAGAGGTCATTGTGAGTGACATCTTGTCGAACTTATGATTGGTGCTAAAAAGACTTTGGTGCGTAGAGAATGGTATGTAGAGCGTTGCTCCATCCCAACGTTCGCCCCTGCCACAGACACCTACTACACGAAAACGCAGTTCTCCCACTTTGACATACTGACCCACAATCTGTTGCGCAGAAGCCCCTAAACTCTCCATGAGACGCTCATCTATCACGCCTATTTTCTCTTGTTCGCGGAGATCGCGTTCGTTGATAAAGCGCCCAGATAGAATAGGTTTGTTGTGGATACGCTGAAAATCACTCTCCACACCCGTGATATTGGCACTGACACTCTCCTTGCCATATACCACATCGCTGTATCGAGCAGATACGCGCGAGAAAAGTTCCACTTCGGGCAAATTGCGGATAATATTTGCTTCTTTGTCGGTAAAACGAAGCATTCTGTTGATCGGGAGGCCCTTATACGGAACAGAGCGCCATTGTCCCCAAATATCTACTGAGTTGCTGAGGCGCGAGCCATAGTTGGCTTGCATGCCATTCTCCAGTCCATTGCTTGCGCCCAAGAGGACAACCAAAATGAAGATTCCCCACACTACAGCAAAGCCCGTCATGGCCGTGCGGAACTTATTTTGCCGCAATGATTCCCATATTTCGTGTAAGAGATCGCCCATTAGATAATACCGTCTTTGATTCGAATAATGCGTTGTGTAGCGTCCGCGATACTCTGTTCGTGGGTCACAATGATAGTGGTAATGCCCTCAGCGTTAAGTTGTTTGAAGACATCCATCATCTCGACAGAGGTTTTAGAGTCTAAGGCGCCCGTTGGCTCGTCAGCCAATAGGATACGAGGGTTACCTACAATAGCGCGAGCGATAGCCACACGTTGGCGCTGACCACCTGACATCTCGTTTGGCAGGTGGGTAGCCCAATCTTTGAGCCCCATGCGTTCCAACTGCTCCATGGCACGCATATAGCGTTCTTTGCGAGGTACACCTTTATAATATAGGGGCAATGCCACATTCTCTACTGCGTTTTTGAAGTTCAAAAGGTTGAAACTCTGGAAGACAAAACCTATCAACTCGTTGCGCAGGCGTGCCCCTTGCGTCTCGCTAAGGTCTTTAATGAGATGACCATCTAAATGGTAGGTACCCTCATCGTAATTGTCCAAGATACCCAAGATATTGAGCAAAGTAGATTTGCCCGAACCCGACGAGCCCATAATGGATACTAATTCGCCCTTATTGATGTGCAGGTCAATACCTTTCAGCACATGCAAAGCGTTGGGTGTACCGAGATTGTAGGTCTTGTGTATGTTTTCTAAATGTATCATACTGTCTGTTGTTTACTATCTATTAGACAAATACCATGCCTGAAATATTACAACCATTAAAAATTTTTGCAAAAGTAGTATTTTATTTCCGATTATGCAAATAAAAATTACCCCCCCCATTTTTTAACATTATTTAACAAGAAGAGACTTGTTATATGTTCTTCTCTTGGTGTCGGTCACATAATAGGGATAAAAAAAGCGCAAGGGTTTCCTGCACTTTTTTTATGTGTTGTATGCCGATTACCACTCAAGCAGCACTTTGCCGCATTGACCTTTGAGCATTACATCGAAGCCCTTTTGGAAGTCATCGAAGTGATAGCGGTGGGTAATCACTGGACTTAGATCCAAACCACCCAACAACATTTGCTCCATTTGATACCATGTCTCCCACATGCGGCGACCAGTGATACCCTTGATGGTCAAAGCCGAGAAGATAATATCCGACCAATTGACCTTCGTATCGCTTGGCAGAATACCCAACTGCGCGATGTTCGCACCCTTGTACATGTGCGCAATCATATCATTAAACGCTGCTGGCGCACCCGACATCTCCAAGCCCACATCAAACCCACGGATACCCAATTGCTTCATAGCACCCTCTACGGTCTCGCCCTTCGAGCCGTTGACGGTAATGGTAGCACCCATCTTCTTGGCAATCTCAAGGCGTTGCTCGTTGAGGTCAGTCACCACAATGTTCTTCGCACCTGCGTAGCGGCAGATACCTGCTGCCATGGTGCCAATCAAACCCGCACCTGTGATCAGCACATCCTCGCCCAAGAGAGGGAATGCCAAAGCGGTATGGGTAGCGTTGCCGAATGGGTCCATGATTGCCGCGAAATCGTCTGGAATCTCAGGACGCACATGCACGATATTGCTCTCTGGGATAGCCACATACTCTGCAAAGGCTCCGTCTTTGCCCATGATACCGACAGAGATAGTGTTCTCGCAGACGTGACCCATGCCACGACGGCAGTTGCGGCAAGTACCGCAGACGATATGTCCCTCGGCAGTAACACGATCGCCGACCTTCACACCACGTACACCAGCGCCCACTTCTACAGCCACACCCACGAACTCGTGACCCATGATATAAGGTGGTGTGCAGTGGCTTTGTGACCATTCGTCCCATTTATACATGTGCAAGTCCGTACCGCAAATAGCGGCTTTGGTGACCTTAATGAGCACATCATTCACGCCTACTTTAGGCATTGGAACTTCTTCCATCCAGAGTCCAGGCTCTGCATAACGTTTTACTAAAGCTTTCATAATAATGATGAATTATGAATTATGAATTATCTTCGTTTTATAGTAATTATAATTTGGGTGCAAAGGTAGTGAAAAATCACGAATTATGCAAGAGTTTGTTGTATTATTACAACACTTTCTAATAATATATTGCAAAAATCTTCGGCACGGAAGGGGTTTTGTGCCGAAGGTTGGGGAAATTGGATGGCATCGTGGTATATATAGCATGCGGAAGTGGCTGGATTATAACCACTTCTGCATGGGTGTATTTTTTAGAAAAAAGTTTTCGTGTGCTGAAAGTTGTGCCGAAGGTTAGCCGAAGAGATTGATAAGTTATTGCGGATTACGCAATCACTTTTGCGCTCACTTCACAAATATCTTTTACATATTTTTAGTCACAGTTACTCTGTCGGAATATCAGTATTCACATTTTTATAGCCCTTAATAGCATAGAACAATATGTATGCTGCACAAACAAGTACAACGATATAACTCATTTGGAAGTTGCTAAACACATCTGCCAGTTTGCCTTGAATGGTAATTAAGATACCTCCTCCGCAAACCATGGTCATAAATGCACCTGAAGCGATTGAGGTATATTTGCCCAAGCCCTCTACTGCCATATTGAAGATACCACCCCACATTACCGACGTGCATAATCCTACAAGAATCAATGCAAAGATACCAATAGGCACTTGCGCAGTCATTACAGTGAGCTTTTGTGTTAGTCATAGGATTAGAATATAGTGGTTATACAAATTTATACAATGTTTGTTGTTCAAAGCATTCTCCTGGGCGCAAAATGGGTGAAGGAAAATGAGGATGATTGATTGCATCTGGACAATTTTGCGTCTCCAAACAAACTGCGTTTTGTGGGCAATACATAGTGCCGCTTTTGCCGACATTGTTTTCCACATAATTACCCGTATATACTTGCAAAGCAGGACATGTGGTCCATGTTTCCATGGTGCGTCCATCGGCGCTAAGAATAGCCGCAAGACGCAGTTCATCAGATGCAGGTAGCAGCCAATTGTTGTCAATACCTCTACCAGGTGCAAAGAATGAATCATCAATGCGGTCGCCTATGCGCAAAGGTTGACGGAAGTCCATGGGAGTGCCTTCCACAGGCAATATTTCTCCTGTAGGACATGCCGTTTCGTCGAAAGGAGTGTATTGGTCAGCCATTACCTGTAGGATATGATTACGGGCAGAAGGCGATTGTTCTCCTTCGAGATTGAAATAGGCATGATTCGTAAAATTGACAATGGTAGGTGCATCTGTTGTGGCTTTGTAGGATATAGACAGGGCATTATCATCCGTTAAGCAGTATGTTACCCACACCTCAAGATTACCCGGATAGCCTTCTTCGCCATCCTCCGAACGATAGTATAATTGGATATGACGTTGGTCATATTCAAGAACCGTCCATGTTTGCTCATTGAAGCCGTGTACACCTCCATGCAAGCTATTCGTACCGTTGTTGATGGGCAGTTGATAGTGCTTCCCATCAAGTGTGAAGCGACCATTTTTAATACGATTAGCACATCGTCCGATGATGGCGTTGAAATAGGTTTCTTGGTTTTCCCATTCCTCTTGAGAGGAGAAACCTAATACAACGTCCTTTATCTCGCCATTTTTGTTCGGAACAAGAAGTTGAGTTATCTTAGCTCCTAGATCCGAGATCTGCGCTTGCAGTACACCATTGTTCAGATTGTACAACATATCACTCTATTTTACGGCTACCGTCGCCGATAACAACAGGAATGATGATGGGTTTATGTCCGTATTTATATTCGAATGCTTCAACAACGCGGTTGGTAAAAGCATCATATAGATCATCCTTGACAAGGTTGATGGTGCATCCTCCGAAACCGCCGCCCATAATTCGAGAGCCAGTAACGCCACATTCGCGTGCAAGGTCATTAAGGAAATCAAGTTCCTCGCAGCTGACTTCATAATCGCAACTAAGTCCCTGATGTGTGAGATACATCTGACGTCCAACCTCTTCGTAATCACCTTTAAGAAGAGCATCGCATACAGCGAGTACGCGGTCTTTCTCGCCAAGAACAAAGGTAGCACGTTGTATATCCTCTGCAGAACAAGTCGTTTTGACTACTTCAAGGTCTTCCCATGTGCAGTCACGAAGTGTATCTATCTTACGGTCTGGATAGAGTGCTTGGATAGCGTTAGCCACATTCTCGCACGAGCGGCGTCGGTCATTGTAGGGCGAACCTGCAAGTTCGTGTTTAACGCATGAATTGACAAGTACGAGGCGATAGCCTTTTGGGTCGAATGGGAAATACTCGAACTCACGACTACGGCAGTCGAGGCGCATGAGTTTGCCAGCCTGACCAAAGACAGAAGCAAATTGATCCATAATTCCGCAGTTGCAGCCAATATACTTATGTTCGGTAGTTTGTCCAGCAAGTACCATATCCCATTGGGAGATAGAACCATGGAAGGTATCATTGAGACCAAACGCAAAGCAACTCTCCAATGCGGCAGAAGAAGACATGCCAGCACCAAGTGGCACATTACCAGTAAAGACAGTATCAAAGCCACGAACAGGCACTTCTCGCTCGATGAGTTCTCGTGCTATACCATAGATGAAGCGCAAGCAGGTTTCTTTTGGTCCGTTGGGGTCGTTTACTGACCACTCGCCATACTCGTCAAGATCCAAGGAATAGGCACGGACGGTGTCAATTTCGTTAGGACGAATAATTGCCATGATGCCTTGTTCTATGGCACCAGGGAAGACGAATCCGCCGTTGTAATCTGTGTGTTCACCGATAAGGTTGATACGTCCTGGGGAGGCGTAGAGTGTGCCAGTAGCACCTGCAAATTTGTCTGCAAAAGCAGAAATAAGTTGTTGTTTATTCATGTTTATTTGATTTAATAGCCATTAGGATTATTTTTCTGCCAGTTCCATGAGTCACGACACATATCGTCTAGTCCGAGTTGTGACTTCCACCCAAGTTCACGTTCCGCTTTCGCAGGGTCACAGTAGCAGGTGGCAACATCGCCAGGGCGACGTGGTTGGAGGGAATAAGGGATATCCACATTATTAACGCGCATAAAGGTATTGATTACATCTAATACGGAATATCCATGACCTGTACCGATATTGTAGATAGCCAAACCTTGTTTGCGGATGATGGCTTGGAGTGCAGCCACATGAGCAGTAGCGAGGTCAACAACATGGATATAATCACGTACACCCGTTCCGTCATGTGTTGGGTAGTCGCTACCGAAGACACCCAATTTCTCTCGTTTGCCTACAGCTACCTGGGTGATGTAAGGCATGAGATTGTTAGGTATGCCGTTGGGGTTTTCGCCTATTCGACCTGAAGGGTGTGCACCAATAGGATTAAAATAGCGCAAGAGCACTACATTCCATTCAGGGTCAGCGTGTTGCAGGTCTATCATAACTTGCTCCAGCATGGACTTGGTTTGTCCGTATGGGTTGGTGCATTGACCTTTAGGACATTCTTCTGTGATAGGGATAATCGTTGGATCGCCATAGACGGTTGCGGATGAAGAGAAGATGATGTTTTTGCAACCATATTTGCGCATGACATCTAAGAGGACAAAGGTGCCATTCATGTTATTCTCATAGTACTCTAGCGGTTTAGCTACGGATTCGCCAACGGCTTTTAGTCCAGCAAAATGAATGCATGCATCAAAACCACAAACCATTTGACCATTTTGCATCTTAGCATTTTTAAGGAAGATTTCCTCCATAGCCATGCGGTCGCGAATATCAACTTGAGCGAAAGGGATCTCGGGCACTCCGATAATCTCAGCCACTCGTTGTAGCGCCTCTATATTAGCGTTATACAGGTTATCTACTACGAAGGCTGTATGACCAGCTTTGTATAATTCTATCAATGTATGAGAGCCTATAAAACCGGCTCCGCCAGTAACGAGGATGTTCATAATTCCCTAATTATTAAATAGTGGTATTAAGTTCATTTACATCGCGACTGCAAAGGTAGTAAATTATTTTGAATTGAGCAAATAAAAATGCCATTTATGCGAAATTTTGCATAAATGGCAATATATATTTTTGGCTTATAACGCTATATTAAATATGTCGAGCAACGGTATGCGTTGCAATGTTGAGGTGACCCCATTTTGTTGGACAGGGTTAGTAAATATTGTTAATTGTATGCATGTTCATAGACATGTTGTTCATATATATTTGTCTATATTGGACAGGACTCATATTAAGACGCAGTTTGATGCGATCATTATTATAGT
>JBGVFY010000047.1:0-23947 GCA_045121435.1 Paludibacteraceae bacterium | reverse complement strand
ATCACAAGATCGCCGCGAGAAACAAGTACTCGCTGCGCTTAACGCACATGGTATTGCTTCTATCGAAGAGGCTAATCAAATTTGCGAGCAATACGGTTTGGATCCTTACATGACTTGCGAGGAGACCCAAATGATTTGCTTTGAGAACGCTAAGTGGGCTTACGTGGTAGGTACCGCTATCGCTATTAAGAAAGGTTGCAAGAACGCTGCTGACGCTGCTGAGGCTATCGGTATCGGTTTGCAAGCCTTCTGTATCCCTGGTTCTGTAGCTGACGACCGTTTGGTAGGTCTTGGTCACGGTAACTTGGCAGCTCGTCTGCTTCGCGAGGAGACCGAGTGCTTCGCTTTCTTGGCAGGTCACGAGTCTTTCGCTGCTGCTGAGGGTGCTATCAAAATTGCTGAGATGGCTAACAAAGTGCGCCAAAAACCACTTCGTATCATCCTCAACGGTCTTGGCAAAGATGCTGCTATGATCATCAGCCGTATCAATGGTTTCACATACGTACAAACACAATTTGACTATGCTACTGGCGAGTTGAATATCGTGAAGACCAAAGCATATAGCAACGGTCCACGCGCTAAGGTAAACTGCTATGGTGCTGACGATGTACGCGAGGGTGTAGCTATCCTCTGGCACGAGAACGTAGATGTATCTATCACAGGTAACTCTACCAACCCAACTCGTTTCCAACACCCAGTAGCTGGTACCTATAAGAAAGAGCGCGTATTGGCAGGTAAGCCATACTTCTCTGTAGCATCTGGTGGTGGTACAGGTCGTACCTTGCACCCAGATAACATGGCTGCAGGTCCTGCTTCTTATGGTATGACCGATACTTTGGGTCGTATGCACTCTGACGCTCAATTTGCTGGTTCTTCTTCCGTTCCTGCACACGTTGAGATGATGGGCTTCCTCGGTATTGGTAACAACCCAATGGTAGGTTGCACTGTAGCTTGCGCAGTGAACGTAGCACTTGCTCTCAGCAAGTAAGGGTCGAGCCTCGTTAGAGGGTCAACCCGTGCTTAAGGTCACGGAGCTTCGCGATGTGGCTTTGAACAAGTAAGATATTATTCTACGATACAATAACTCATCGCTCACAAATGAGCGATGAGTTTTGTTTTTATATATATCAGTCATCGATTACGAATCATTATCGGGTGGATAAGCGGTGGATAAGCGGTGGATACCAATTTCTTTAATGGCATAATTTTTGCCCATAGAAGCAAAAAGCAAAAGACAGTACGCTTTTTCGTGATTGTATTTATCTGCCACATTATCGGCTTCGTGCTGATATGGTTGGTGCAACATTTTATAAACTAAAAACCTAATGCCTTATGACAACTATCTATGATTTCGCGGCACTCACCAATCGCGGTGTAGAAAAGTCGTTTGCAGACTATCGTGGCAAAGTGCTGTTGATAGCCAATACCGCCAGCAAGTGCGGTTTTACCCCTCAGTACAAAGAACTGGAAGCATTGTATCAGAAGTACAAAGATGCAGGTTTAGTGGTGATTGGCTTCCCTTGCGATCAGTTTGCGCACCAAGAGCCAGGCACAGATACGGAGATTGAGCAGTTCTGCCAAATCAACTTCGGAGTGACATTCCCACTGATGAAAAAGATTGAGGTGAATGGAGAAAACGAGCATCCGATCTACACCTTCCTGAAAGCGCAAGCTGGGGATTGCTTTGGCAGAAATATCAAATGGAACTTCACGAAGTTTCTCGTTTCGCGCGACGGTAGCGTGATTAAGCGATATGCTCCTGCCACCCAACCCATGAAGATTGAGAAGGATATTGTGGAGATGCTGAAAGCGGCAAAGCCGCTATAGTTTAGTGGACGGCACCTGTAGCTGCTTACTGTTTAGAGATTTTTTTGATGCCATATAATACGAAAAAGAGGCACACTCGTTAGTGAGGTGCCTCTTTTTTATTTTCGGCACAAAGGTTGCCTACAAGTTTCGGGATGAAGGAGTGCGACGGAACGCACTCCGAGCGCAGCGCCCGAAGAGTCCCCACTCTGAGGAATCAGCGCAAGCATAGAACAAAATAAAGAGATCTGTGGGATATCTGTGGGCTTTCTGTGGCTGTATTAGGTCGCGCTCAAGTTGACTGCGGGTTACGCGAGCACTGTAGCACATCTGTCGCCTAAATGTGCCATATTCGTGGCTTTCCCGTTTTCTCTTTTCACTTTTCAGGTTTCGTTTTTGCCGAAGGGATACCGAACGCTTGCCGAAGGAGCACTTGAATACGAGTATTGATACGAGCGAGAAGAATAACTATATAAAAAACTCACCCCGCCATCTTAGAATGAGTAGCGGGGTGAGAAATCTATGCCTATATATTTACCTTTGATTGTATCAATTTTTTAGTTAATTGAAAATCAGTTTGACTTAAATCTATCTCATATACATCAACATTAAATGCTTGTGCAATAGTTAGAATTATATTTCTATAGGGAGAGTTAATCCTATTTATATTTCCAAGCGTAATATGATCTAATTCAAATGTATCCCAATCTCTTTTCTCTCCTTTCCGATTTGCTCTTGTTTTTAGGATTATTCGTTCTTCTTCCTCATGCAGCCAACTTTGATGTTTTTTACAAAATAGTTGTCTAATCCCCCTTTCTATTGGGTCATTACCATATATAGTATCATTTATTGTTTCTGGCGGATTTAATGAATTATCTACATATATGACTGGTAATAACGGAGATGCACTTGAAACATTCAATCTGCCTCTTTTGAATGCCAAACACCAACCTGAGTAATCCTTTGCATAGTATGCCCACATTTGTTTGTTCAACCCATTTCTACTAAAAGAACAGATAGCGTATTCTGGGATAAGACTTTGAGCTCCGGTTTCACTAATACCTAAATCCAATATGAATTTTAGAAACAGCTTATTATGCAATAATTGAGATTGTTTCCCTTTTTCGAAATTGCCAATATCGAAAGGATCGTTGAGGCATTCTCTCTTAGAAAACCAAAAGTAATGATTCAATAATGCATCCAAATTGTATTCGTTTGGAGCATAGTATTTATAAATCAAATTCTCATTTCCAATAGGCATAACTAATTCGCATAGAAATAAATATAAATGAGACTAAGTGATAGAATACAATTATAGGCAAACAGGTCGAATTGTTAACCCCTCACATCGAGAGTAACCTCCAATATTCTGATAGAAATCATTACGAATATTGTAGAATTGTCCACAACTTCCATTAAACGGTAATCGTGTGCTATCATACTGCATCTCGTTTGTCCAATAGTATCCCCCAAAACCGATTTCTTGAAATGTTCCATCCTCACTTCTTCCTGCGGCAGGTAAGAAGATACTATTATTGTTTATTGTGCTTGTAGCAAGTAGGCCATTTATACCATTGATAGTTGTCCATATGCATGTACATTTTTCATATAGTTCAGAAAACTCTGCGTTAGTAGGCATACGCCAAGCGCCACCCCAATTGACTGTTGCTGCATCATCTTTTGGTTCCAAAATTGTTTTATTATCTACAAATCCATAATCACTGCTTGAACAGTATTTGGTGATGGTGGAGTAACTGCCCTCACATAATTTATAAGTAGTCCAAAAGTATTGTGTCTTAGGTTCTATCTCTCCCCATGCAATATAATTTCCGTAATCTTCAGAATACTTAGCACCAAGATTACAAGTCGCCCATTTAACGCTCAAACCTAAATCAATATATTCAGCAGGAGTGCCTAATGATTTTTCCCATTGCGCATATAGAATAATATTCTTATCAATAGATATTTTTGTTCCATAAGCATATGTAACTCCTGACCCATCAGGTTTTGTGTTCCATTCAGTAAAGTAATGATTTTCTCTTGTGTAAAAACAAGTCAAAGTTACAACTTTACTAATACCATAGTAAAATGTATCTGGCACCATTACTCCTTCACCTCCATTTGGGTCATAGGTAATAGTAAAGATAAATTCAGAGTTTGGTTGGTCATTTGAGCCATTGCTCTTTGCAATCTTAATTACTGTACCATCTGCGAGAGTGAAATAAACATAGTTTTCGTCTTGGGTTACAGATTGGAACATGGAGTCACCTGTATCACCTTTATCTCCCTTTTCACCGTCTTCGCCTGTTGCTTTGCCAAGTTGTGTCCAAGTAACACCATTATCATAAGATACATACCAATAACCTTCCTCTATTTTAAGTTGTGGCATTGTACCATCTACTCCGTTTTGACCGTCTTTGCCAGAAACAGAGAGTTTGTTGCCATTGTCATCCAATAACCACTCACCATTCAAAGTCCAATAGTATACACCATCAGTATCTTGTGCCACACCAATTACAGGGGTAGAACCGTCTTTTCCATCTGCTCCATCCTTACCATTTTGTCCGTGATAAATGGTGATAGGGTCGTGTTTGCCAAAAGTGATGGTATAGCCAATCACCTCGCCATTCTTCTTGATTTCTACAATACCAGTGATGTAGTCGTTGGCTTGCAATACATCTACAATCGTTTGGAGTGATGTGATGTTGGTGTTCATCTCTTTGCAGAGTTCTTCGAGTTTGGTGACGCGGGAGTCAAGTCCATCGATGGCATCCCAAATGTCATAGTGACACGCTGAGAATACACACAGCGTAACGCTCAAAAGGAGCAAATGAAGTTTCTTCATTGTAATTGAATGTTTTGTGGGTAGTTGGCTCCAAACGCCCCGTTGGTATAATTATAGAAAAAGCGTGGAACCTCTTTTTGCTTATTCTTCTTCGCGAGGTTCCGGAATGACCCTACATACAAGAATAAACAATGAATGCCCACGCCGATATGCTAATCGTTGTGATGCACAACGAATAATACATACCAAGGGGCATTTACCGCTTTCTTGTTTCGGGCATGTGAAATTTTCCGGATTTCGCGAAGCCAAAACAAGCGCCAATAAACGCCTTTTATTATGTCTGCTACCCTCCGCCGATGATGTGCAGACATCCCCGACGTTGGTTCACGGTGCAAAGGTAGTGAATTATTTTGAAATGTGCAAATAAAAATGCCATTTATGCGAGTTTTGCATAAATGGCAGGGAAGGGGAAAGGAGATTATATCTTACTTCTATTCAGTACATTTATTCATCAATCTTTTTGTTTCGCGCAACTCCTTTTGCAGCAATTCCATTCGTTCTTTCAATTGCTCCTGAGTAGGCAATACATCTTGAATACGTACATTATTGTATGTGGCTACACCCATCGGTGTGCTAATCCCCTTAAACGACCACTGAACATCTGCCTTATTCATATCCGAGCAGATGAGTAAGCCTATCGTTGGATTTTCATCATCGTGCTTCAACAACTCGTCCACTGCATTCACATAGAAATTCAGTTTACCCGCAAACTCTGGCTCAAACTCTCGCGCCTTCAACTCGCAAACCACATAACAGCGCAAACGAATATGATAAAACAGCAAATCAATCTTGCGTGACTTACCACCCACAATCAGTTCCTTTTGTCTTCCAACAAAAGCAAAGCCACTTCCTAACTCTAACAGCAAATCTGTTATACTATTCGTTAAAGCTTCCTCCAATTCGCGTTCATCATAAATCTCATGCCCTACCGTAGCAAAACCAAAGTCATAATTCTCTTTTAGCACCTCCTGTACTAACTGACTTTGCAAAGCAGGCAAGTGTTCTGTAAAATTATTCAATATTTTGCCTTGATGCTCGTATAAATGGGCTTTTATACAATTGACTAACGCAGCACGGCTCAATCCCTGTTCAATGGTTTTACCAATGTAGAATAATGCTTCATCAACTGATTTGCATTTAGAGATAATGGCGATGTGATGTCCCCATGGAACGCATGCAAAGGAAGTTGGGAATTCACCACCAAGCTGGTGGAATTTATCTTTATCAAATTCTATTACCGGTTGTAATAGTTTTGTACCGTTTGTTTCTATTACAGATTGTAATAGTTTTGTATCGTGCTGGTTATAAAATAGATACCATCTTTTCATTGCCCAAAGATTCGGGGCAGAAAGACCTTCGGCATTCGGGAACTCACGTTGGAGGTCAAGACTTACCTGTTCTACAACTCCTGCGCCCCAACGCTCTTCAGCTTTCTTCTGCACTAAATCACGACCTAACTCCCAATTGAATAGTAACTTCTCTGAGTTTACTCTCACAGAAGCCTTTACTTGCGCAGCACGATAGCGACGCTTGATTTCCGTTATCCAATTTACATAATCCACATCCAACTGCACATCGTGCGAATGTACGGAAAGATTTATTTGTTGATTGTTCATGTGGTTGATTTTTTCATTTTCACGACAAAGGTAGTGAAATATTTTGGATTGAGCAAGAAAAGAGTGATTTTTTGGGTGATTTTAATGATGTAGGGAGTATCGGGTATAGTGTATAGCGTAAAGTGTAAGGTGTAAAGGCAAGGTATAAAAAAAGAGAGCATTTCCGTGGGAAATACTCTCTTAGGATATAGGACGGCGTACCGCCTATAGGACGCGCCATTGCGCTATTGGAATTAAGCGTTAACAGTAGCCATGTGAGCGATGAGGTCGAGAACCTTGTTAGAGTAACCGATCTCATTGTCGTACCAGCTAACAACCTTAACGAAGGTGTCAGTGAGTGCGATACCAGCCTTAGCATCGAAGATAGAAGTGCGAGTGTCACCCAAGAAGTCAGCAGAAACAACTGCATCCTCTGTGTAACCAAGTACACCCTTCAACTCGTTCTCAGAAGCCTCTTTCATAGCTGCGCAGATCTCAGCGTAAGTAGCAGGCTTAGCCAAGTTAACAGTCAAGTCAACTACAGAAACGTCCAAAGTAGGAACGCGCATAGCCATACCGGTCAATTTGCCGTTCAACTCAGGAATAACTTTACCTACAGCCTTAGCAGCACCAGTAGAAGAAGGGATGATGTTGCCAGCAGCTGCACGGCCACCACGCCAGTCCTTAACAGATGGACCGTCAACAGTCTTTTGGGTAGCAGTAGTAGAGTGAACAGTAGTCATCAAACCATCGGTGATACCCCATTTGTCGTTCAACACCTTAGCGATAGGAGCCAAGCAGTTGGTGGTGCAAGATGCGTTAGAAACGAATTGAGTACCCTTAACGTAAGTCTTCTCGTTAACACCGCAAACGAACATTGGAGTGTCGTCCTTAGAAGGAGCAGACATAACTACATACTTAGCACCTGCCTCCAAGTGAGCTTGTGCTTTGTCCTTAGAGAGGAACAAACCAGTTGACTCAACAACGTACTCTGCACCTACCTCATCCCACTTCAAATCAGCTGGGTTGCGCTCTGCAGTTACGCGGATAACTTTACCGTTAACGATAAGTTTGCTGTTCTCAACATCAGCCTCGATAGTTCCTTCGAACTGACCGTGCATGGTGTCGTACTTCAGCATATATGCCAAATAATCTACTGGGCAGAGGTCGTTGATACCTACGATCTCAATGTCATTGCGTTTCATAGCTGCACGGAAAACGAAACGTCCGATACGGCCAAAACCATTGATACCTACTTTTGTCATGATTTTATTAGTTAAATAGTTAATAATTAATATTTTGTTTCAAATTCTTTGTTCTGAATATCAGAGATTTCGCCCACTTGCTCAAAATCGCTGCAAAATTACACTTTTTTTTACAAATACAAAAATTTTTTTGCTATTTGTCACATTTATTTTGCAAATTTGCCACTTTTTGAGGCATTTAGTATTACATCATGCCTCCCATACCGCCTGCAGGCATAGCAGGAGCAGGTGTTTCCTCCTTAATATCGGTAATCACGCACTCGGTAGTGAGGAACATACCTGCAATGCTGGCAGCGTTCTCCAATGCCACGCGAGTTACCTTAGCAGGATCCACCACGCCAGCGGCTTTCAGGTTCTCATACACATCCTTGCGAGCATTATAGCCAAAGTCAGCCTCGCCTGCACGCACTTTGTCTACTACCACCGCACCTTCTTTGCCTGCATTGGCAACGATTTGGCGAAGTGGCTCCTCAATAGCGCGACGGATAATCTCAATACCTGTTTGTTCGTCATCGTTCTCACCTTTGAGACCTTCCAAAGCGGCTTGCGCACGGATATATGCTACGCCACCACCTGCTACGATACCTTCCTCAATAGCAGCGCGTGTTGCGCTGAGTGCATCATCTACGCGATCTTTCTTCTCCTTCATCTCAACCTCGGATGCAGCACCTACATTCAGTTGGGCTACACCACCTGCGAGTTTAGCCAAACGCTCTTGCAGTTTCTCTTTGTCGTAGGTGGACTTGGTAGTAGCGATTTGCGCCTTGATCTGACCCACGCGAGCAGTAATGGCCTCTTTGTCGCCTGCGCCATTCACAATGGTGGTATTGTCTTTGTTCACGGTGATACTCTCTGCGGTGCCGAGCATGTCGATAGTAGCAGCCTCGAGCTTGATACCCTTCTCTTCGCTAATGACGGTACCGCCAGTGAGGATAGCGATATCCTCGAGCATCTCTTTGCGGCGATCGCCAAAGCCAGGAGCCTTCACAGCGCAGATCTTCAATTGTGCACGGAGACGATTGACAACCAAGGTAGTCAAAGCCTCGCTATCCACATCCTCTGCAATCACGAGCAGCGGACGACCGCTTTGTACAGCTGGTTCGAGAACAGGGAGCAACTCTTTGAGGTTGCTGATTTTCTTATCATAAAGCAAGATATATGGACGATCCATTTCCACTTCCATGGTCTCGGTGTTGGTTACGAAGTATGGGCTGATATAGCCACGGTCGAACTGCATACCTTGCACCACATCAATGGTGGTATCCATACCCTTGGCTTCGCCAATAGTGATCACACCATCTTTGCTCACCTTGCGCATCGCGTCCGCAATGAGTTTGCCAATCTCTGCATCGTTGTTAGCAGACACGGTAGCCACTTGCTCGATCTTGTCGAAGTCGTTGCCTACCTCCTCGCTTTGCTCTTTAATGTTCTTAACGATAGCGCTCACAGCTTTATCCATACCGCGTTTGAGGTCCATTGGGTTGGCACCTGCGGTTACATTCTTAAGTCCCACGCTGACAATGGCTTGGGTGAGGACAGTAGCGGTGGTTGTACCGTCACCTGCTTGGTCGCCAGTCTTGGATGCCACTTCCTTGACGAGTTGTGCACCGAGGTTCTCTGCTGCGTCTGCGAGTTCTATCTCTTTGGCTACCGACACACCATCTTTGGTAATGTGTGGCGCACCAAACTTCTTGTCAATAATTACATTACGACCCTTAGGACCAAGGGTTACTTTCACAGCGTTTGCCAATTGGTCAACGCCACGCTTGAGGGCATCACGCGCCTCAACGTTATAACTGATATTCTTAGCCATTTTAGTTGATAGTTTAAAGTTGATAGTTTAAAGGCAAGGTTATTTCAAAATTGCCAGCACATCGCTCTGGCGCATGATTAGGTACTTCTCGCCTTCATACTCCAGTTCGGTACCTGCATACTTGCCATACAACACGGTGTCGCCCTCAGCAAGCAACATTTTCTCATCTTTGGTGCCCTCGCCTACAGCGATTACCTCACCGCGAAGGGGTTTCTCTTTTGCGCTATCAGGGATAATGATACCACCGATAGTCTTTTCTTCTGCAGCCATTGGTTTTACCAACACACGGTCTGCTAATGGTTGAATCTTACTCATAGTTATATTAAAGTTAAAAAAAGTTTTAATCGTTTTAAGAGTTCCAATGGGTACTTATCAAACTTTGTGCCAAAGTAGAAATCATTGTCCTTTTCTGCCAAAATGTCAGTATTTCACTTTGCGAAACTGCGCTCCACTGCGTTGTGCCATCTCGCCGTCGGTATCCTCGCGGTCGCCAATCATCAGACACTCTTGTGGCATTACGCCCATGCGTTCTACTACTACTTGCATGAGTTCAGGGGCGGGCTTCAGTCCGCCCAACAGGGGGGCAGACACCACCCAATCGAATAACGCAGGGTCAAGTCCGAGCGCACGAAGTTTCTCTTCGGCATATTCGTAGTCGGACAACACCACCATCTTCACGCCTTTTTCCTTGCACTCTGCTATGAAAGGCATCACCCATTCACCCATACGCTGATACTTGCCAATCAGTTTCGTCATCAAAGGTAGATAAGAAGCAGTGTACCACTGTTTTGCCACAGCAGCCGAACTATACAATCGCGTTGCCATACGCTGGAAATAGGCTTGATAAAACGCCTCCTTATCGCCCAGCCATGCGCCTTTCATGGTGGCACGCACTTTGCGTTCTCGAAGCATTTTACAAATATTCCATGGCGCATGCAGCACCATACGCAACGACAAGCCACGCTTGTCATATAGCGTGCCGTCCAAATCAAAGACGACCAGTTTATAATTCTTCATTTGTGGTATCATCTTCTAAAATGGGTGTCATATCTGTGGGCAGGTGTTTTGTGGTGGTTACTCCGTATTGCAATAGTGACTCTAATCGGCTTGACAGGTTACCACGACCTTCGCGCAACTGCCCCACCCCTTTGTCATAGGTATTGCGGAGCGTATTGATTTGATTGCCAAGCGTAACATAACTCTCAGCAAAAGTAACATATTTCTCGTATATGCCCGCCGCAGCCTTGCGGATAGCCTCGTAGTGTTTCTCCTGGCGCGTGTTCTGCCAAGTGAGCAGAATCAAACGCAGCACCACCATCAAGTTGGTAGGATTAATGATCAGCACGCCGCGTTGATAGGCTTTGGTGCCTAAGTTCGCATCGTGGTTCATGGCGAGGATATAACTGCCCTCGTTAGGTACAAACATCAGCACAATTGGCACAGCGTTATCCATCAACTTGGCATAGTTCTTCTTGGACAACTCCTCCACATGCTTCCAAATGGAATCATGGTTGGCTTTGATAGCGGCTTTGCGTTGGTCATCATCTTCTGCGCCCACATAATCCGAATACGCGGTCAGCGACACTTTGCTATCAATGATGATGCGTGTGCCATCTGCCCCTTTCACAATCACATCAGGGCGGAGGTTATTGCCCTCTTCATCCTTCACATTATCTTGCACAAAATACTCCGTTCCCTCGCGCAATCCACTGTCTTGCAATATATTGGTCAGAACCAGCTCGCCCCAATCGCCTTGCACTTTGCCTCGATTTTTGAGGGCATTGGCAAGTGTTTGGGTGGTTTTATCGCGTTGTTGGTCGTGTTCGATGATATTGCGAATGCTTTGTGCGAGCGAGGCGGTGTTCTTATCGCTACTTTCTTTGCTTTGCGCCACGAGTTCGCGCAGCAAGTCGAGTTCGCGTTTCAGAGGCGACACCACTTGTTGCATATTCTCGGTATTGGCTTTTTTGAGTTGTTCGGTGCGTTCCAACATCTCCTTTTCAAATTGCGCGCGCATATTCTCGCGCGCGAGGGTCAGTTCCGTTTGGAAGGTCTGTTGTTGGTGGCTTTGCTGCCACTGATGTTGCTGTTTCTCATTACGAATAATCAGCCACGCAGCAAGAGCCGTTAGACCCACACCAAGAATGATACCCGCTATCAATGATAATAAAATCTCCATATCTTACCTTTTCATATTTCGACTGCAAAATTACAAAAAAAAATGTATATGTGCAAGAAACACTTGCATATTTGGAAAAAATGTAGTAATTTTGCAGCAAAATTCAACTACCAACATGAAACACATCTCAACAATCATCGTAGCCATGCTACTGCTCCTCACTATAGGCGTGAGTGGAGCCAATGTAAAAACAGGTATCGAAGTTCTTCGCGAAGAAGGTTTCAAAGTATTAGAAGGCAAACGCGTGGGTCTGACCACCAACCCTACTGGCGTAGATAGCCAACTCAAATCTACCATTGACATCCTATGGGAAGCGGAAAATGTAAATCTCGTAGCACTCTATGGTCCAGAACATGGCGTGCGTGGTAATATCCACGCAGGAGATAAAGTGAGTGACGAAGTGGATCCAAAGACTGGACTCAAGATGTACTCCCTCTATGGCAAGACCAGCAAACCCACCAAAGAGATGATGGACGAGATTGATGTAATGGTGTATGACATCCAAGACAATGGTTGCCGTAGTTATACCTATATCTCCACCCTCGGCAAACTGATGGAAGCCTGCATTGAGTTCGACAAAGAACTGGTGGTACTGGATCGCCCCAACCCATTGGGTGGCGAGAAGATCGAAGGTAACATAGTGGAAGATGGCTATCATTCGTTCGTAAGCCAATTCAAGATACCTTATGTATATGGTCAAACACCCGGCGAGTTGGCACTCTACCTTAATGCTACCGACTATGAGAGCAAATGCAAACTGCATGTGGTAAAGATGAAAGGCTGGAAACGCGCGATGACTTGGGACGAGACAGGACTGGAATGGATTGTGGCTTCTCCCCACGTGCCACATGCCGAGGCTGCTGTGTTCTATAGCGTAACAGGTATCTTTGGCGAGTTCGGTTATGTGAATATCGGTGTGGGTTATACCCTACCTTTCCAAATCATGGGTGCGCCATGGATTGATGCCGACAGTTTGGCTACTGCCCTCAATGCGCTCAACCTGGCAGGCATTGAGTTCCGCCCTATCTACTTCAAACCATACTATAGTGTCTTCAAAGGTGAGTTGTGCGAAGGTGTGCAAATACATATCCTTGATTATAAGGTGGCTAAACTCAGCGAGGTGCAGTTCCTCGTAGTACAAGAGATGATGCGCCTATGGCCAGAACGCAACTGGTTTGAACTCTGCAACCAAAAACGCTTTAATATGTTCGACAAAGTGTGCGGTACAGGATATATCCGCGAGGCGTTTGGCAAGAACTACAAGTGGGACGATATCCGCGAGTATTGGTACAAGGATGTGGATTGGTACCGCAAAGCAAGTAGCAAATATTACCTTTATAAATAGTTTAAGGTTTATAGTTTAGAGTTTAAAGGCTGGGCGGCAAAGCCGCATGTTCCTGCCTCTAACCTTTAAACTTTCACCTTTAACCTAAAAAATATGAAACGATACATTGAACGATTGGCTTGGGGAACGGATGCAGGTTTCTATCGCCTCATTCCTCAAGAAGTGCTTCACCCTGCCACCGAAGCTGATGTGCAGACCATTTTGCTGCGTGCGCACCAAGAAGGCAAACACATTACCTTCCGCGCTGCAGGTACCAGCCTCAGCGGGCAAGCCATCAGCGATAGTCTATTGGTGGTGTGTGGCAAGAAATGGGAGCAATATACCATAGGAAAAGATGCCAAAACCATCACCCTGCAACCTGGTATTGTGGGGCAGCGCGTGAATGAGATTCTGCGCCCATATGGCAAATACTTTACGCCCGACCCTGCCAGTTTGAAGTCGGCTATGGTAGGTGGTATTGTAATGAACAACGCCAGCGGTATGTGTTGCGGTGTGCATGCCAATAGTTACCGCGTATTGAAATCGGTGCGTATCATTCTGCCTGATGGTACATTGCTGGACACAGGCGATCCAAAAAATCGTGCAGCATTCGCTATGAGCCATCCGCAGTTCCTGCGCAAGATAGAGGAACTGCGCGACCAAACACGCCGAAACCCTGCACTCGTAGAACGCATCAAACGCAAATATAGCATCAAGAATGTAACAGGTTTGACCATACTGCCATTTGTGGAGTATGATGATCCATTCGATATCATTGCTCACCTGATGGTGGGTAGCGAGGGTACATTGGCATTCCTATCTGCTATCACGGTCACTACTGCCGACATCACGCCATTCTCGGCATCCGCCTTATTGCTATTCCCCACCACCAAGTCAGCCTGCGAAGCCATCACCGAGATGAAAACCACAGGCATGCTCTCTGCAGCCGAATTCTTCGACCGCAAAGCCATGCAAACGGTGGAGAAAGACTTCCCTGAACTGCAAGGTCTGCCCGAAGATGCAGGTGCCGTGCTCATTCGCACCGATGCACTCACGCAAGCAGAATTGGAGCAAAAGAACAGCACACTGCAAACCGTATTGGATAGTTATCAACTATGCCAATCGGCTGCGTTTACCAGCGATCCTGCCCTCACCAGCAAGTATTGGGCAATGCGCTCAGGTATCTTCCCTGCGGTAGGTGGTACACGCGAAGTAGGAACCACCTGCCTGATTGAGGATATTGCCTTCCCTATCGAACACTTGGCGCAAGCCACCCTCGATTTGCAACAACTATTCCGCGAATATAACTACCCTGAGGCGGTCATTTATGGTCACGCCTTAGAGGGTAACTACCACTTTATCCTCAACCAGCGTTTCGACACGCCCGAAGCAATCAATCAATATGATCGCATGATGCGTGCGGTGGTGGACCTTGTGGTGGACAAATACCATGGTTCGCTCAAAGCCGAACATGGTACGGGACGCAACATGGCACCGTTTGTTCGCCGCGAATGGGGCAATGATGCCTATCAACTGATGTGCGAGGTGAAGCATCTGTTTGACCCTGAGAACATTATGAACCCAGGCGTTATTTTCAACGAGGATCCACAATCCTATCTGCAACATATCAAGCCTTGTCCTAAAGTGCATGAGATGATTGACCGTTGTATCGAATGTGGCTTCTGCGAAGTGAATTGTGTGGCATGCGGTTTCGCACTCTCCAGCCGCCAACGCATCGTAGTACAACGCGAGATGAAGCGTTTGGAGGAGATTTTAAGGCGAGAAGGCGATGAGGCGAAAGGCGAAAGGCAAGAAGCTAAGCAACTGCTCAAACAACTGCGCAAAGACTTTGCACGCTTGGGTCGCGACCTCTGCGCAGGCGATGGCTTATGCTCCACCTCCTGCCCTATCAAAATCAATGTGGGCGACTATATCCACCTCGTGCGCGAACACGATATGGGTGCAACAGGCAAAGTCATAGGTCGTTGGGCAGGCAAGAACCTTGCCTCCATCGGCAAAGCACTGACCCCAATCTTAGGCGTGGCAGGCATAGCCAAGACGATTATAGGCGATAAGGCGACAAGGCTATTAGGCAAGGCTATGCACTATGGATCAGGTGGTTTGGTGCCACTATGGACACCATCGCTGCCTAAGCCTGTTACTAAAAAGGACATACAAACAGCCAAAGAGTACGGTGCAGTACACGGACTCAAAGGTTTGCAAGATAAGCGTGTAGTATATTTCCCATCCTGCTTGAACCAACGCCTCAGCACCCCAGGTAAGCCGCTCGTGAACGACATGACCGAACTGCTCAACAAAGCGGGCTTTGAGGTCATCTTCCCTGCCAACATGGAGAACCTCTGTTGTGGTACTATCTGGGAGAGCAAAGGCATGCCCGACGAGGCACAACGCAAGGCTGCCGAACTGGAGCTTGCCCTACTCAAAGCCAGCGAGAACGGCCGTTTCCCTGTCCTCTGCGACCAGAGTCCATGCCTCCACCGCATGCGTCATACCATGCAACATATGCACCTCTACGAGCCTGCGGAGTTCATTGACAAATTCGTACTTAGCGAATTGGAAATCACGCCATTAGAGGCCTGTGTGGCTGTACACATAACCTGCTCTACCCGTCAGATGGGACTTGCACAGACCATCATTCGCGTAGCACAAGCCTGCGCTAAAACGGTATTGGTACCCGAAGAGATTGGCTGCTGTGCTTTTGCTGGCGATAAAGGATTCACCGAACCCGAACTCAACGAATGGGCTTTGCGCAAACTCAAACCACAAGTGGAGAAAGCAGGTGCCACCATGGGTGTGAGCAACTCCCGCACCTGCGAGATTGGACTCAGTACCCACTCGGGTATCGAGTACCATAGCATCGCACACCTGGTGAATATGACGAGTAGAAGGAAACCGGAAACCGGAAGCCGGAAGCCCCAAAAACAATTGGCAACCGGAAGCCGGAAGCTGGGAGCCCAAAAAACAGAATTATGGATAACATCGAAATAGAGCGTAAGTTCCTCGTGCTGAACGAGGACTATAAGCAGTTGGCTATCAGTAGATATTCTATCGTTCAAGGATATATATGTAAGGAACCCGGGCGCACGGTGCGCGTACGCATACGGACCGAAGCCGATGGCTCTGGCACCGCCTTCCTCACTATCAAATCCAAACCCAATGCCATGGGTTTCTCGCGATTTGAATGGGAAAAGGAGATTGACATCGCCGATGCCAAACAACTAATCGACATGTGTTTACCCGGCGTCATCGAAAAAACGCGTTGGCTCATCCCTGCCTCATCACCTATAGCCAATACCCCATCACCCATAGCCCATCACCCCCTCACATGGGAAGTGGATGAGTTCCACGGTCGTTTGGAAGGATTAGTGATTGCCGAATTAGAATTGGAAAAAGAAGACCAACCTTTCGAGAAACTGAGTTTCGTAGGCGAGGAAGTGACGGGTAATCCACGCTATTACAACGCCAACATGTAGGTGAAAATAGGCTCAAAAAGGGGTATAATGCACTTTTTTTGCCCAAAAATTAAAATAAATTTGGTCATATCAATAAAAAGTTGTAATTTTGCAGGTCATTTCGGTGTAAAAAGCAGAAAAGGCACAAAAACGAAACGAATAAAATAACAAAAAGATATTATGACAACATTACAAAGAATTAGAAATCATGGCGTTATCCTGCTCGTAGTAGTAGGTGTGGCTATGTTGGCGTTCATTTTGGGCGACTTTTTGAACTCGGGTAGTAGTTTCTTCAACAAGAACCGTGAGAATGTAGGTGTGATTGCAGGTCACAAAGTACACTATACCGAGTACGAGACTGCAAAAGATCAACTGACCGAAGTGTACAAAATCGAGAGCGGTAGCAACGACATCAATGAGGATTTGAGCATCCAAATCCGCAACCAAGTATGGCAAATGCTATTGATGGATTACACTCTTCGCGAGCAAACCGAGAAGATTGGTATGAATGTAACTGCTGACGAACTCAGCGAGTTGTGCATTGGTGCAAACCCTCACCAACTCATCCGTCAACGCCGTGCATTCTATGATGAGACTGGCAACTTCAACCGTTTTGCCTTGATTAACTTCTTGAACTCGTTGGCACAAACTCCAGAAACACAAGAGCAAGCAGCCAATATGCAACAAGCCAAGAATTATTGGATGTATTGGGAGAACGCAGTGCGTTTGACCCACTTGCAAGAGAAATATGTGGACTTGCTCGGCAAGTTGGTTTCCGCCAACCCATTGGATGCAAAATATGCGTTTGAGGCAGGTCAAACCAGCGTAAATGTAGAGTTCGTGGAGAAACCATACTTTGCTGTGGCTGACTCATTGGTAAAAGTAACCGAAGCAGACATTAAGAAACTCTACAACGCACAAAAAGAGCAATACAAGCGCACTCCTAACCGCTCGTTGGTATATGTAAGTTTCCCTATTGAGCCATCTGAGGCTGACTTTGCGGAGGTAGAGCGTTTGATGAAGAGCCTTGAGAACGATTTCCAAACTCGCGAGGACATCACCGCTGTAGTGAATGGCAACTCGGATGTTTTGTACGATGGTCGCGACTATTCAGAAACTACTATTCCTGCTGAGTATAAGGACTTTGCATTCGCAAAGGGCGCAAAGAAAGGTCAATTTACCGAACTGACTTTTGCTGACGGCACCTACGCAATGGCTCGTATCATGGATTGTGGTTATACCAAGTCTGACTCTGTACAATTGGTACTTGTGGCTAACGATGAGAACACCGAGGATGTAGAGTTGGGTTGGTACACCGCTAACGAGTTGCAAAAGAATATTGCAGACCCTGCATTTGCTGGCAGGAAAGGTAGCCAATTCACCGTTTCTACTGGCATGGGCGAGCAAACATTCAAGATTGCAGACAAGAGCAAACCTACTCCAAAAGTAAAATTGGCTATCCTCAGCCGCAAAGTGACTCCAAGCAGCAAGACATACGGAATGCTCTACAACGAGGCAAAACAATTCATTGTAAGCAATGGTACTGTAGAATTGCTCCGTCAAGCCGCTCAAGAGCAAGGTCTTAGCGTTACTCCTGCTTTGGGTTTGAATGTAAATGCCGATAAGGTAAACGACCTGAAGAACAGCCGTGGTATTGTTCGTTGGGCATTTGAGGCCAAAGAGGGTCAATTGAGCGACGTATTTGAGTGCGGCGAGCAATTCGTAGTGGCTGCTCTGACCGAGGTAAATGACGGCGACTATCGCACATTGGACGAGGTGCGTATGGAACTGACCATGCAAGCTACTTCCGACAAGAAGGCTGAGTACCTGATGGCTCAACTGAAAGGTGCTACCACCTTGGAGGAGGCAGCCGAGTTGTTAGATGCAGAGATTCAAACCGCAGAGAATATCACTTTGGCATCTGCTCGTTTGGGTGCAGCAGGTATGGAGCCAGCTGTGATTGGTGCTGCATTGGCGTTGGATAACAACGCAACTTCTGCTCCTGTGAAGGGCAATGTAGGTGTGTATGTAGTTCGCATTGGCGAGAAGAAAGTGGCAGAAGGCGAGTTGAATGCTGCGCAAGAAATCAGCAACTTGAACATGCGCACTTCTTACAGCCTCCCTTATCAAGCCATTGCTTTGATTGAGGAGAACGCTGAGGTAGAAGACAACCGCGCTCGTTTCCAATAATATAATACTCCAATTATAGGACATCGTATCAAGTGCCGAGCAGGTTGCTCGGCACTTTTTTATACAAATATTTGCATATCTCAAAAAAAAGTAGTACCTTTGTGCGCGGAATGAAATAGCGACAAAAAAAACTAATACACAATATGAAAAAACTACTACCACTCTTAGCCATTTTCGTGAGCGTATGCGCATCCGCACAACATGGCGTAATCAATATCCAAGCCAATTTGGATAGTACTAAAATCCTTCAATATGGTATCGACACCTTGGAAAGTTACCAGGTAGGACCGGGTATCATCTACACCCGCTTCAATATTACAAATTCATCCACCACTCGACATTGCTATATCTACGAAGTGGACCTGACTAACCCCTACAATACCGTAGAGGAGAGCCATAGTACCACCATGGGCAATACCGAGCGTATGGCAGATGCTCACAAACGATTGGACTCAATAGGACACCGCTCTATTGGTTCGGTGAACTGCAACTTCTGGATTGTATCCACACAAGATGATGGTAAATACAACAACCTGACAGGCGTACCCTGCACGGGTCAAGTACGCAATGGCAAAATCGGTACCAATATCACCTATTGGAATATCGGTCATGGCGACCCTGATCCCGTGTTAGGACGCAAACAAGACATTGGTTATCTGATGATTGACGACCAAAAACGCGCACATATCGACCAATTTGCATGGGACGCACACATTGCTATCGGCAACAAAGCCATGCCCATCAGCGAAGCTAACCGCAACCGCAGCAACCCAAGCGACAACGAAGTGGTACTGTTCAACTCCGACATGGGTACAAAAACCACTCTTACCAAAGATCAAATCGATGCGCGATTAGGCACCAACCTTCCAATGATTGAATTGGTAGTGAAACTGGAACAAGACTGGGCTATCAACCAACACATGTTCGCCGAAGTGGTAAGTATCAACACCGTAGGCGGAACCAAGATTGAAGACGGCTACGCAGTTTTCCGCGGTCGCGGTACAGGCAAGACCTTCTTGGAAACAGCCAAAGTGGGCGATAGAGTGCAGTTTATCATTGGTATGTACGAAGAATGGAGCGGTGAACGTCCTAATATCAAACAACTGAGCGCAGGCAACTGCTATGTGCTGCGCGAAGGACAACTTACCAACCGCAACTGGAACGAGACCTACAATAACCAAAACTATCCCCGCACAGGCTTTGGCGTAAGCAAAGACCATAACACCCTGTGGATGATGGTGATGGAAAAACCTGGTATGTACACCCACGAGATGGCATCTATTCTTCGCCACTTTGGTGCATGGGAAGCAGCAGGTGCTGATGGCGGCGGTAGCGCACAATTCAACTTAGGAGGACAGATTCTCAACCCAACAACCGAAGGTACACCTCGTGCAGTAGGCAATAGTATCTTCCTTTTCTCCACAGCTCCTGACGATAGTATCGTAACCGAAATGCGCACCAGTTCAACCTTCTTGCGATTGCCTAAATATGCGGCTATCAAACCTGAGTTCTTAGGCTACAACCAATACGGTATGCTGATTGACAAGCAGTTGCAAGGCGTGGAACTCAGTTGCACTCCTGAAACTGGCTATATCACCGAGGATGGCTACTTTGTTTGCTTGGGTAGCGGTGTGCTAACCGCGAAATATGGCGAAGCCGCACTGCCACTGGAGATTGTGTTAGTAGATGCAGGCAATCCAAAATTGCGTTTGGATAGTGTGATTGTTTCTACAGGCTGGGACTACCCTATCGAAATCAATGGCGAATTAGATAACAAGCAGTTTGCCATGCTGCCCTCTGCCTTCACATGGGTAGTGGATGACCCAGAGGTTTGTCAAGTGGAGGATGGTGTGCTCAAGGGATTGAAGAACGGACGCACCACCGTGCATGGAACCATTGGTGATATCACCCTGCACCTTATCGTAAAAGTGGAAGCACCCGAACATACTCCATATCTGTGGGAAGACATGATTGACATTGACAAGCGTTGGACAATGAAAACAGCCAGCAGCGCATGGAAAACCAGTTTTGCTGCTAATAGCGATGGCTTGGCAGAATTGTATATCAATTTCACAGGCGGTCGCGCACCACATGTAACCCTGACAGCCGACTCTGTACTCTACTCTACACCATACGCTATGGAGTTGCGCTTCACTCCCCAAGGCAATCTGATTGAAAAAATCATCATTGGTTTCTTGCGCGCGGGTGACAAAACAGTATATCCCTACACAGTGCAAGAGATAGTGGCAGATCAACCCAATAGCATCTATGTGGACTTCAACAAACTGTTTGAGGTGGAAAACGACCACGCCATCTATCCTATCACGCTGGACTATATTAAATTCACAATCAGCACCAAAGCCGAGAAACAAGAATATCATATCCCTATTGAGGGTATCTACCTCCACTACAAAGGTATTGCAGGCGAAACAACGGCTGTAGAAAATATCTTGGAGCAAGACGCTACACACAAAGTGCTGGACAACGGACAACTGATAATCATTAAAAACAATAAAACTTATAACATTTTAGGTCATGAAATCACTGAAAAGTATTAATCCTTGGCTTTGGGTACCTACCTTGTACTTCTTGCAGGGTATTCCTTATTTCCTCGTCAACAACATCTCTATGGTTATGTTTAACCAAATGGGTGTACCTAACGGCGAAATGTCTTTCTTTACCACATTGCTCTACTTCCCTTGGGCATTGAAGTTCTTGTGGGCTCCATTCGTGGACCTGATCAGAACCAAACGTTGGTGGTTCCTCACCATGCAGTTCCTCATGTTGGGACTGGCAGTACTGACCATCTTCTCTATTCCTCAACCAGACCCTGCTACCATCGCGGCTATGGGTACAGAGGTAAAACTCTTCATGGGTGTGCTGATTGCCTTCATCGTTATGGCATTCGCCAGTGCTACCCACGATATTGCTGCTGACGGTTTCTATATGCTGGCACTCACTTCTGGTGTACAAGCTGAGATGATCGGATGGCGTAGTGTATTCTACCGACTGAGCAATGTATTCTGCAACTCTGCGCTTATCGCTATCCCTGGTATCATCTACGATTGGACCATTAAGCAAGGCGAGCAAAACATGCCTCTCGCATGGAAAGTGACTATGGTTATCACAGCCATTATCTTTGCGCTCATGGCTGTATGGCATATGTTCTTCACCCCACGTCCAGATGCTGACAAACCTAATGCAGAAACTTCTGTGAAGGATATTATCTCAGGTTTCGGCAAGGCCTTTGCCACCTATTTCACCAAACCTGCGTTGTGGGTAGCTATTGCCTTCATGCTCCTCTACCGTTTGCCAGAGGGCTTCCTCTTGAAGATGATTTATCCCTTCCTGCTTGGTGCTCGCGAGACTGGCGGTTTGGGTATGACCATGCAGGAGTTGGGCGTGGTTTATGGCGCAATCGGTGTGATCTTCTTGCTCCTTGGCGGTATCCTCGGAGGTTTCTATATCTCTCGTGTAGGTCTCAAGAAGGCCTTCTGGTGGATGGCGCTCGGCATGACCCTGCCATGTTTGAGTTTCGTTTACCTCAGCGTATTCATGCCTACCAACATGGCCAATATCGCCGTTGCTATTGCTATTGAGCAATTCGGTTATGGCTTCGGTTTCACCGCTTATATGATGTACATGATGTTCTTCTCAGAGGGCGAGTTCAAGACCTCTCACTACGCTATCTGTACCAGCTTCATGGCACTCAGTATGATTCTCCCTGGCTTGGTAGCAGGCTATATCCAAGAGGCTATTGGCTATCAAAACTTCTTCTGGATGGTTATTTGCTGCAGTGTAGCCACCTTCGTAGTGACCTTCCTGGCTCGCCGCAAAGTAAATCCTAACTACGGTAAGAAATAATTTTTCTATAGATGCAAATTAAACGTATCATACCTAACTCACTGACCTGCGCAAATCTTTTGTGCGGGTCAGTGTCGGTATTTATGGCAACCCAAGAGCAGTTCCTTTGGGCGTTTGCCTTGATTATCGCGGGTGCTATCTTCGACTTCTTCGATGGGGCATCAGCACGTTGGCTCAAAGTGCCTTCACCCCTCGGCGTACAACTCGACTCGCTTGCGGATGACATCACCTTTGGCCTTGCGCCATCTATGGCACTCATGTGCTACCTCAAGCCCATCATGGGTTGGTGGGCACTCATTGCCCTGCTCATGGCCGCTTTCTCGGCTTTGCGCCTGGCAAAGTTCAATATTGATGAGCGCCAAACGACCTCCTTTATCGGTCTTGCTACCCCACCCAACGCTATCTTCTGGGCATCGCTGGTCTGCTGGCTCCACGGTATGACACTGCCTACTTGGGCTCCTTGGGTATTGTTAGCAGGCAGTTTGCTGAGTTGCTACTTGCTCGTTAGCGAAATTCCGTTCTTCAGTTTCAAGTCAGCGGGACAAAGCAAGAAGCATATCATCATTTTCTTGGTGGGCTGCACCTTTATCTTGGGCACATGCGCCACTATGGCTATCACCAATAAGCAGATTGCCATCGCTATCTTAGGTGGAGCAATATGCATATTGTGGTACATAATATGCAATTTTTGTACCTTAGGTCACAAATAATTCATCCTTCAACATCAAAAATTCCAACGTCATATTGCCTTTCTTAGTGCCAACCCTTGTGTTGGCGCTTGTTTTAGGCATTGCGCTCCTCCTGGTGCCCAAAGCTGATTTGCATCTTTTCCTTTGCCAACCGCATACCGCATGTATGGACCAGTTGGTGCCTCTGTTCACCAATCTGGTGGATTGGCTACCATACCTCTCTGTCCTGCTGCTGCTCTTCTACCGCGCCGGATGGGCGACCTTCCTCGCGAGTAACCTGCTACTCACGACCCTCATCGTGCAACCCATCAAGCATATCGTCCACGCTCCACGCCCACTCACCTGGTTTGCCGAACATATGCCTGACCAGACCCTCCCACTCGTGGATGGCGTTAGAATGAACCTTTGGCTCTCCTTCCCCTCTGGGCATACTGCCACCTTCTTTGCCCTCTTCTTTAGCTTGAGTGTTATTTGCTGCGCAGAAAACATAAAAGGAAAAAATATACTGTCCTTCCTCTGTTTTCTTTGCGCCACTTTCGGTGCCTACACCCGTATTTACCTATCGCAACACTTCGCATTGGATATTTTTGCAGGAATGTTGATAGCTGTTTTATCAACTATACTTTTATACTATTTTCTCGTTTTGAAGACCAAAAACACCCGATTTTGGGCTTGGAATGTGAAAAAAATGAAAAAATAACAAAAAAGAACGTATTTTCTCCAAAAATATTTGGTCAATTCAAAAAAAAGCAGTACCTTTGCACTCGCTTTCGTAAGGAAAGCAAGAGTTCCGTTAAATACTGAGACATTGAATGGGCGTTTAGCTCAGCTGGTTTAGAGCATCTGCCTTACAAGCAGAGGGTCGGCGGTTCGAATCCGTCAACGCCCACCATTCATTCCCATT
>JBGVFY010000046.1:0-5747 GCA_045121435.1 Paludibacteraceae bacterium | reverse complement strand
TTAATTGGGAAAACGCCCCAGCCATCAGTATCCGGTGCCTCCCCCCATTCTGTTAAACTACTCTTGCAGTAATTATATCGGTAGGCATATTCCCCATATACATAAATATCCCCGTTGTTGCAGTATTCTGGAAACTCGTCGCCTTCAGATAACACGGTAGTGGCCCCGGTATAATCTCCAAAGGTGTTGGTCGTGATACCGATGTAGTAAGTTCCGCCCGGTGGGATTCGCCTGGCATTCCGTTTGAATTGTCTGGCAATGAGTATACTAGAGAGATAGCCTTGCATTAAAGTGCCACAATCAGAAGTTGACATTTAAGATACCTCGCATTAGTTGTTTGATTTTTGATGGGAAGGGTTATGTTTTGCGGGTTACGGTACTGGTACCGCATCTATAGAACATATCCGTAGTATTGGCATTTTCCGTAGTCCAGCCGGAACCAACATAAATTGTTTTGAGAGAAGTTGCTCGCTGGAACGTACTGACCATGTACATAACGTTGCTAGTATCCCAGCTGCTCAAATCCAACGAGGTTAGGTTGGTGCAACCGCAGAACATACAGGTCATACTCCCAACATTGCTGGTGTCAAAACCACTCAAATCTAACGAGGTTAAGCTACTGCAATCGTAGAACATATGCGTCATATAGGTAACATTACTAGTATTCCAGCTGCTCAAATCCAACGAGGTTAGGTTGGTGCAATCGCTGAACATGCTGCTCATCGATGTAACATTACTGGTGTCCCAACCACTTAAATCCAAGGAGGTTAGGTTGGCGCAGTTCTTAAACATGCCGCTCATCGATGTAACATTGCTGGTGTCCCAACCACTTAAATCCAAGGAGGTTAGGTTGGTGGACTGTCCGGTGTATGTCTCGAATACATAAATCATATCCGTAACATTGCTGGTATCCCAACCGCTCAGGTTTAAAAATGTCATGCGTGTGCAATTGTAGAACGTAGATCGCATACGCGTAACACGGCTCGTATCCCAGTTACTCAAATCCAATGTGTCACAGACTAAACCTTGAAACAAACGGTCAGTTACAGTACCCGCGCCGCAGTCGGTGTGCTTATCATCGACAACCCAACCATGCGCTCTCACCGTAACAGCGGTAGTGTTAAACATATCTGTCCAGCTACGAAGTTTTCTGACATCCCAGCTGCTCAAATCTAACAGAATCATTTTATTGCACTGGTAGAACATATAGGACATAGTCGTTACATTACTAGTATCCCAGCTGCTCAAATCCAACGAGGTTAGGCTGCTACAATAGCGGAACATATGGGCCATAGTAGTAACATTATTAGTGTCAAAGCCCGATACATCAAGGGAAATTAGATTGGTGCATTGGTAGAATGTACCATTCATTGCGATAACATTACTAGTGTTCCAGTTACTCAAATCCAACGAGGCTAGGTTGGTGCAATTGTGGAACATATCCGCTATAGTAGTAACATTACTGGTGTCAAAACCACTCAAATCTAACGAGGTTAAGTTACTACAATTGTAAAACATGCAGTACATAGTCGTAACATTACTAGTGTCAAAACCCGATACATCCAGGGAAGGTAGATTTGAACAACCGTAGAACATGGATCGCATAGTGGTAACATTACCAGTGTCAAAACTACTCAAATCTAACGAGGTTAGGTTGGTGCAATTGTGGAACATATGCCGCATAGTCGCAACATTACTGGTGTCAAAACTACTCAAATCCAACGAGGTTAGGCTTGAGCATTTGTAGAACATAGATCGCATACTGATAACGTTGCTGGTGTCAAATAAATTCAAACCATTTATCACGGTAGCGGCACTAAATACCCCGCTATCGCTAGCGCTATCGATACAGAACATGAAGCACGAATTCTCATTCGCCATAATCTTACCGGACCCGTTTCCGGCTATAATCAGCTCTGCTCCGTCAACATAACACATGATAGACCCGGTGCCCTCTACGTCCGCAGTCCAGCTTTCGGTTTCAGTACCGGTCGGCGTGTAGCCGTTCACAATATTGATTTCTGTTATGGAGGTTGGCGAAGTAGTGCCTTTGTACCACGTATTCGATGGCGCAAGAGTAGGATATACTGCGGACTCTGTTTCATCGCTCATGATTTTATCAGCCAGCAGCACCGATGACGGAACGCTATACTGTCCTAAAATCAGACCACTTACTGAACTTCTCATTGTCTTGTTCATTCCGTCACCTCAATCATTGACGTTTCTTATAAGGTTAGACAACCGCTATGTTAGTACCGACCAATACCGCCTCTTTATCTCCAATTTGCGTGGGTGTAAATAATTCAGGGTAGCTACTAGCCTGCATATAATACACGCCGGGAATAAGTACTGGCTCCACCCAAAGCGATTCGTGAAGTACATAAAACGGCGACAGTATGGCACTGCCAGATGGCATTGCATCTTCTTCAGAAACCATAGCTGCACATACCGCATTGCTGTATGCGCTTGCATCTTCGGAATGCGACAATCCATATGATATAGACGTGCTATGATGAGCGCTGCCCCAATCCAGATGATAACACTCAGGTCCTATAGAGTCGCTCATAACAATAGACATAAAACGCTTACCAATAAGCGCGCTTGTAATATAACCAATATATAGAGAAGCACCGCCGGAACAGATAATGTACCCTGAACCTGTTTTTACAACAGCAATGGTATGGCTATAAGAAGTAACACCGTTCGTTGTTATACCGTCGGTGACCTCCCCCTGCGCTGACGAGTACTTGGCGCCAGAACTATCGGAAACACTGTGGGCAGGAGCAAGATATATTACGGATCGATCATTATAATAGGACGATATGCAAAAACCATAAGACATGCCATCAAACGCAACATAACTGTGATTGTAAGATGACTCGTTCGTCTTTGTATACATCAATGTGACCTCGGGTATCTGCTCCACAAGCCATGCCGCAATTACAGGTGCAAGAGTTTTCGGGGTTGTGGTTGTGAATGTTTTTGTTACCATTGTATAACTCATGTTGTCACCTCATATTCACCAACAATTGGATCGCAAGGCGATGCCATTGCTAGTGTTTGATAATTTTTCAAGTAGTTGAACGCGCCCACAATACAAGCAGTTTGACCGCTGCCGTCCGAAGAGCCATTGTCAGTCCAGGTGATTGGAATCTCAGTGCCGTTGTGGGTCAGCTTGTTCGGGTTACCATTTACATCAGGGGAAATCACCAGCGTTTCCGTTTCGCCATTATCCAGCGTATGTACCATAGTAACTGTGCCGTCGGGGGCTTCTGTTACCGAAATGCCGATAATGGAAGCAGTTCCGACTGGAGCAGCTACTAATGACTTAATTTCCTCAACGAGCTGTTCGGTGCCCTCTAAGCCTAAAACTTTAAGATCATTATTACTCATATTCTCACCTCTCAGCGGATACCATAGATTTGATAGGGGATAACAAACGCATTAATGTTTACCGAACCATTGTAGGTTCCGTACTTCCATTTACAATCGCTGATGGTTAATCCTTCTTCTACAACGGTAGCGGTTCTTAAAAAACCTTCGTAAGTGTACGTTGAACCGCCGAGGCTGGTCTGAATAAACTGGCCATCGCCATTAATCGTTTGCGAACGACCAAAAGTTGCGTCATTAACCAATATGGAATACGATGCAGAATTAACAACATTCTGATTATAACCTGCACCATCTAGATAGACTCTTCTAGCTACCACTAATAATAGCGGATACTCGCCTCGATTGAATTTTATCGTTTGACTCGACATAGGCGGAGTGTTTCTCATTGAGTTGGGATTTTTCCATAGCAACTCCATCGAGGAACCATCGAATTGCGACATTTCAAAAACGTTTTCTACAATCATATGGTCACCTACATTCAATAGCCGCCATAGATGCGAATAGGTATTGCCGCATCAGAGAGCGTCGGGGTTATAGCAAAGGTTCCATCGTTGTTGTAGGTACGAAGAGTAGCCCTAGAAAATTCCAGTCCAGTCGGAGTAACCGTTACCGTCCGGTATGCATCATACCTATTTTGACCGCACCATACGGCTTGCTGACCTAGCAGCGCATCATTAAGTATCATACTAGTCTTAGTGCTACTTTGTTTATTCGTATTTGTTGCCATAGTAATATATATGACTTTATACGCGGAAAGATCTAGCTGTATAGTCTTATCACTAACCGCGACTGTTCCGGGGGACGCCCATAATAATACGGGTCCACTCTTAGAGGTATCTCGAATGCCAGCTTCAATAATCATCGAATTCACCTCTCGTTTTAAGAATTAAACATAGCAGTTACTTCGTCGGGAGTGATCATTGTATAGTTGCCCGTCGGAGTGATTAGAACTGTACTATAGAACACGCCAACATTCACGACGATGTCTGCCGAGGGAATCGTATCGCACTCAAATTTCAGATAATCAGTACCCTGCTCTATGCAATGAATACGGTGGGTATTGTATAGCACTCTATTAGTACGAACAGGACTCGGAGCAACAATAATAATATTGTCTTCTGTGACTCCGGTCGCTGTCACCTGAATGGTGTGAGTGTTGGCGTCCCATGATCCGGCAGCCAATGTGATAGCTTCCGGTCTCGGTGCCCAAGTGTCGACGTAGTTCTTTGTCTCTGTCTTAATCTCAGTTTTGTCTTCGTCAGTCCAATAGTCCACGCCCTTTACCGGAGTATAGCCATCGGCGCCATCAGTGCCCTGTCGAAGAACTGCCTGAGTTTCGCCGTCCTGGTTGATGATAGTTACGATCACTGCGCCCTCGGTTTCTTCGATCTTGGCGATAGAGTAGTATCCTTCTTTGCCAATGCCGGAAGCAGCTTCTACTGCGTAGAGTCTAAACAAGATCTCGTCGAATGCACTTGGATTATTCTCAACAATAGCCTGTTCGGTCTCCAGACCCTCGAGGACAGGTAGACTTGCTTTGGCGGTGTTGAGTTCTTTAACGACTACGCCGGCAGCATCATATAGTTTCATACAGATGCTGAACGTAACATCACCCTTACGAATAAATGCTACACGATCGACCAGCCAACTGAAGCTAATCGTAGCGCCATCATCGGAGACTGTAACATCGTTAACCGGATAACAGTCGCCATCTCCAGAAGCGTTTTTGAAATTGACTCGGAAGTCAAAAGTAGAAAGATCGAACTCACCATACTGTCTGGGGAGCCTGAAATGAAGTCGTTTAACATCGTCATCAGATTCTACGCCCAGAACTTTTATAGCTGCCGGGATAGAAATGACACGAGTATTCAGGTCGATGACTAAGATGTCATCGGTTACTTCGGCAATTGTACCGAGCAGTTCATCTGCGGTTGCCATCTTAGTTCACCTCCTGACGAACTTTTGTTTTGTTGGTATCGATTCTAAACGAAGAGGCGACTCCCATGACGGAAACTTTAAAGATTCTGCCAGTCAGAGCTTCGGGAGGAATTTCGCATTCGTTGTTGGAATCCAGAATAACGGAGTGCTCTTCCTCGTCGATCCAGAATCGGGCTATCTTTGTGGTGCATTCATCCCACTCCGTAGAAAAGTGGAACTTAGCATGCAGGTAACCAATCGATCCAGCGACGATTCCAGAGAAGTCGCAGTCTTTCTCCTTAGTTATGCGCTGTTTATCTACATTAAATCTTAGTATCCTCATACTTAGAGCCTCCTCTCGTTTAATTTAGTAGTAGTTTTGAGTAGTTTTTAAGGGGCAAATTTCAGTTAAAACCACTTAGTTTAGCCATTCTTGA
>JBGVFY010000045.1:0-4415 GCA_045121435.1 Paludibacteraceae bacterium | reverse complement strand
CATCTATCACGCCCAAGTCGCCTGTGCGCAACCATCCATCCTCGGTAAAAGAGTCGGCAGTAGCCTGTTCGTTCTTATAATAACCTTGCATCACATTCTCGCCACGCACCTGAATCTCACCCACTCCTTCTTTATCTGGATTGGCAATGCGCGCTTCCATCAGTCCTTCCAACACCTGTCCGCATGATTGAGCACGGAAACGGTCATAAGGTGTAAAACTAATCAACGGAGCCGTTTCGGTCATACCATAACCCACTGTTAATGGGAATTTGATACGCTGTAAGAATGCTTCCACCTCGGCATTCAATGGCGCACCACCGATAATAATCTGCGAAAACTCGCCACCAAAAGCGTTCATCAGTGTCTCGCGAATCTTATTCAGCACCACCTTATCCAACAACGGCATCTTCAGCACCCAACTAATGGCTGTACGCGATATTTGTGGCTGAATCATCTTCTTGTAAATCTTCTCCAAAATCAACGGAACCGACAGAATAACAGTAGGTTTTACCTCGGCAAACGCCTTCATCAATATCTTTGGCGAAGGGGTACGACCAATCAGATAGGTATGTCCACCTGCTGCCAAACACGCCAAGAAATCAAACGCGCAACCGTATGCGTGCGCCAGTGGCAAGAACGCTACATGGCGACAACCTGGGTACACCAACCTCGTGGTAAAGCCGAATAGTACATTACCTGCCAACGCATTCATCGGTGTCATTACGCCTTTGCTAAAGCCAGTCGTACCAGAGGTATAATTAATAGAAGCCAACTCGGCATTGCTACGCTCTACATACTTCACATCCTCTTTGCCAAAACCATTTGGATACTTCTCGGCAAACAACTCCTCTATTGTCATCTTATCCACCGCTTGTTTCTTAGCCAAGCGACTGATAATCAAGTCCATTGTATTAAGAGACAGCACCGCTTGCAAATCAGGCACTTGCTCGGCATCAATATTCTCCCAAATCAAATCGGTAATAAACAGCAATTTCGACTCCGAATGATTAACAATATGTATCGCATCATTCGCTTTAAAGTCTTGCAATATAGGCACAATCACCGCACCATAAGTTACTGTAGCCAAATAGGTTATCACCCAATTGCTATTATTCTTGCCCATCACAGCAATACGGTCGCCCTCTTGAATGCCACAGTGCTTAAATAGCAAATGCAAACGCGCAATGCGTTCTGCAATCTGACCATAGGTCAAGGTAACGCTTGTTCCGTAATCGCTTACTGCCTCAAGATCCCAATTTGCACGAAACGAGTTCTCGTATATCTTAATCAGATTTTCTTCTGGTTTTGTTAACATAATATATTGATTATCAATTATTATTTACCTATATCAATTTTCCAAAACAGGAGCAGGTATGTCCAACAAATTATCATCTTCCACCATCATTGGCTTCTTCACTGAGATAATGGAGTCCACTACAAATTGGCTATTTCCACGCCATGGCAAAGTACCCAAATAGCGCTTCCAATGCAGTTTGATTTGACGACTCGAATTGCTATCAATCTGCTCAGCAATACGGTCATCCACCACCGAGAATTTGAATTCGTTGGATTGAATAGTAGCACTGGTATTGTGCGAGTTATAGCCCGTTTGGATCATCTTTCCTTCGTAGGTTTTAAACACAAATCCCTCGCGCTGGAAATAGTTAATGTCGCCCTCGTTAGTGCCTTCGCTATACACGAAGAAGAACTTGACATACACAAAAATTGCCAATCCGAGCAACAGTACGCTTACGACCGTTGTCAATATTTTACCTCCTGTATTCATATCCTTTGAATTTTAACTTTTACACTTATCGTACAAAAAGTGTGCAAAGGTACAAAAAAAAATCGGACTATGCAAACTTATCTGCATTTTTCCGATTTTTTAATAAATATTTAATTTATTACAGCACCTTATAGCCTACCAATTGGTCGTATCTGCCGCCAAAAGGACGATAATACACCCGCACGCTGTATTCGTTTTGCGTTTGCCAATGCGAACCCTCAAGCGGTAGTGTAGTAACGCCATTCTTGCGCACTACATAATACATATAATCGTAGCCGCCCTGCTTGAGATAGGCATATAGATAATAGCATTTCTGCTCGGCATCATACTCCATCCTATTCGCTGCAAGATACTGATTATCAAATATGTCTCCTCCAACAAAAACCCAACCATCCATCACAGGTTCTTGCACAGGCAATACAAAGTGCACCCACATATATTCGGCTTCTATGTCCACATTGTCCGACTTCTCGCAGTTTACCACCCATTGTCCATTAGCATCCACCTCCGTGAGGTATGGTGTGCCTTCTCTACCTGCCCCTCTGCCCATTGTGCCGCGAATATCATCTATGTCCAATATCGCGTGATATTCGCCCTGTCCGTAACGAATCCTATCTACATGATAACCAGCATAGTAGGCGGAATAGGTATCAAAATGGCGAAACTCGTTTCCACCTTCAAAAATCAATGCTGTTTGGTTGGTATAGCGCAAACGATTAGGCTCAACAAAAGTGGGTTTGCCCACTACCACTTCATTATCCACTCGGTTATTCTGACGCACCACCACCTTCACATCTTGCGGATTGCGGATATCGATATTGCGGGTGTTCAGGTCGAAATCCAGTTGTTGGAATCTACCATTAAACTCTTTGTCGGTATTTCCTCGCACAGTGGCATCTACGCCCACCAATGGTTCCACCACCGAGAAGCATACTTGCGCAACTATGTTCTCGGAATCGCCATCTTCGTAAATGAGAAGCACATAGTTTCCACTTACCAACAGTTGCATATCTTCATTGGGGAAAGTGAAGCGATAGTTAGTGTAACTCTGTTGGGTATTCATCGAGGGTGCATAGTCATCGATATCGGCTGTGGTATAGCCCTTTAGATACTCGTAACTGCTTAATGCTGAAGGAGTCCAATTGTAGTCTAAATGCTTGACAGTGTAGGAATACATCCGCATATCGTGGCTCATTTCATCGAATGATATTTCTAAGGTATTTTGTGGTTCAGAGCCATCGATTACGCCATTTTCAAGGAATAGAATGGGTCGTTGCAACACGCCTGCATCATCCAAATATCGTGCGCGTAGTGTACGGATAGTGGAGTGTATTGCCTGTGTGTGGTATTGCGCTTGCGCGGTTTGTATATAAGCAAGGAAGCACAGAAGGGATAGTATTATTAGTCTTTTTTTTCTCATTGCAAGTATATTTTTATTGTTTCCGCCTGCAAAAGTACAAAAAATTATGCAATTCTCCAAAAATATTTGCATATTTCACAAAAAAGTACTACCTTTGCACCCGCTTTTGCCACTATGGCTCAGTTGGTAGAGCAACGCATTCGTAATGCGTGGGTCGCCGGTTCGAGTCCGGCTAGTGGCTCAAAACAATAAAGACATCCCTCATAATGTGGGTGTCTTTATTGTTTTAGTTATCAGCACTTGTCAGTGATTGGTAACACTTCTTTAATTTGATTTCACTTGATTATATGCTTCCAATGCTTTGCGCAACACCACTACGGCTTTAGCAAGGTCCTCTTTATTAAGGATATATGCCATACGCACCTGATGGCGACCATCCTCTGGATTCGTATAGAAACCGCTACCTGGTGCCATAATCACCGTTTGTCCTTCGTATTGGAAATCGGTCAAACACCATTGGCAGAACTTATCCGTATCATCCACAGGCAGATGCACCATCACATAGAACGCACCCATAGGCGTAGGCGCAAACACACCCGGAATCTGATTGAGTTGGTCAATGAGGAAATTACGGCGCGACAAATACTCATCATATACCTCCTCCAAATAATCATGCGGCGTAGCCAAAGCCGACTCGGCAATTACCTGACCAATCAATGGAGGCGACAAGCGCGCTTGACAGAACTTCATCACTGCTTGGTGTACATCCTTATTCTTAGTAATCAACGCACCAATGCGCACACCACACAGCGAATAGCGTTTGCTGACCGAATCAATCAGTATCACGCGATCTTCAATACCCTCCAAGTGGAACGCGGAAATATATGGACGCTTGGTATAAATAAACTCACGATACACCTCATCAGAGAAGAGATACAGGTCGTACTTCTTCACCAAATCACGAATCTGCATCATCTCCTGCTTGGTATAGAGATAGCCCGTAGGATTATTCGGATTACAGATTAAGATAGCACGTGTCTTGTCGGTAATCTGCTTCTCAAACTCCTCTACAGATGGCAACTTAAAGCCATTCTCAATATGGGTTTTTACGGGCTTAATTACCGCGCCGCAGGATACGGCAAACGCCATATAGTTGGCATAACTGGGATCAGTAATAATAATCTCATCCCCTGGATTCAGACATGCCATATAAGCAAACATAATTGCCTCCGACCCCCCCGAAGTGATGATAATTTCATCGGGCGAAAT
>JBGVFY010000044.1:0-80506 GCA_045121435.1 Paludibacteraceae bacterium | reverse complement strand
GCTCAGTCTCTTGGCCCTTGTCAAAGCCAGTTAATTCTGCTTTTGTCTCCTCTGCGAAGAGTACTTCGTAAGAAGGATTGTGTACGATCTCGGTTGTACCTACGATGCCGTACTGGGTCAAATCTAATTGTTTCATTGTTTTATTAAAAAGGTTTTATTTAGTTAATAATTTTCCTATTGTATTGCAACTTTTGTGCCAAATGCCTATTGACGCAAATTTTATCGGGTACAAAATTACTGCTATTTTTTGAAATGGACAAATTTTTCCGTAATTTACTATTATTTTGCAACCTACATATTACAAAAATACAAAAAACATGCTATAAAACATATTTTTTTGTCAAAATATTTGGTGGGTATGAAAAAAAGCAGTACCTTTGCACCGTGTTTTTCATGGTATTAGATTTAAGGTTAAGTAAAGATTGGGTTGTCGGGATGACAATCCTTCTTTTTTTTGTATATGTGGCCCATGTGTTATAAATCGGCATAGAAAGTAAACTTTCTGCCGTTTTTTGTTGCACATGTGCATTTTTTGTTGTACCTTTGCAGTCGCAATGGAAATGCGTTACGATAAACAGGACTTGCAGCAAGCGTTGAAAGTATTGCGCGAGGGCGGAGTGATATTGTATCCCACAGACACAGTTTGGGGGATAGGCTGTGATGCCACTAACGCGCGGGCGGTCGCGCGCGTGTATGAAATAAAAAGGCGTATTGATTCCAAAGCCATGTTGGTGCTCTTGGACGGAGCTGGTAAATTGCAAGGATATATGCAACAAGTGCCCGAAACGGCATGGATACTATTGGAAGCTGCAGAAGGACAACGCCCTATGACCATCATCTATCCCAACGCACGCAATCTTGCACCTAATTTGTTAGCAGAAGATGGTAGTGTGGGCATTCGCATTACCTCAGAGCCTTTCACCAAGGCGCTTTGCGAGCAGTTACGCCGCCCTATTGTGTCCACTTCGGCAAACATCAGTGGCGAACCTGCTGCCAAATGCTTCAAAGATATTATACCAGAACTGCTGACTGCAGTGGACTATGTGTGCGAATTTCGTCGTAATGACAACACCATTCATCAACCCTCCTCTATCATCAAGATTGATGACAAAGAACGCATAACCATTATTCGCTCATGACCCTCTTGACCCAATACCGCAGGCAACAACTTGCATATATATTCGTAGATATATTTTCATCCCTCTTGGTATGGGTGGCGTTTTTGGGTTTCCGTTGGATGGTGTACGAAGGCAAAGTATTTAGCGTGGACACTATATTGGTTCCCATGTTTGATTTTTATCGCCCATTGGTTTTATACCCAATTGGTTGTTTGATAATACACTATTTATCAGGCTATTACATTCGCCCCATTCGAAAAGATTACGCCAAAGAATTTCGTGCGACTCTGCTGTCGGCATTACTGATTGCGTTGGGTGCGTTCTTTGTGATTATCATTGACGATCCAGTGAGCAGTTATCGCAACTATTTTACTTCATTGTTAGTATTAATGTTGTTGCAGTTTGTGTTGAGTTATATTCCTCGTGTACTACTCACCACTTTCTTGCGTAGGCATTTATCCCCAACCCCAAAACGCTATACCCTTCGTTCGACAAAACAAATAGAGGAATTTAAACGGAGCCAACAACTGAACGCCTACGACGAAGTAGTTATCGACCTATCATCAGACGCCAAAGAAAAGGATATATACACCATTATCAATCAGTTATACCCATACGGAGTAGAGATTTCCGTCAAGCCTCGCCTTTATGATATGCTGACTGGTGCTGCCAGTATCAAAGAAGTGGGGGACATGCCCTTGGTGCGAATCACCGAGCATAAAATGAGCGATAGCCAATTGTGTATGAAACGTGCCTTTGATGTGATAGTTGCTTCTGCATCCATGTTGCTATTGTCGCCACTCTATATTCTGTTGTTTATCTTGGTTTGGAGTACCTCCAAAGGTCCTGCTATCTATCGCCAAGAGCGAATCGGTTTACACGGTATCCCCTTCTATATCTTGAAGTTCCGCACCATGCGCTACAATGCTGAGGTTAGTACACCTATGCTGAGTGCAGACAACGACTCGCGGATCACGCCATTAGGCGCTATTTTGCGTAAGTACCGTTTGGACGAGTTGCCACAAATGTGGAATGTGCTGAAAGGCGAAATGTCGGTGGTAGGTCCTCGACCAGAACGCCGGTATTTTATTGACCAAATCGAGCAACAAGCCCCATATTATTGTCTGCTATACAAGATTCGACCCGGCTTGACCAGTTGGGGACCTGTGAAAGTGGGCTATACCGACACCATCGAAAAAATGATACAACGCCTCAACTACGACATTGTGTATGTAGAAAATATGTCGTTGCAGTTGGATTTCAAGATATTATTCCATACGATTGGCGTTATACTGGACGGAAAAGGGAAGTAAGCGTATTAAGAATTTTGAATTAATAATTAAGAACAATGACCTACGACCAAGCAATAAAACGCATCGAACAGATTGTTAGCGAATTAGAACAATCTGAAGCATTGAGTATGGACGCTTATCAAGCCAAAGCAAAAGAAGCAAAAGAGTTATTGACCTTCTGCCAACAACAACTCACGGATTGGGAAGAAAAGATGAACAATGTTATCAACCCAGCCGAATAACGCCTTGAGCATTACTCCCATACCATACTGGTAGATAGGCGTTTCGTGGTATTGTTATGGAATAGGCGAAGGTCTTGCTCCAAACTATCGTTAGGCAATGTAAAAGGCAAATCGCCTTGCAAGTAATCCGCTGTAGGAATACAATAATAATTGCGGCGTTCGTCCATCAACGAACCTTTGTGCACATACACAGGAATAAAATCAATCGACACTATCTTGTGCGTCTTACGGTCGATATCCACTGTGGTCATGATACCTCCATTGGAGTCCTCCCAGCGTTGATTGCTAATCAAGTTGCCCAAAGCATAGACCACAGGCACTTGCCTTCCGTCCGCAGCAGTCAATACGCCATGGTCTTGCACTACATGTGGGTGCCCTCCGATAATCAAATCTATACCCAAATCAGCCAACCACTGCCCTACTCCTTGTTGATACGCATTATGCTGTAACTGATATTCTGTCCCCCAATGTATATACATGATTCTCAGGTCGATAGTAGTATCCTTCAAACTATTTTCCAAGTCCATTTCCAGTTGCTCGGTTTCGATATAATTGACATTAGCTGGGAAGACAGGGGTGAGTTGGTTAGTGCCATAAGTAGCATTAAAGAGCGCAATCTTCATGCCATCTACATGCAGAATCAACGGATATTGTTCGCGGCGCGACACTGTGTCGCGATATGCACCCATATTGGGATAAAGAGCCATCTTTTTTAATGTGCGCTGCATGCCTCGTTTATCTCCGTCCAAAATATGGTTGTTTGCCAAGGCAAACACCTGAAAACCAGCATCTACCAATGCATCTAAAAACGCATCTGGTGTGCGAAACTTAGGATAACCATCATACGGCTTTCCCGATAAAGTAGTCTCAAAATTCACCACATTAATATCCGCCTGTGCCAAATGTGGACGCAAATAACGGAAGTTGGGCTCATAATCATACTGCCTTTGTTCGCTATCCCATGCCCACTTGAACTGCGTGGAATGTTGCATGGCATCACCTGCAAACAGCAGACGCACATAATGGCGAGTGGAGTCTTTCAGCGAGAAAGAATGGTGCCCCTGCGCATGAATATTCAGAGAAAGAGCCAACCCAAGTATCATACTTAAAGTTGTCCATTGGTGGTTCATGGTTTTCATATCTAATATATTTAAGGTTAGTTATCGGTATTTATTTTCGGTAATATCATCCAACATGGACAGATAACTCTCATAACGCGAGAAGGCTATTCGTCCATCTATAACCGCCTGATTGACAGCGCAACCTGGTTCGTTAATGTGCACACAATCCGAATAGCGGCACTCACGACTAATCTTGAATATCTCGCGAAAATAATGCCCCATCTCGCTACGTTCCATATCCAACATACCAAAGCCCTTGATACCTGGAGTATCAATAATCCAAGAGTTTGGTGTAGGGTTGTGTAGGGTCGTATAGGATTGTGTGGAATGGTTGCAAGGGTACATCTCGGAGAAGGTAGTAGTGTGCATTCCCTTGTGGTGGGCAGAAGATATAGCACCCGTGCGAGCAATATCCTTACCCAAAATAGCGTTCAGCAAAGTGGATTTACCTACACCCGAATTGCCCGAAAGCAGCGTAACACGATTTTGGAACAAGTCAGACAATTGCTCCCTAACCACCGCCACATCGTTTTTTGCCGAAATGGCATAGGTGGGATAATCCAACGATTCATATAATTGACGAAGGGCAGAAAGCGCTTGCAATTCCTCTTCGCTGAGCAAGTCTATCTTATTGAAAATCAAGCACGCAGGCACTCGGTATGCTTCGCAAGTAGCCAAAAAACGGTCAATAAAAGTGGTGGAGGTCTTAGGGTGATTAATGGTTACTATCAACGCTGCCATATCCACATTAGCGGCCAAGATATGGGAGGCATAACTAAGGTTGGTACTTCGGCGAACGATATAGTTTTTGCGGTCGTATAGTTCGGTAATCCAATTGGTTCCGTCCTCAGCCTGCGTTACTTCCACATTATCGCCAATCGCTACAGGATTGGTAGAACGAATACCACGAATACGGAAATTACCCTTCACATGGCATTCCATTGTGGTTCCATTCTCAAAATACACTCCGTAACTGGTGCCTGTTGATTTGATTACTAAGCCTTTCATTGGGTTGTATAGGGTTGTGTAGGGTTGTTAAAATGCTTCGGTTGCAGTGAGGTAGAAACTATATGCATTAATATTATCCCACCGCGGATCGACATTGCTGCGAGCCACATCAAAACGGATATTCACTTTTGCCTTATTAATGGTCGCACGCAGCCCCATTCCATATCCCACTTTAGGAATCGCCCAATGCCAATTGTGATAGTCATACACATCGCCTATACCTGCGAATACAGCAGCGCGGAAAATGCTCCAAATGGGTATGCGCAATTCAGCTTGCAGAGCCATCATAATATCATCACGAAACATATCACTATGAATCCCCCGCAGTCCATCTTGTCCACCTAAACGCGGCAACATCGGATATAGGGTAAGGTGCGAAATATCATACTCCGACAACATCAGTTGGGTCTTCAACTGCCATGCCACTATCAGGTTATGTGGCAGAGAAATATATTGTCGCAGGTCAGCAGCCAATAGACCATTAATGGTAGCTTGCTGCCCTGCAGGGATTTCCACTTTGTTTGTCCATGCCGCAGAAGCGGATAGTTTGAAAAATATACCCTTATTAGGGTAGAACACATTGTCGCGCGAGTCGTAGAGGGCTACTGCTCCCAACGCCACTTGCACCAGTGGATTGACCGTTGTATATTGCCCTGTTATATCGAACTTGGCTACGAGCATATCCAACATCGGACCGATAGCGAATTGCTGGTTCAGATAAATAGGAGTTTGGATATTGAGATACCCCCGCTGCAATTGATAGGGCGTACCTTTGCGCAACAGACCAATGCCCATATTGCCTTCGTTGGCGAAATGTGGGTCGTTATAAATGCCATAATAAGTAGCAGGACGGTCGCTATAGCCTGCGCGGAACTGGAGTTGCCAAGCGTGCAGTGTAATATGGTGTGGAATTGTGTGGGGTTGTTTAGGGTTGTTTTTTACACCAAAATAGAGTGTACCTTGCGCGTTGATATACCACTGATTTTTCAGCGAATAAGTACCATCCAATTGAACGATTGAAGTGTGTTCTTGGTTAGGCAGACGGAAGTAGCCTTGTGCTGCCGCGCCGAACTCCCATGTGGACTCGGGCGAGTAATTCACCACAGGAATACCCATCGCGGGCAGGTTCAGCAGACTATCTAAGCAAATAGCATGAGACATTGGCATAAGCAATGTCCATGCTATTGTTAGTATGAAAAGCCTTGCTTTTATAGTTTAGAGAACGCTACCGTTTAGTGTTTAGAGATTACACAGTCATTATCTCTTTCTCTTTCTTAGCGTAGATTTCGTCTATTTGCTTCACATATTTATCGTGAAGTTTTTGTACATCGGTCTCCGCATCTTTTTCTGCATCTTCTGGCAGACCTTCTTTGACTTGCTTTTTGAGCAAATCAATCGCATCGCGACGTGTGTTGCGCACACTCACCTTAGCGTTTTCAGCCTCACCTTTGCATTGCTTAGCCAACTCTTTGCGGCGTTCCTCAGTCAATGGTGGAATCATCAGACGGATACACTCGCCGTTGTTGTTAGGAGCCAACCCCACGCTGGAGTTAATCAATGCGCGCTCAATCTCTGGCAACATTTTCTTCTCCCATGGTTGGATTTGAATGGTGCGAGCATCAGGAGTTGTAATGGTAGATACATTCGACAATGGTGTCATCTGACCATAATACTCCACACGCACTACATCCAAAATTCGTGCACTGGCTTTGCCCGCACGGATACGAGCCAAAGCATCATCAAGATACATCACAGCAGATTCCATCAACTCCTCTGCTTCTGACAAAATTTGTTTTGGTTCAATCATGATTATCAAGGTTTTACTAATGTTCCTATTTGTTGTCCATTCATTACTTTTTCCAGGTTACCCACAGTGTCCATATCAAACACATAAATTGGCATATTATTCTCACGGCACATGGTGATTGCAGTCAAGTCCATGACTTTGAGTTTCATATCCAATACCTCATCATAAGTAATATGGGTAAACTTGGTGGCGTTAGGGTCCTTCTCTGGGTCAGCGGTATAGATACCGTCCACACGCGTACCCTTCATCATCACATCTGCCTTAATCTCAATCGCACGAAGCACCGAAGCCGTGTCGGTGGTGAAGTAAGGGTTACCTGTGCCACCTGCAATGATCACTACTGTTCCTTTCGACATCAGTCGCAAGGCTTTGTCTGTGGTGTACAATTCGCCTATTGGCTCCATGCGCACGCTGGTCATCACGCGTGATTTCTGACCAATAGCCTCCAACGCCGAGCAGAGTGCCAAGGAGTTGATTACCGTAGCAAGCATACCCATTTGATCGCCTTTCACACGGTCGAAGCCTTTTTGTGCGCCACTCAAACCACGGAAGATATTGCCACCACCAATCACGATAGCCACTTCCACGCCTTTATGAGATATTTGCTGAATTTGGTGTGCATAGTCAGCGAGGCGTTGTTCGTCAATGCCATAACCTTTGCTGCCCATCAGACTCTCACCCGAGAGTTTCAAGAGTATTCGTTTGTACATATAAACCTCCTAATTTAGTAATTCGCTGCAAAATTAGTAAAAAATAATCACATACGCAAGAATTAGCTTCTTTTTTTTGTATATATTCGTTTTTTAAGTTTCAACTTACTCTCCGCTATGCAAGCGGTTACTGGTTCATAACGGGTTCTTGACGGGTTCATAAGGTACCATCGTGGGCATTTCCGTATCACGTTTTTATCCCGAAGATACCCTGAAGATAGATAGTGCAAAAATATTGTGTGTTTCTTCGGTAAGGGTTTGGTATCCCTTTGGAGAAGTTTATCGCAAATAAAAACTATAAAAATCATGATAAAACTAAACTTTTGCGCAATTTAGTTGCAAATGTGCATATTTTTCCGTACCTTTGCAGAGTGATTTTAGTTGCAGTATGGAACAGACAACTACGAAATACTATCGTGTAGCAGAACACCTGTTTGCTGTAGAAAGCAGCAACGAGGCATTATGGGCATTACTCAGCAACTATGAGCCATTCCTCGCGACAACTCCACATGCCCCCATCTTCTTACTACGCATAGAACAAAGTGGACTGCTCAACGAATCACAACGCCTTGACTACCAACATGTCTTTACCGATAATAGCGAAGAGGATATGCCAAGGATTGAGGTGTATCAAACACCTCAAACAAACGACTGGCTAATGCGTGTATCACAAATAGCCAAGTCGCCAATTTGCTGCGAGTTGCAAAGCGATAAGAATTTCACGCAGGGTGTATTGCACATAGCAGCCGAATACAAAGATATACGCTTCTGTATTGACAACGCACTCATGCTAATGTACGCCTTCCGCACCGCGCCCCTCATGACATTAGAAATGCACGCCGCAGTAGTGGTGAAGGGAGATTTAGGGTACTTATTCCTTGGGCATAGTGGCACAGGCAAGTCCACCCATGCACGCCAATGGTTACAGGCTTTCCCAAATGCATGGCTACTGAATGACGACAATCCTATCCTTCGCGTAATGGAAAATGGCGAAGTGCGAGTCTATGGTTCGCCTTGGAGCGGTAAGACTCCTTGCTACAAAAATGCCTACGCACGCGTGAGGGGAATCATCAAACTCAGCCAGGCGCCCTACAACCAACTGCAACCACTGACCTTGCCACAAGCATATGCCTATATGCTGTCCTCTGCGTCAGGGCTAAAAATGAATACACAAATGGCAGACAATATGTACGAAAGCATCAAACATATTATCACGCATGTAAAGTGCTACCACTTGAATTGTCTGCCTAACACCGAGGCAGCAGAGGTGTGTTTTCTGGGAGTTGAGAGTGTAAGGTGTAATATGTAAAGATCGAAAATTATGGAAAAAAGCAACGATATATTGATTCCCGAGTTTGAGCGATTGCTCAAAGGTGGGCATATGGTGGAGTTCATACCACGCGGTGTGAGTATGCGCCCGTTTATTGAGGGTGGTCGCGACAAAGTGATTCTCAAAACCTGCAAAGAACCCAAAGTGGGTATCATTGTACTGGCAAAAGTAAACAACTCGTTTGTTCTGCACCGTATCTACAAAATCAAAGGCGAACAAATCATCCTGCAAGGTGATGGTAACCTCCGCGGACAAGAGGTATGCCAATTTGAGGATATCATCGGTCGTGTGGTGCGTATGAAAGGACGCGGAGGCAAACGCAAACGCCTTACCAAAGCACGGATATGGCGACACACACCCGTATTCATCAAATGGTTGGTTCTCAAAATCTATAGCAAAATAATCAAACTACAGAACATCTTATATGAAGACTAAAAAAGGATTTCGCCTGCGCGAATTGGGCGGCGACTACATACTGATTGGCGAAAGCGTAGAACTGGTGAACTTCAACAACCTAATCACCTTCAACGAGGCTGCTGCCTACTTGTGGCAGAAGGTAGAAGGCAAAGAGTTTGATGTAGATACCCTGACACAACTATTGCTGGATGAATACGAAGTGGCCGAAGATATCGCTCGCGAAGACGCACAAGCCACTATTAATGACTGGAAGGAGATAGGGATTATCGGTTAAAAGGGATTCCAGTTTCTGGAATCCGGAATCAAGATATGAATCAACAACAGTTATTTTTTTCTATACTGCGGTCAGTACTCTGGGGGACTGAAGTAGAGATACCCACCGACACCGATTGGAAAAATGTACTGAATCTGGCAGCGCGTCAAAAATGTCTGCACGCCTTCAGCGTCTGGCTCAAAGCACATCGCATTGCTACGCCCTTCGACAAACAACTGGCACCCACCATGTTCATGGTGCTGCAACGCCAAGCACGCCTCAATCAGTTGGCTATCAGCATAATCAACCTACTTGCGCAGCACCAGATACCCGCAACCCTCATTAAAGGCTATAGCCTATCAGCCCTCTATCCCGATCCCGACACACGCGACTTCGGCGATGTAGACATTTATGTGGGCGAACAGCATTACGAGCGTGCAGCCGAGATTGCCAAAGCCGCCTACCCCAATGCACACTGGTACTCCGATACCCACGGAGGCATCCATTTCATTTTAGTGATTGATGAGAACCTTGACCGCGTGGTAGAACTGCACCGCGTGACCATGGAGTTTCACGACAAACAAGCCAATGCACTCTACCAAACTTTCACCCACAAGCACTTAAACACCTCCACTACGCTGGACATATACGGAAATTCCGTACCTGTGCCCAGTGCTGCGTATAATGCGTTGTATGTGTTTATGCATGCGTGGCACCACTTCGAGAGTACGGGGGTCGGTTTCCGTCAGTTAGGCGATTGGGCGTTGTGCCTAAAATTGGCTCATGAGCAATCTACGCCAGCAGAGTGGGAAATGCTCACACAGGAGATCGATCAGATACTCACTGCCCTGCACATGAAAACCGCATGGCAGACCTTCGGACATATTTTGGTAAACAAGTTGCAGTTGCCTATCGAGGATTTTCCGCTTTATACTACTGATTATCAAGACCGTGCAAAGCGTTTACTATGCCAGCTCCTACGCGATGGACATGGCGGACGACCTACAAAAGGCGACAACCACCTGATGAAATGTTTCCCATGGGAACGCCCAAAGACAAATCGTTTATTGCAGAAGGGATATACCGCATGCAGATTGCTATTCGAGGCATGGCAAATGAGCAAATTCTTCCCCGATTTGGCATGGCATGAATTAAAAAAAACAGTCTTTTCTTCTTATAACAAATAGAAAAATCCGCATAATCACCTATACAATAAGCGATTATGCGGATTTATCATTTTACTACAAGCGATATTACTCCTCGTCTTTGTACCAAGAAGCGTACATAGCGTAGTTGTGCGCAATCTTGCGGTTGATTTCGTTGGTTTGCTCAGGGTCAGCTTTCTTAATGAACTTGGCAGGTACGCCGCCCCATACCTCGTATGGACCAATCTGCGTGTTCTTCAACACCAATGAACCTGCTGCTACAATAGCGCCTTCACCCACTACCACACCATCAAGCAAGGTAGAGCCCATGCCAATCAGCGCATAATCATGCACATCGGCACCGTGAATAGTAACATTATGCCCCACCGACACATAGTCGCCTATGGTGATAGTGGATTTCTCATAAAGTGTATGCAGCACTGATCCATCTTGGATATTCACATGGTTGCCAATTTTAATCCAATTGACATCGCCACGCAATACCGCATTGAACCAAATAGAGCAACCATCGCCGATGACTGTGTCACCAACGATAGTTGCATTCTCTGCCAAAAAGCAATCTTTACCTATTTGCGGAGTAAAACCGCGTACAGGAACAATCAAAGCCATAATTAGCGAGCAGCAATGATAGCGCAGAAATCAGCAGCTTTCAAGCTTGCGCCACCAATCAAACCACCATCTACATCTGGATTAGCAAACAACTCAGCAGCGTTCTTAGCGTTGCAGCTACCACCGTAGAGGATAGTGCAGTCCTCAGCTACTTGCTCACCATATTTCTCAGCCACGAGGCTGCGGATATATGCGTGAATCTCTTGTGCTTGCTCTGGAGTAGCGGTCAAACCTGTACCGATAGCCCATACTGGCTCGTATGCCAATACAATCTTACCAAAGTCCTCAGCACTGAGGTGGAATACAGAACCTTCCAATTGGGCCTTCACAACCTCGTTTTGTTGACCAGCCTCACGCTCCTCTTTTACCTCGCCAATGCAGAAGATTGGTTTGAGGCTATTAGCGAGTGCCAACTCCACTTTGTCTTTCAAGATCTCGTAGGTCTCACCATAGTATGCACGACGCTCAGAGTGACCGAGGATGCAGTACTCAGCACCTGTAGAAGCCACCATAGCAGCACTTACCTCACCGGTATATGCACCTTTCTCTTTGTCAGCGCAGTTCTCAGCAGCCACGGCGATAGGGCTGTCCTTCAACAACTCAGTCACAGTAGCCAAGTGGATGAATGGAGTACCGATAACAACAGCACATGCAGGGTTAGCAACTTGATTTTTCAACTCGGTAGCCAATGCTACACCTTCTTGCAGGGTCATGTTCATTTTCCAGTTGCCTGCAACCATTTTTGTTCTCATAATTTTGTTATAATTTTAAAAGTTAAAAAAGTTCTAAAAATTATCTATTCCTTATATTATATTTGTCAATGACAGTACCGTTTTGCACCACGACTACCCCTGGGTTAGCACGCACAATAGTCTTCAGTGTGACGGGATCACATGTGCAAATGCACTCACTCAACACAGGAAACTCCAAACAGAAGTTGATAATATCCTCTGTACCTGAACCCGTGAGGATATAGAAATTAGGCAATGAGGCAAAAGTCGAGAGGTTAGAGGCAAGTGTTTCCACTTTTGCCATTTGCTTTTTGTCGGCTTTCTTGAGGTCGTACATCACCACCAGTGTTACGGGTTTCTCGCTCTCAAGAATATCCCAGGTCAAGTCCTCGCCCTCTGCATTGATAATCTCAAAATCGTGAATAGGAGGTTCATACCCCTTCTTAATGAGTCGAGAATCCGAGCGCACGAATGTCCAAGTACTATCACCCTTTGGATAGTTCTCTAATGTGAAAGTCTGCTCCACCCCATCTTTCTCATATACGAACGAATACGCATACACATCAGGCTCGGCATCCTCAGGATACTCCATCAGTGTAGGCAAGTGATTGCCTACCTGATACGGACGGAAATCCTTGATAGGCAAATGGTTGCGTGTCCATGCCATAAATGCTACTGCAGCCACAATCGTGCAGGCTGCCCACACCATTTCCATCCAGTTGCTCCACAATTGGCGCACATATTTGCGACATGCCACCAGTATAATCGCCAATACAATCAGCACCACATTCTTCCCAAAGGTCTGCCAATTGGTCAGCACCACGGCGTCTCCAAAGCAACCACAATCGCTCACGGGGTTGGTCAGTGCGATATACAGCGTCAGCGGTGTCATCACCAGATAGAACAGCAACGCTACCCACGAGGTCCACTGCGTGCGTACATTCAGAACCATGCACACGCCCAAGAGCAACTCCACTATAATCAAACTCCACGCAGCCACCTCCGCCATAGGCAACAATTCAGTGAAGAACCCACCAAAAGCCTTGAGGTAGTCCTCTATCTTATATACTGTACCCAGAGGGTCAATAGCCTTCACCGCGCCCGAGAAGATAAACACCAAGCCCAAGAGGGTGCGAGATAGACCTGCCAATATGGATGCTGGTCTCTGGATTCTGGAATCCATCTTCTGGTTACTTCGTTTCATTTTCCATCACTTTTATCAAGTAAAACACAGCATAATTGAGCATATCAAAGTAGTTGCCATCTGCACCCTCGGATATCAATGTCTGATTATCGTTGGCAGCAATGGACTTATTGCGATTAATCTTCGTGAGGATAATATCCGTCAGGCTGGTCGCAAACATATCACGCCATGCCTCGCCATAATCGTGATTTTTCTTGAGCATCAATGCCTTAGCCTCTGCCATGTAGTGATCATAGAGGTCAATAGCGCGTTCCGCGGTCATATCCACCGAGTCCGCAAAGCCTTCGTGCAACTGAATCAGACCGATAATGCTATAATTGACAATAGCCATCATCTCGCCCTCAATGCTCTCGCCTACCATGTTCACGCCTGTCTGCTCAATCTCGCGGACACGCTTGGCTTTGATAAAGAGTTGATCGTTGACGGTTTGCGGACGCATGATACGCCAACTTGGACCATAATCCTTCATTTTCAGTTCATAAATGCGGCGGCACTTACCTGCCACCATATCAAATTGCTCAGGAGTTTTCATATCATTATTGGATTATCATCTTCTTAACGGTATCACCATGACGCACTATATAGCAGCCCACATGAGGTAATGAGATAGTCTGTCTCTCCGCAGCAGGAGCCATAGCCACTACTTCACCAGCCAGATTATATATATATGTGTCGCATGCGTGCGCGCCAAAGAGCTGAACCTGTTTACCCTGCACAGAAATAAGGCAAGAAGCAATAGGTGATAGGACATCTGTATTCACCCCAGGTTGTCCCTTGCGATAGTCATGTACATATCCTATCACAGCAGGAGTAGTCATGTCTATCAATTGCATCGTACCCAACATAACTACCGTATCCTCGAGAGCCAGTTCATTGCCCGTCACAAAATCGGTTTCGGCAAGCCACTTGGCTTGAGGGCAATAGAGTGCGTTAGTTTGTGAGCCGTTATCCGATATAGAGAAAGTAGCATCACCAGCCGCAGTTACCATAGCATCTATCTGCGCTACAAGACCTTGCACATACACCTGTTGAGTGGTTGGTTCTGCTGTTTGGAACTGACTCACCCAGTCATACACCATTCCCACTGGCGCAGGGGTCAGGGTCTCGTTAGTCAGAGTGAAGGTCTTATTGGTTGAGCCCACTTGTCGATAGCATTTCACAGCGTCAGCCATAATCTTACACTTACCCACAAACTCGCGTGTTTGACTGCGCAAATGATAGTCTATGGCGTAGTGTCCACCCATGACTTGGGTAATGGTCACTACACCTTGATTCATAACTTCATTGACTTGTTGTCCATCCTCCAAAGCCATCAGTTTGGTATAGACAGGCGACATAGTACCATACTTTTGCATATTAGCTGCGTCAATAGCGTAGGTACCTATAATCGAATTCACATCCGTGGGGAAGAGGTCGAGTGCCATGGCACTACCGCTCTTCACGGCTCCCTTGCTGGTCAGCGCAAAATCCTCGGTCTGCACCACCACACGCAGGTTGTTCACCCCTGTCTTGGCAGAGAGGTCTGTCACTTGCATCATGGCATACTCAGTACCGTAGTATTCGCTTTTCTTTATGATCTCATTCAGGAAGATCGAATCTTGTGTCACAGTCAGTTGATAGCGTTTCGCACCATGTCCGTACATATAAATAGGCACAGGCTGTTTGTTGGTGATTGTGGTGCCAACCACCATCTCATACTCGCCAGCCCCGATATTCGACAGACTGGCATTAGAACCTACATATGCAGAATAGTAATACAACGGCTTCAACTCCCACGAGAAATCCGTATTGATAGTGCGGTACAACACATTATCTTTGTAGAGCAAAAAGGCTACCGTACCTGATTCTTTGGCTACACCCGCGTTTTGCAAGCCCCCGACATCAAATTTCAGTTTCTCTTTCTTTGACAAAGCAGTAGCACTGTTAAGAGTAATATCCGCAGCCACAATAGTCGGGGTACTCTTGCCACCTTTATTAGGTTGAATACCCGTATATAGTGTTACCGATTCGGTGAAAGCCCCATTATCGCTGGCTCCGCCAATGCCTTGATTCTCAGGGTTCATCGCCGAAAGCGCAAAGTAGCCATTACCATAGCCTCCCCATCCCCAGTTGATATGAATATAGCCATTCTCCTGCATACCATCACAGACAAAAGCATGCCCCTCTCGTTTCTTGGTCAGAGCCTCAATATGGATAGGACGACTGGCTTGCAAATCGCTAATAACCGCTGCAAGTATAGTTGCCTCGTCCATATAATCTTTCATTAGCACGCGAATACCCGCATCGTAATCGAAGTAGTTAATCAACGCTTGCATTGAAGTACCCATGCCTGCACCGCTGGCAGAAGAGCCATACCACATATTGCATGCTATACCCAAGTGGTACATAAGGTGCGCCACCGCATCGGCTTGCACTTGTGTATAACCATTCTTGTAGGTAGGCAACATGTTTGCCCAATCGTAGGTCGTATTCGCAAAGTCTGCCGACAATGTGTTACCAGACCAATAGTAGGAGTACGAACCTTTACCGTGGACTGGGTATTTATGGTGGTACATGATTTGCGCTGTAGCAGTTGCCATACAGCCTGTCACCGAGCGTTCATTGGTTGAAGGGTCGATAGGACAATGGTTATTATAAGGTGCACTTTGGTTCCATGCCACAGAGCCCAGCAACGGTTCAATAGCAGGATAATAGTCCTCCGAAACGGCAGGTGATTTCGGCGCAACCTGCGCCACACGCGCCAACTCATCGGCATACATCTGTAGCCACACACGCATGTTGGCAGGGATATTCGTTGAATCGAAAGAGCCTTGATCGCTATATCCCAATACCGCACGAGCACTATCCTCCGCAGATACCAACACAAATCCCGGCTCATTAGTAGCATTGAACACAAACACGGCAGGTGTGGTTTCATCCACTTGGTATTGGGTATATGCCCATTCCACAGGCGTAGCCATAGTGTGTGCCGCAGCCGCACGCTGCAAGCGTTGTACAGGGTGAGTATGCGACTGACTGATAAACGCACTGGCAATCGCTGCTGCTTCCTGCGGAGTGCGAGCAAATATGATATTCGCCACGCACAAACTAATGAGTAAAACTATCCCCTTCTTCATACGCATATTCGTAATACTTATTGTATTTGTTGCAATAAATCATCGAGGCTAACTTTCTGCTGCTCACCCGATTGCATATTCTTGAGCATGACTTGGTTAGACGCCATCTCGTCGCCACCCACGATAGCCACATATGGAATCTTCTTGCTGTCAGCGTACCCCATTTGCTTTTTCATCTTCGTTGGCTCAGGATATACCTCTACGCGAATACCTTGCTCGCGCAGTGCCTTTGCCCAACGCAACGCATACAGCAACTCTTGTTCGCCAAAGGTAGCAAACAGCAGTTGGGTTGTGGATTGCAAGTTCTCAGGATAGAGGTTCAGTTCGGTCAGCACATCATAGATACGGTCTGCGCCAAACGAGATACCCACGCCCGACACATTAGGCATACCAAATATACCCGTCAGGTTGTCGTACCTACCACCACCCGTGATACTACCCATCTGCACATCCAGTGCCTTCACCTCGAAGATGGCTCCCGTATAATAGTTCAAACCACGCGCGAGGCACAAATCGAGTTCAATCTGCAAAGCATTAGGCTCGTATGTTGCCAAATCGCCATCCTGTGTGCTTTGGGCATACAAAGCAAAGATAGTGCGCAACTCCTCTATACCCTTCAAACCAACCTCGCAACCTGCCAACACTTGCTCCAATTGGTCCAGTTTCTCTGTGTTCGTACCGCTGAGGTGCAGGATAGGTTGCAATGCCTCTACTGCCTCGGCAGGAATGCCTTTTTCCAGCAGTTCCTTATTCACATTGTCAATTCCAATCTTATCCAGTTTATCAATAGCCACCGTAATATCAATGATACGCTCGGGTTGTCCAATCACTTCAGCAATACCAGCAAGAATCTTGCGGTTATTGATATGCAGACTCACGCGGATACCCAAGCGGCGATATACCTCCTCTACGATTTGAATCAGTTCCACCTCGCTGAGCAAGGAGTTAGTACCTACCACATCCACATCGCATTGATAGAACTCGCGATAGCGACCCTTTTGCGGACGGTCAGCACGCCATACAGGTTGAATCTGATAGCGTTTGAAGGGGAACTGTATCTCCTCGCGGTGTTGCACCACAAAGCGTGCAAAAGGCACGGTCAAGTCATAGCGCAAGCCTTTCTCGCTGACCTTGTTAGTCAGTGCGCCAATTGTAGCCGTATCCAATGCCTCATGACTGATCGCACCTTTCCAATCGCCTGAATTGAGAATCTTGAAGAGCAGTTTATCTCCCTCCTCGCCATACTTACCCATCAGGGTACTCAGGTTCTCCATCGCAGGCGTTTCAATCTGCTGAAAGCCATAGAGTGAGAATACCGACTTAATGGTATCAAAAATATAATTTCTGCGCGCCATCTCCAGTGGAGAAAAATCACGCGTACCTTTTGGAATACTTGGTTTCTGTGCCATATTTTCTTTTTTTTAATTTCTGTTTTATTGGCTCCCGGTTCCCGGATGCCATTACCCGTTCACTGGCTCCCGGCAGCCTAAAATATCGCCCCGTATATCTTCTCCGTTGCCCCGAGTTCGCTATTCACATAGTCGGCAGCGGCTTGTCCCATTTGCTGTTGGGTAGCAAAGGCTGTATCCAATGCCTCGGCAAACTCGCGGTAGTTCTTCACCGTGATAGCAGCCCCTGCGTTGAGCAATCCGTATGCTTCGCGGAATTTCTTCCATGTAGGTCCGAACACCACTGGCATACCGTACACCGCAGCCTCCAGTGTATTATGGATACTCACACCAAACCCACCACCTATGTATGCCACATGTCCGTAGCGATAAATAGACGACAGCACGCCTATCGTATCCACCAGTAGCACACGACATTTGTTCAAACTCATGGGTTTGGCCTCGGTATAGCGCACATAACGCCCCTCAAACAGTTGGAAGAGTCTGTGCAAATGTGCTGAATCAATCTCGTGGGGTACCAATACCAGTTTCACATGTTCACGCTCTGCCATGTATCGGGCAAACAATTGCTCATCTTCCCACCAAGTGCTACCAGCCACAATCACCTGCTCAGCCCCTGCTACAAATCCCTCTACAATAGGCAGGTCTTTGGCTTGCTTGCGTACTGCATTCACGCGGTCAAAGCGTGTATCACCTGCCACACTCACCTGCTCCACACCATGTTTCTGCAACAACTCGGCTGACGCTTGGTCTTGCACAAAGATATGCTTAAACGCATGCAGCAGGTTCAGGTAGGCTTTACCCCAAGGCAAGAAGAACAACTGACGCGGACGGAAAATCGCCGAAATCAAGTAGGTAGGCACCTGCTTGGCTTTCAGGGCGTTGAGGTAAGCGGGCCAAAACTCATATTTCACCATGATTGCCGCCTCCAACGGAAGCATTTCCACCAGTTGCTTCGCGTTGCGTTTCGTAGCAAAAGGCAGATAGGTCACTTTATCCACCATGGGATAGTCCTTCCTAAGTTCGTAGCCCGAAGGCGAAAAGAAGGTCAGGAGTACCTTACGGAATGGCAATTCGGTATGCAGACGCTCTATAATTGGGCGTGCTTGTTCAAACTCGCCCACCGAAGCCGCATGAAACCACAACACCTCGCAACCGCCGAGTGTCTTTGTCCACTCTTGCAGTTCCTTCATGGCGCGTGCCTGTCCTTGCACCAACTTGCGTGCTTTCTTATGTCCAAGCAACGCTGCCAAACGCAATATCCAAAAATATATATTCAAGTCCTAATTCTTACTTCAAAATTCTTAATTATCAAAGGCTCTCTCCAAAGTCCTCTTTGAACTTCGACACCAATTCCTCTTGCCAATGTCCAATCTCTTTCAGTCGTCCGAAGAAGAAACGCAGCACTTGTGGTTCCTCCACCCATTTCAGTCCGCCTATCAGTTGGCGGTTATCCCACAACCACTTCACGCGGTCTGCCACATACTTGATTTGCGACAAAGTATATACACGGCGAGGCATCGCCAAGCGCATCAATTCCAATTCCGCAAAGCGTTCTGTGCCGTCTGGCTCGCGTTGCTCCGACAATGTTCCGCGCTCCATACCACGGATACCGCCTGCGATATACAACGCGGTTGCCACAGCCGCCGCAGGGTACTGATCATGTGGCATATCAGGCACAAATCCCTGACAATCAATATGCGCACCCAAACCACCTGCAGGCTTAATCATTGGCACGCCATACGCATCCAACTCGTTCACCAAGTAGTTGATAAACTCTGGTCCGTGGCTCAGATAATCCATGTCCAACGACTCATACAAGCCCTCTGCCATCGCCTCAATCGAGCGCACATCAATACCGCCGTAGGTCAAGAAACCCTCGTACAATGGGATAAACTCCATCATGCTCTTAATCAGTTCGGTGTTGTGACTGATGATTGCACCACCGCGAGCAAAGCCCAACTTACGCGCCGAGAAATAGATGATATCCATCTTACCTGCCAACAGGTGGTAGATTTCTTTTGGAGTCATGTATTTGCATTGCGCCTCGCGGGTCTTCATAAAATAGATATTGTCTTGCAGCAGCGAAGCGTCCAAGATACTTGGCACGCCAAACTCATGGCACACATCTGCCACCGCCAACATATTCTCCAAACTAACTGGCTGACCACCAATCAAGTTCGTACCTGCCTCCACACGCACATACGCCACTTTCTCTGGTCCATATTCGGTAATCACGCGGCGCAGTTCTTGCAAATCCATATCGCCCTTAAATGGGTCATCGCTCTGTGGAATCAAACCTTTCTTGTGTAGCACCTCCACCACTTCGCCGCCACAGCGGGTCACATGGGCTTTGGTGGTAGTAAAGTGGAAGTTCATGATTGCCACCGTACCTGGCTTCACAAATCGCTCAGCCAAGATGTTCTCACAAGCACGACCTTGGTGCGCAGGCAACACATTGTCGGTGCCAAACACCTCTTTCATGGCTGCTTTCAGACGGTTAAAAGTCTCGCTACCTGCGTAGGAATCATCTGCCAAATGCATGGCAGCGGTCTGACGGTCGGACATAGCGTTCACGCCCGAGTCGGTGAGCATATCGAGATAGATATCTTTGTTTTGCAACAAAAAGGTGTTATTACCCGCCTTTTGAATGGCGCGCAAACGCTCATCCACTGGCAACAGATTCAATTTTTGTACCACGCGAACCTTATGCATCTCCAATGGCACTTGGTTCTCTGACTTGTAGAATTTAACAGACATAATACAATCTCCTTTTAATTATTCACAATCTACTACTTTTTTTGATTCACAATCTACTACTTTTTTTGACATTTTGCAATGTCGCATAAAAAACGCGCAAAGGTACAAAAAATTTATGAAACATGCAAGCAAATAGGGATATTTGTTAAAAAAAGTCATTCCTTCCTCACTTTCAGTCATCCATACTTCTCCCATAAAGTTCCTACTTTTCCGCTATCAATCGTAGGTGATTCGTAGGTGATTCGTAGGTTATTCGTAGGTTATTCATAGGTTATTAAGCAACCATATAAGGCACCTCAAAGGCAGTCAGCAACTGGTGATATACACCTCCTCTACTCCCGCTTTGACTTCAGGCGTAACTATCAGTGGAGGCACTACATATTTTGGCGGAGTAGCCAATATCGGAGGCACCATCAGCGGTGGTACATCCGTCACCCTGAGCAACTATAGCAGTAACGGAAGATAATAAACGAGACTATATTTCCCATGGTCGCGCGGGCGCACATCCCGCGCGATTTATTTATAGGTGATAGCCCTTGAAACAAAAAAAAGTATAAAAAATAGACAAACTTAATATTTTTTTAACAAAACATTTGCATATCTCACAAAAAAGTTGTAATTTTGCAGGGCGTTTCCGTATTGACGATGAAAAATAGGGTATTAGTCGTAGTCAGGAACGTTTAGGTAAAATTTTAAATATTTACATTATGAAAAAGATTTACTCTTTTCTCATGGCACTTAGTATAGTAGTATGTGCCAACGCTGCTCCTTTTGAAGTAGCAAAGTCGTTAAACCTCTCTAACGACAAAGTAAAACTCACTAAACAACAAACACAACAAGCCATCGCACAAAAACATCTTACAGGTGCAGAGAAATCGGCTGTGACCGTTGAGGGTTTCCGTGCTCAAAAGATGGTACAAGCTGTTAAGGCTCAAAAGCAAGCATTTCCTGTAGCAAAAACCACCAAGAAGATGGTAGCTGCACAAGCAACTGATGCCACCGACACAGTGGAAATCGTTGCTACAAAATGGCAATGGAAATACTATGAGGCTGACAACGACTGGTACAATGTACTTACAGACGCAACAGAAACACACGAAGTCTTAATTGATTATGTTTCTGATACACAAGCGGGTACCTTTACCGAAGAAGAATGCCTCATGGATTATACGGGCATGCGTGTATACGATGCAGAAGGCAACAACACTGTTGTGTACTTTGAGTCAATCACCCTTACTGTAACCGATGATGAGAACGGACTTTTGCTCAACGCAGAGGCTTTAGGAAGCGATAATGTCCTCTATCTTATCAGCGCAGCAATACTTCCTCCTCCAGAGCCAAAGGCTACTGTAGACTTGGCATACACCACCTCTGAGTTGTTAGACTTCACTATTTCAAGCGGACTCTTCCAATTCTGGGCTGAGGAGAATGGTGTTTATACATCTATTGTTCTTGCCAGCGACATGGTAGAAGGCGAGTACACCAAAGAAGACATAGCAGATCCTAATTACAACTACATCGTATTCTTTGACGAGACCGACACTACTTTCGTTGATTTCCTCGACCTCAACGCCGTAATTACCAAAGAGGGCAAAACATATAGCCTTGTTGCTGATGCATTAGGTTCAGATACTATTATGTATCATGTTACTATGCAATACACCAAGCCAGATCCTGTAGATACCGTTAGCGTTACTGCTACCAACCTCAAAGTAGAGGTAATGGAGTTCTGGGGCTATTATTACTCAACCATCACCGCAAGCAATGAGGTGTATGATGTATTGTTTGACTCAAGCATGGCAATTGAAGAAGGCACATATACTGGCGCAGACTTCAACTTGGATTGGTCCACAATCATCAACAAGCAAACCAAAGATACTGTCAATATGGCAGAGGTAGAGGCTACACTCACTTATGTAGATGGTCTGCCAGTAATGAAAGCCGAAGTAGTAGGTACTGACAATGTGCTCTATCAAATGGATTTGACTTATGTTAAGCCTGTTGCAAAAGACACTGTTGCTGTTACATTCACCGAATATGCAGAGGTAGAGTACTATTCTTCTTATGGCGACTTCTATATCTACAACGAGAACGACGAATATGGAGTAGTTTTGGACATCTATGCAGAACAAAAGAATTTTGTAGGCGAATTTACTGTAGAAGACTTTGACCTCTACTACACCTTAGTTACCCACTTCGCAGACGACACTACAAGTGTTGTTATCGCAGACGCAAAAGCCGTTGTTACTCCACTTAACGAGGAGGGACTTATACATATTGACGCTGAGTTGCTGGGCGAGAACAATGTATTGTATGTTGTTAGCACCGATGCTGTTCTTCCACAAGGTTTGACATACGATGCTCAAGAGGGTGCTATTGAGCGCGAGTACACCACTGAGGACAACACTGTAATCACCGACCAAGTTGCTGACTACGGATGTGTTTACTTTGATGTAGAGGCAGCAGACCTTTCAGATCTTCTTGGCTTGGCATTCTTCGTAGATGAGTTGGACGAGAACACTCTGATCCCAACAGGTGTATATCCTATCAACGATAGCCAAGAATCTGGTACGGTATTAGCAAGTTCTGGTATGGGTGCTTATGGTCTGACCTATTCACTCTACGCTATGATGATGGATGGTAGTATCGTTGCACCTGTTTGGTTCTTGGTAGATGGTACTGTAACAGTATCAGCAGAGGCTAATATCCTCACCGTTGAAGTTGAGGCTGTTAACTCATACAAAGTTCCTGTTCATATCACATGCCAATACGACCTCAACACCAAACAAGGTTTGCAATACGACATGGAAGAGGGTAGCGTAGAGCGCACTTATAGCGACGCTGACCAAGTAGAGTTCAATACGGATTATGTAGCAAGTTATGGTCAGTTATACCTCGACATTTTGGCTGCTGACTATAGCGATATGGTGTCACTGGTCTTCTTCGTAGAGGCAACTGATGAAGACATTATCCTCCCTGCAGGAACCTATCCTATTACCGACACGGGTGATTATGGAACAGCATATACTTCTACTGGATACGATGCTGACTATGGCGCAACGCCATGTGCTTATAGCACATTGGTAGAGCAAGGTGGTACACTATATCTCAACGAACTCTACTTCATGGTTAGCGGAAATATCGTAGTTGAGAATGTTGATGGTCACTTGAAGATGACAATCGATGCACTCAACTCATACGATGTACCTGCACATATCGTATATGAGGCTGACCCAGTAGAAACTGCTATCGAGAATATCACCGTTGAGAACAACGCAAGCAAGAAGATGGAGAACAACCAACTCTTCATTATCAAAGATGGCGTTAAATACAATGTACTTGGTTCTGTAGTAAAATAAAAATACTATTACAACCTTCAAAATCAAGCGTGGGCAACAAACCCGCGCTTGTTTTTTTATACAATATTTGCATATCTCATAAAAAAGCAGTACCTTTGCAAGCGTTTTGATAATCATTATATTTATAGAACGAACTCTATGCGCAATATTCTTTTCTTAATACTCATTTTCCTTGCCCATGCAGTACAGGCTGTAGAAAAAGTGCAATTCCCCGAATCTTTTGCCAACGGTTGGGAACCTTATATTGGCAAAATGGTGCAGATTACCACACCCCTCTATGTTTGTGGCAACTACTACGACTCCCTTATCCTTGCCCCCGAGCGTCTATATGTACCCGAGGAGCGTGCCATAGGCTTGGCTACAGGCGATAGCACCCAGTATTGGGCTATTCAGCAAGCAAATAGGTCAAAAATCCTCAATCTCTCTTGCAAAATCAGCAACTACAAAGTGCGCACAGGTGCCATGGTCAAGAACCTCACGGCCCGTGTAGTGGCTTCTGGCAAGTTAGTCACTGGTGCTACACCTAAGTTCCTGAACAACAAACCTGAACCCAAGCCTAAGATGCCCAAAGGCAATCTGCTTGTGTGTGCCACCAATATCCAAAACTACTTCTACACCCTCGGCGGATATGCCCACCGCAAAACTACCCCTACGCAACAGGCTATTCAAACCGAGAAGATAAGCAAGGCCCTCACCCATATTAACGCCGATATTTATGCCATTTGCGAGATTCAGAAAGGCGATAGTGCTGCGCAAATGTTGGTCAATGCCATGAACGCCATGGTAAAAAAAGCGCGCTATGCCTACATCTCGCAGGGTTGGAGCAATGGCGACACCATTTCTTGCGGATACATATACCGCGTCGACCGTGTACGCCCGTATGGCGACCTACAATATGGCTACCAAGACCCAAGCAACCACTACCACTATCGCATGGTAGCTTGTGGCTTTGAAGAAATCAAAAGCGGCAATCGTTTCGTGCTGAATATCAACCACCTACGCTCCAAACGCGGCACGGGCGACTACTCCAATGCCAAGCGTATGACCAATGTGGATAGCCTACTTGTCATGCTCCGCCACATTGAACAAGAGCAACTCTTTGGCGACTCCGACATATTGCTCGTAGGCGACTACAACTGCTATACCCAAGAGCAACCCATTCAAGCAATCATTCAAGCAGGCTACGAAGATATGGTAATGCGTTATGATTCAACGGGTTATTCGTATGTATTCCATAGCGAGGCAGGTTATCTCGACCGTGTATTTGCCTCGCCAAGTATGGCTGCGCAAGTGCAAGCCGTACACCCCTATCACCTCAATGCCGACTATTTCTACTCGCGTGGCTACAAACGCCAACTCGACAAGACCATTTTCCGCTATGCGGATCATGACCCAATTTTAATCAGCATACAACTGAAATAATCACATAAACAACTCATAATCCCATGAAAACAACCAAATGTATTCTATTGGCAATCTGTTTGCTACTACTCTCCGCTCCCACGCACGCCACTGAGCGTTGGTTAGAAGGTTACAAAAAAGTATTGGTGATTGGAGCGCACCCCGATGACCCCGAAACCATGTGTGGAGGTACAATGCTGAAACTCAAGCAGATGGGTGCAGAAGTCGTATCCGTATATCTCACTTCGGGCGAGGCTGGTATCCGCGGCAAAAGCCACGAAGAGGCACGCGCTATCCGCCAAGTCGAAGCCAAGAATGCCTGCGAAGTAATGGGTATACGCTCTATATTCCTCACGCAGGTGGATGGTAATGCCGAAGTCAACAAAGCGCGCTATGCCGAAATGAAAACCCTCATTGAAGCAGAGAAGCCCGATATGGTCATTACCCATTGGCCTATCGACTCGCACCGTGACCACCGTGTATGTTCGATATTGGTCTATGACGCATGGCGACAAACAGGCTACTCTTTCGACCTCTACTATGGCGAAGTGATGACGGGTCTGCAAACGCAAAACTTCTCCCCCACCCTTTGGGTGGATATCACCAATCAGCACGACCAAAAGGTAAAAGCATACCACTGCCATGTCAGTCAAGGCATGGATGAAGTGCAAGAGTGGCACGACCCTATGGAGGTGCTTCGCGGCATGGAACGCCACTGCAAATACGGCGAAGCCTTCATTAAACAATCCTGGAAAGACTAACCCCCGCCTATAAACTTTAAACTATAAACTTTAAACTATAAACTAAAAAATGAACAGCGCATTAGCAGCCCTTATTGGGCTTATCATATCCATTCTATTGATTATCAAGAAAGTATCACCTGTATTCAGCCTTATGCTGGGTGCCATTGTTGGTGGTTTATTAGCAGGCTGGGGATTAGAAACCACAGTCGCTCACATGATTAGTGGGGTCAAGGATATTACGCCCGCCATTGTACGAATCCTTGCAGCAGGTGTACTCACTGGTATGCTGGTCAAAACAGGTGCTGCTACCACCATTGCCAAAAGCATTATCCGTGCACTCGGCGAGAAATATATCTACTTGGCATTGGCTATCTCCGCCATGATTCTCACCGCCATGGGTGTGTTTATTGATGTAGCAGTCATTACCATTGCCCCTATTGCGATTATCATGGGTAGCCGCCTGCGATTATCCAAATTCAAACTGCTGCTTGCCATGATTGGCGGTGGCAAATGTGGCAACATCATGTCGCCCAACCCTAACACCATTATTGCTGCCGAGAACTTCGACGCTCCCCTTTCTTCCGTCATGGCAGCGGGCATAGTACCAGCACTTATCGGACTGATTATCACAGTATTTGTTATCGTTCCCTTGATACCCAAAGGTGATTTGATGGTCAGCGATGAAGCCACAGAGCGCGAAAACGAAGAGGCTTTACCTGCGCTTTGGCGTAGCCTATTAGGACCCATTGTCACTATTCTGCTATTGGCTCTCCGTCCTATAGCAAGCATAGTAATCGACCCTATGATTGCTTTGCCCATAGGTGGTGTAGTCGGTATCCTCGCTACAGGCAAATGGCGCAACACTGCAGCATGCCTCTCCTACGGATTAGAAAAAATGTCGGGTATCGCTATTCTCTTAGTAGGTACAGGCACTTTGGCTGGTATCATAAAAGCCTCTGCAATCAAGGATGTATTAGTCGGATTATTAGCAGGTTGGAGCAACGGCGGCACATTTATGGCACCCATCGCAGGTGCACTGATGTCCGCAGCCACAGCCTCCACCACCGCAGGTGCTACTATTGCCTCCGCCTCTTTTGGCGAAGCCATTTTAGCTGCAGGCGTAACCGCAGTATGGGGTGCTGCCATGACCAATGCAGGTGCCACCACCCTTGACCACCTACCTCACGGATCCTTCTTCCATGCCACAGGTGGCTCTATGGGATTCTCCGTCAACGAACGCCTACGCCTCATACCCTACGAAACATTAGTCGGTTTAATTCTCACTCTCGGCAGCATTGGCATGTATTTCCTCGTTGCTCAACTCTAAACACTAAACAGTAGCCCACTTGTGGGCGTCCACTAAACAATGAAAATAGTCATATCCTCCGACTCTTTTAAGGGTTCGTTAAGTTCCATAGAAGTTGCCCAAGCAGCCACACGCGGCATTAGAGCAGTTTATCCCGATTGCGAAATAGTAGCAGTCAATGTAGCAGACGGTGGCGAAGGCACCGTAGAAGCCATTGTCGAAGCCTTAGGTGGCGAAATCATTACCGCTACTGTCAGCGACCCTTTGGGTCGCCCCATATCTGCCCGCTATGGCATAGCCACCACCAAAGCCATTATTGAGATGGCAGCAGCCAGTGGTTTACCTTTGCTCCAACCCGAAGAACGCAACCCTTGGCTTACTTCCACCTATGGCACAGGCGAGATGATCATGGACGCCATTCATAGAGGTTGCCGCCAGTTCCTAATCGGTATCGGTGGCAGTGCCACCAATGACGCAGGTACAGGCATGTTGCAAGCCTTAGGTTTCCGTTTCTACGATGCACACAATCAAGAGATTACCGACTGCCGAGGTGGCAGATTGCACGATATAGCGCAGATAGACGACACCCTCGTACCCGAAGCAGTACGCCAATCTTCTTTCACCATAGCATGCGATGTGGACACCCCCTTCTGCGGCCCCGAAGGCGCAGCCCCTGTGTTTGCTCCCCAAAAAGGTGCCAACCCCGACATGGTGGCTCGCTTAGATGCAGGCATGGTTTCCTTCGCTCAAGTCATTGAAGATAAATACAACATTAATATTGTACCTCTCCCAGGTGCAGGTGCTGCTGGTGGCATGGGTGGCGGATTCCGTGCCTTCCTCAATGCCACACTCCAACGCGGTATAGATATGGTGTTAGACGCTATCGGTTTCGACCAACTCATTCAAGGTGCCGACCTTATTATCACAGGCGAAGGCAAGATTGATTTCCAAACAGCCAAAGGCAAGACTGCCGCAGGCGTTTTGGCGCGTGCCAAGAAGCAAGGCATACCTGTCATTGCCATAGGCGGTTGCGTAGAGATGTGCGATAGCCTACAGCAGATGGGCTTTGCAGGTATCTACCCTATCACAGAAGAAAAACTCCCCCTCGAGATAGCCATGCAATCAGACATTGCTGCTGCCAATGTAGAAAAGACTGTAAGGAGTAAAGTGGAAGGTATATAGGCAGAGCTGCATATCCTCGCCTTTAAACTTTAAACCATAAACTTTAAACTAAAATTTGCATATCTCATAAATTTTCTGTACCTTTGCAGCCCGAAATAAGGTAACATAACCCTACACAATCCTAAACAACCCTACACAACCCATTTATGGCAACACGAGCAACAAGACCCACTCGCCCTGCTACTACGGGCACCAAAGCCAACCTTACGAGCAAACAGACACACGGCGATTTTTGGCAATCGTTGTGTATGTTTTTTCATAGCCAACAATTCCAACTAATCACAGGTATTCTGCTAATTGTGTCGGCATTAATGCTCTTTATAGCGTATGTTAGTTTCTTCTTCACGGGAGCTAACGACATGTCTATCATTCAAGAATATGCCACCCGTTCCACCCTACGCGAAGGCATTACCAACGCACTGGGTTTGCCAGGTGCCATTATTGCCAGTTGGTTAATCGACAGTCTCTTTGGCGTAGTGATTTTGCTCCCTATTCTGCTGATAGGTATATATGCCTGTCGTATCATATTCCCCTTCCCCATTAAGGCTTGGAAACTCTTTTTCTGCATGCTTTTTGGTGTAGTATGGGGCTCTATCGCATTGGGGTTTGCGCAGCAACTTATTCCTGTGGACTCATTCTTCCGTTGGGGCGGAGCCTTTGGCGAACAGATTGCTATTGTTGCCATTTCCTACATTCAAGCCCTCGGATTGGGATTGATTCTGCTAACTACTATGATTATCTTCTTGGTAGTAGCCGACAAACATTTCGTGGAGCACTGCCAGCAATTTGGCGCATGGGTAGCAGGGCTTTTCAAGAAATCCGAATCTGCTGAACCTTCCGAGCCCGCTGACCCCGCTGACTTGTCCGACAATCCAGACCAATCCGATTCCTCCGAACCCATTACCATTGAATTAGATGACCTGCCCGAAGAGCAAAAGGAATATGATTTCGACCTCGATATCACACCTATTGAGGTGGAGGATTCCGATGAGTCCGAGCCAATCGAACCTTCCGAACCTGCCGAGCCCACTAACTCCCCCATAGACATTTCTGTAGAAGAGGTCAAAGAGGTAGAACTCTCCGAGGATGATCCTGAATATCTGCTCCACAAACTCGGTCCTTACGACCCACGCAAAGACTTGGAGCATTACAAATTCCCTGCGCTCAATCTCCTGAAAGTCTATGACAACGAAACTGCCCCTGTCATTAACCAAGAGGAGCAGCAAGCCAATGCCAACCGTATTGTTACCACATTACGCAACTATGGCATTGAGATTGAGTCCATTAAGGCTACCGTAGGACCTACCGTCACCCTCTACGAAATCGTACCGCAAGCAGGTGTGCGTATCTCTAAGATTCAAAACCTTGAGAGTGATATTATGCTCTCACTTTCTGCAATGGGAATCCGTATCATTGCCCCTATTCCAGGCAAGGGTACTATCGGTATTGAAGTGCCTAACGAGAAACCACAAGTGGTGTCCATGCACTCGGTAATCGCTTCCAAACGCTTCCAAGAGGAGAAAAAGATGCGTCTGCCAATATCCATTGGACGCACCATTACCAACGAGGTGTTTATGTTCGATCTCGCCAAGACCCCTCACCTGCTCGTAGCGGGTGCTACAGGTCAAGGTAAGTCCGTAGCCATTAACGCGATTATCACTTCTCTGCTATATAAGAAACACCCTGCTGAACTCAAATTCGTGATGGTGGACCCTAAGATGGTCGAGTTCGCGCCCTACAAACCACTGCTTCGTCACTACCTCGCTGCTACACCAGATACGGAGGACGAGAATATCGTGATTGTGGACTGCGACAAAGTGGTTAATACCCTCAACTCCCTCGTGATTGAAATGGAGAACCGCTACAAACTGCTCATGGACGCAGGCGTGCGCAACCTTGAGGACTACAACGAGAAGTTCATTTCCCGTCGCCTTAATCCAGAGAAACTTATCGCCGACTCGCTCCACCACCAGTTCTTGCCTTATATTGTAATCATAATTGATGAGTATGGCGACTTCATTATGCAAGCAGGCAAGCAAGTGGAGACTCCTATCGCGCGCATTACGCAAAAAGCGCGTGCCGTGGGTATGCACATGATTCTCGCCACCCAACGCCCTTCCGTGAATATCGTTACGGGTGTCATTAAGGCGAATATCCCAACCCGTATCGCGCTACGCACACAGTCCGTAGTGGACTCTCGCACTGTGCTTGACACCAAGGGTGCTGACCAACTCATTGGTCGCGGTGATATGCTCTATTCGGGTAATGGCAATATCACCCGTCTGCAATGTGCCTTCGTGGACACCCCAGAGGTAGATGCTATTGTGGACCACATTAAGCAACAGCAGCACTACTTCGAGCCATACCAACTACCAGAGTATATCCCAGAGGGTGGCGAAGGCGAGGCGTTGGCACCAGGTGCGGTGGACCTCAAACGCCTCGACCCAATGTTCGCCGATGTGGCACGCTATGTCGTAACCAAACAAGAAGGCTCTACTTCGCGTCTGCAACGCGCCTTCGAGATTGGCTACAACCGTGCGGGTAAACTCTCCGACCAACTCGAGGCAGCAGGTATTGTAGGTCCTAACAAAGGTCCTAAAGGCCGCGATGTGCTAATCCAAAGCCTCGATGAACTTGACAAGAAACTCCAAGAACTCGGTTGCTAACTAACCTTTAAAACTGTTAAAAACTCTTGAAACTCTTACTAATCATACTCACCGTTCTGCAGTCGCTGTTTGCGATGTTGGAACAGAAGACACTGGTGTCGGACTTCACCATGACCTATACCCAATCACCTATCGCCAATAGCCAATCACCAATCACCTATACTGGCAACTTGGCTATACATGGCAAGCAATTCAAGTTGAGCATGTTCAATATTGATGCGGCATACGATGGCAACACCTTATATATGTATAGCGAGGAGTTGGAAGAGCTAACCCTCTCCACCCCTACGGAGGAAGAACTCGTGCAAACCAATCCTTTTCTCTACGCGCAAGCCCTCTTGCCCGTATGCCAATATGCAGAGAAAGCCATTGGCGACAAGACGCAAATCACCCTTACCCCGACCTCGCCTATTGCCGATAGCTCCATGCCTATCACCAAGTTTGTCTTGCGCGTAGTTACTGCCACCCTACTCCCTACCACGGTTGAGATACACGAAGATGATGGCAAAACCACCACCCTTCGTCTCAATAATGCACATTACACCGATGAAGCCCCCTCTTTCACAATCGAGAAAGAAGGTGCGTTCATTAACGACCTGAGGTAGCCCTTAAAACTTTTAAAACCCTTGAAACTTTTAAAACAATTATAACATGAAATGTCTTATTATCGGCTCTGGCCCAGCAGGCTATACCGCAGCCATTTATGCTTCACGCGCAAACCTCCAACCTGTACTCATTGAGGGTATGCAGGTCGGTGGACAGTTGATGATTACCACCGAGGTGGAGAACTTCCCTGGCTATCCAGACGGCGTAGAGCCTTACCAAATGATGGACGACATGCGTCGTCAAGCCGAGCGTTTCGGCACCGAGTTTGTGTCGGGCATGGTTACTAAGGTGGACTTCTCTTGCTCCCCTAAGAAGGTTTGGGTAGAGGATGATCAACTCTACGAGGCTGACACCGTGATTATTGCCACAGGTGCCAGTGCTAAATTCCTCGGTATTCAATCCGAAGAGGATTACAAGGGTCGTGGCGTATCGGCTTGCGCTACTTGCGATGGCTTCTTCTACCGCAAAAAGACGGTGGCTGTAGTAGGTGGTGGTGATACCGCATGCGAGGAGGCGAACTATTTGGCAGGCCTCTGCGAGAAAGTATATATGATTGTGCGCAAGCCATACCTCCGTGCTTCGGATATTATGCAAAAGCGCGTATTTGATAATCCAAAGATTGAGATTCTTTTCGAGCACAACACCCTAAATCTCACAGGCGAGACCAAGGTCGAGGGTGCTGACCTTGTGTATAAGAAAGGCACTCCAGAGGAGGAGATTCGCCACATTGCTATTGATGGCTTCTTCCTCGCTATTGGTCACAAGCCAAACACCGACCTCTTTGCCGAATTCCTCACTCGCGATGCAGAGGGATACATTATGGTCGAGGGCGATAGCCCACGCACCAATGTGGCAGGTGTATTCGCCGCAGGCGACTGTGCCGACCCTCACTATCGCCAAGCCATAGTGGCCGCTGCCAGTGGCTGTAAAGCCGCTATGGAGGCTGAAAAACACCTCGCAGCATTGGGATAAAATAGCAAAAAAGCACTGAAAAAGTGCTTTTTTTTGAAAAAAAGTGCCAAAATATTTGGTCATATCAAAAAAAAGCAGTACCTTTGCACCCGCTTTTGAGATTTTTGCTCAATGCGAGGGGTGCCATAGCTCAGTTGGTAGAGCAAAGGACTGAAAATCCTTGTGTCCCCGGTTCGATTCCTGGTGGCACCACAAAAAAGACTTTGAGAGTTTCTCAAAGTCTTTTTTTACTTTTACACCCTACACAACTCTAAACAATTCTACACAACCCTACACTCCCCATGCACCTACAAATCATTGCCCACGCACACAATGGGTTCTCGCAAAAGTTTGGTATACCCCGACAAAGCAGAGAAGACTCACATATCGAAACACACATTATATTTACTCCCGCGTACCGCGTGCGCGAGGCATTACGCGGTATAGAAGACTATTCACACCTATGGCTACTATGGGGATTCTCGCAATGCGAGAGAGCCCACCCCCTCCCTAAAGGGAAGGGAGATGAAACGGGAAACAAAGAATTGGACTGGAGTCCTACCGTGCGTCCACCACGATTAGGAGGCAACAAACGCATGGGCGTGTTTGCTACACGCTCACCCTTCCGCCCGAACCCTATCGGACTAACCAGCGTAAAACTGCTACGCATAGAAGATACTAACGATAACGGATTAGTACTGGTAGTATCTGGTGCCGACCTCTTAGATGGCACACCTATTTACGACATTAAACCCTATTTAGCCTTCTCCGATAGCCATCCGCAAGCCCAAAGTGGATTCGCAGAAGCCACACAAGACTACCATTTGACGGTCAAAATCGAAAATGATTTGCTGCAATCTGCACTGCAAAACAACTGTCCATGGGATGCGATAGAGGAGATACTGAGCCAAGACCCAAGACCCGCCTACCAACATGACCCAGAGCGTATATATCACCTTGATTATGACGGTTGGGCAGTAGATTTTACGGTCAATAGCGCAACCGTTTGCGTAAAAAATATTAACAAAAAACACCTTATATAATAAAAAGATTTGTATATTTCAAAAAAAAAGCGTACCTTTGCCCGTTGGATATAGATTTTAGTTTTTATAACACTAAATAGTTAAAACAAATTAAATTTAATATAATGAAAAAGATTTTTACGTTTTTTGCAGCGTTATTGTGTTTGCTATCTGCAAATGCGAGAGTTATTTATTTAGTTCCTAACGAATGGAGTTCGGATAATGCAAGTCTGTTTGTACACTCTTGGGGAGGCGGATCAGACATTGCTGGTAAAATGACAAAAGTATCAGACAACTTGTATCAGTTTGAGATTGGCAACAATACCAGTTGTCTCTTCGTGCGTCAAGACCCTGCTTTAGGAGATAACATTAACTGGGATTTAAAGTGGAACCAAACAGCTGATTTGGCGATTCCAAGCGGCATGAACTGCTACACCATTACAGGTTGGGGCGAGAATGATGGTACATGGAGTGTACAAGGAAATGTTACCCCTCCTACCCCAGATCCTAATGCCACATATTATGTAACTGGTACAGCGGAACTCGTAGGCGCAGATAAAGCATGGAGCACCGATGCGATAGCCATGACCAAGAATGCGGACAACACCTTCACCCACACCTTCAGCCAACTGGCAGCAGGCACCGTATATCGCATGAAGATTACCAATGGTACATGGGAGGCAAACTGGGGCTTCAGCGCCGTTCAAAACGCACCTGTTGGCGTAGTAGGCGATACGGATGGCAATATCGTATTTGAATTGAAAACCAAAGACGATGTGGTAGTTACCTTCAACGGCACAAACATCACCCTGCAAGGTGACTTCACCGAGGAGGAGCCCATTAAGCCCGTTCATGGAAGTTCGGTTCCAGCAGAATGTGAGGATGTGATGTTGCAAGCATTCTACTATGACTCATACCGCGATGGTGCCCCAGGTGATGTACTTATAAACGGGACCCAATTAGGAAATACCAAATGGAATGTACTGCTCAAACAATCAGGCGAGATAGGTACCTATTTCGACCTCGTATGGCTGCCTCCATCAGGCAAATCAGAAGGTGGTACAGGTTATCACCAAACGCAATACAGCAACCAAAATTCCGATTGGGGTTCACAAAAGGAATTGTTGGAGTTCATCCATCGCATGCACGCTGCTAACACCAAGGTGGTAGCGGACATCGTTATCAACCACGCAGGTTGCAAGTCCTCATGGTGCGATTTCTATCCACAAAACTTTGGCGAGTATGGCACCTTCCAACCTGATGCATCATGGATTTGCAACACCGATGAGGTGAATCATAATCCAGAAGCGGGCGAATGGATGGGTAAAGCTACAGGTGTAGATGACGGCGGATATAATATGCAAGACAACTACGGCTCGGCGCGCGACTGGGCACACGCTAAACCAGAAGTGCAAGAGATGATGAAGGCATACCTCAAGTGGATGAAAGATGTGATCGGTTTTGACGGCTGGCGCTATGACTACGCACAAGGATTCAAAGGCAAATACATTGATATGTACAATAGTGCATCTGCCAACTACTTCTCCGTAGTGGAGTTCTGGAATGGCGACATCAACAACATTAAGAGCTACTTGAACGATGTTAATTGGAACACATTGGCATTTGACTTTGGAACCAAATATTCAGCCATTCAGGGCATAGCAGATGGTAACTATCAACGTTGCATGGGCTCAGGTCTCTTGGGCGCTGGTCTAAGTAAGTTCGCTGTGACCTTCGTGGATAGCCACGACACCTATTTTGGCTGCCAAGGCGGTCGCGATAACAACGATGAGATTGGCGGATGCGGCAAATCAATGGAAGACTACAACAAGGACCGCGTGCTCGGCGCTAACGCCTTTATCCTCTCTATGCCTGGTGTACCATGCGTATTCTATCCTCACTGGGTAAAATACAAAGATGCTATCGGCAAAATGGTATTGGCACGTAAAGCAGCGGGCGTACACTCTGAATCCAAAGTGAGCGACGAGGCAGGCAATGGCTATTATAAATCAACTATCACTGGTCACCACGGTTCCATCCGTCTCCTGCTTGGTCCTAATAGCGGCTACAACACCACTCCTCAAGGCTATAAGTTGGCGTATAAGGGAGGCAACTTCGCCATGTACTACACGACTACCCAACCAGAAGTGCCTGTATTGAGCATCACTCCTTCAGCCACCTATAAGACAGAGGCATATACCGTGGAAATGAGTGCTGTGGCACTTAGCGGAAATCCAACCATTTATTATACCACAGATGGTTCCGATCCTACCACCTCTGCGACCAAGAAGACCTACACTGAGGCATTCACGATACAAGGAACTGTCACCGTAAAAGCTTATGCAACTCTCAATGGTACATCATCAGCAGTACAAACGGCGACATACACCTATCAAGCACCACAAACAACTCCTCTTACCGTGAAGTTTATGCCTCCAACCACATGGCAGAAGGTATATCTCTACGCTTGGGATACCAATGGTTCACCAATTTTAGGTAATTGGCCTGGTGCGGAGTGGCAAACCAAAGACGCAGAAGGATGGTTATACCATGTATTTGATGCCAAATATAAAGAAGTCAATATCATTTTCAATAATGGTAATGGTGGAGGCGAACAATCCAGCGACATTCTCCTTGACCAAGACGCTTGCTACGAGTGGCAAGGTATGGAAGTATTGAGCCAAAACTGCTCACTCTCTGATATCCCATTCCAATTGATGGTAGATCCAGCAGGCAAAGTATATAAAACAGACAACCTATCAATTACGCTCTCTACCATTGGTGAGAGAGGAACTGCTACTATCTACTATACCCTCGATGGTAGTGACCCTAAAGGTTCATCTAAGCAGACATACACCGCACCTATCACCATCACAGGCACCAAAACCCTAAAGGCATACGCGGTGGCAGCAGGTGAAGAGACCGAGGTGGTCACACACACCTACACCTATGAAACACCTCAAACTACCCCATTAACCGTCGGATTCCTCAAACCTGACGAATGGAGCGCAGTATATCTCTACAGCTGGACAGATGGCGGTGCAACACTCTATACCGGTGATTGGCCAGGTACAGAATTGACCGAAGCCACAGAGAATGGTATGTATTACCACCAATTTGATGCTTCTGTCAAAGAGGTCAACTTCATCTTCAACGATGGAGCTGGCATACAAACCTCTGACTTATGGACCGATGCTGATGTTTGCTACGGTTGGAAAGTAGATTCAGAAGTCCTTGTCGAGTGCGATGGAACAGACATTGAAAATATACCAGTTGATATACCTGCACTGGATTTGACTAAACCAATGTACAATGTTTTGGGTCAAGAAGTTAACGCTCAATATCGTGGTATCGTTCTCCAGAATGGATATAAGTATATTCGATAATCATCATTAGTAACATACATTATCATTCAAAATGAAAAAACTACTCTTCGTATTTTTAGCATTATGCTGCAATATCGCTCTAATGGCAGGGCCTTTTGGTTTGCTCATTAATGGTACAACCAAATTAGAGGCTGTTGCTCAATCCGAAACAGATCACCAAGGGCGCGAGCAGTATCTCGTATCTTGCGTGGCACTACAGCAGGGCGACAAAGTGCAGTTGCACGACTTGGGTAACGGTGCTTCATGGATGTGTGCTATAGATCCATATGGTGAGTACCAAAAGTTCACCAAGTACACCGACCACCTCATCTGTAATGCAGCAGGTTCGTATGACTTCTACATCAAGTTGAAGTTCAATGACGACATGCTCTATATAGGTCCTGGACAGAACTGCGGCGGCACAACCCCTACTCCTACTCCAGACCCTAATGCGACATATTATGTGACAGGTACAGCAGAACTCGTAGGTGCTGACAAAGCATGGAACGAGAAGGCTATCGCCATGACCAAAACAGCCGACAACACTTTCACCCATACTTTCAGCGATTTGGCAGCAGGTGTAGTGTATCGCATGAAGATTACCAACGGTACTTGGAATCAGAATTGGGGCTTTAATGCCGTACAAAACGCACCTGCTGGTGTGACAGGCGATTCGGATGGCAATGTAGTATTCAAGTTAGCTACAAGTGGTAATGTTGATGTTACCTTTAATGGTGCAAATATTACATTAAAAGGTGATTTCACCAACGAGAAACCAATTAATGCTAATTCAGTCCCTTCAGAGTGTGAAGATGTGATGTTGCAAGCCTTCTACTACGACTCATACCGCGATGGTGCTCCTGGTGATGTACTTATCAACGGAAAGAAATTGGGAAATACCAAATGGAATGTATTGCTCAGCCAATCAGGCGAGATAGGTACTTACTTCGACCTCGTATGGTTGCCACCATCGGGCAAATCAGAAGGTGGAACAGGCTATCACCAAACGCAATATAGCAACCAAAATTCCGATTGGGGAAAACAAACCGAATTGCTGGAATTTATCAACCGCATGCATGCGGCCAACACCAAAGTGGTAGCCGATATCGTGATTAACCACGCGGGCAGCAAGTCTTCTTGGTGCGATTTCTATCCACAATACTTTGGTGAGTATGGCACCTTCCAACCTGATGCCTCTTGGATTGCCCAATCAGATGAAGTAAATAGCGCAACCGATGCTGGCGACTGCAAAGGCAAAGCCACTGGACCAGAAGATGGCGGTTATAATGGACAAGACAACTACTGGTCAGCACGCGACTGGGCACACGCAAAGCCAGAAGTGCAAGAAATGATGAAAGCCTATCTCAAGTGGATGAAGAATGCGATTGGCTTTGATGGTTGGCGCTACGACTACGCACAAGGCTTCAAAGGCAAATATATCGACATGTATAATAGTGCAGCAGAGAACTATTTCTCTGTAGTAGAGTTCTGGAATGGCGATATGAACAACATTAAGAGCTACCTCAACGATGTCAACTGGAACACACTCGCATTCGACTTCGGCACCAAATACTCTGCAATTCAAGGTATTGCAGATGGCGACTATCGCAAATGTATGGGCTCTGGACTTTTGGGCGAAGGTTTAAGCAAGTATGCTGTAACATTCGTAGATAGCCACGACACCTATTTTGGTTGCCAAGGAGGACGCGACAATAATGACGAGATTGGTGGTTGTGGTAAATCGATGGAGGATTACAACAAAGATCGCGTTCTCGGTGCTAATGCCTTTATTCTCTCTATGCCTGGCGTACCATGCGTATTCTATCCTCACTGGAAAAAATATCCAGACGCTATTGCTAAGATGATTTTGGCGCGTAAGGCTGCGGGCGTACACTCTGAATCTAAGGTAAGCGATGAGGCTGGCGACGGCTACTATAAATCAACCATTACGGGTAAACACGGTTCAATCCGTCTCTTGCTCGGTCCTAATAGTGGTTACAATACTACTCCACAAGGCTACCAATTGGCATACAAAGGAGGTAACTTCGCCATGTATTACACCACCACACAACCTGAGGTACCTGTATTGAGCATTACTCCTGCTACTACCTATAAAACAGCCACTTACACCGTGGAGATGAATGCAGTTGCACTGAGCGGAAATCCTACCATTTATTATACAATAGACGGTTCTGACCCTACCACTTCTGCAACGAAGAAGACCTATAGTGCACCTATCACTATTCAAGGTACAACTACCGTTAAGGCTTACGCTACCCTCAATGGTGCTGCGTCCGCAGTACAAGAGGTCACCTATACCTACCAAGCCCCACAAACCACTCCACTCACCGTGAAGTTTATGCCTCCAAAAGAATGGCAGAAAGTATATCTCTACGCTTGGGAAACCAGTGGCAAAACCGTATTGGGTAGTTGGCCTGGTACAGAGTGGAAAACCAAAGATGAGGAAGACTGGTTGTACTATATCTTTGACGCTCAATACCGCGAAATGAATATTATCTTCACCAATAACAATGGCGAGCAATCCAGCGATATTCTCTTGGATGCAGACGCTTGCTACAAATGGCAAGGTGATGCGATATTAAGCGATGAATGTTCGTTGGCTGACCTGCCATTCCAAGTGATTGCCAACCCAGAAGGCAAAGTGTATAAGACCGATAATCTGTCAATTGCGCTGACCACCATTGGAGAAAAGGCAACACCTACTATCTATTACACTTTGGACAACAGCGACCCTAAGACCTCTTCGACTAAGAAAACCTACACCACACCTATCACAATCCAAGGCACTAAGACTTTGAAGGCATACGCTGTGGCTGCAGGCGAAGAAACAGAAGTGGTTACCCACACTTATACCTATGAGGCACCACAAACCTCTCCTATTGTGGTTAAGGCAAAAGTGCCTGCTGAATGGACAAACGAAATCACTGTTTGGGTATGGGCAACTGGTGCCGAAGGTAAAGAATATACTACCACAAAAGCAGATGACTGGCATGTTTACACACATGCTAACAATAGTGAGTTCAACATTATCTTCAAGAATGGTAAAGGTTGGAATGGCGATCCCAACCAATCAGAAGACATTACAGGCATTTCTAAAAACACTTGCCTCGAAATCATTTCTGAAACTGGTAAGGCTACATACATTATGGTAGATTGCCCTGGTGCAACTACAGATGTAGAGGAGATGCCAATAGACCAACCTATGTTGGACATGACCCAACCTATGTACAATATTTTGGGTCAGCGTGTGAATGCTACCTACCACGGTATCATTATCCAAAACGGATATAAATATCTACATTAAAACCATTTGGTGCGTGATAAACCATGAGTTATCACGCACCAACCTACCGACACAACACAATTTAATATAATTTTATTAACTTTTAAATTCTTTTTTTATGAAAAAAATCTTTACTGTTTTTGCAGCATTGGCATGCGTAATGTCAATGAGCGCAGTAACTTACAATGTTACTGTACCAGCAGGCACCAAGGCTTGCTACATCGCAGGTGAGATGAACAGTTGGTCTTTCACCGAGATGACTAAGGTAGATGACACCCACTACACACTGGAGTTGGCTGACGCTACCGATGCCATGAAGTACAAATACTGCTCTGGTCCAGGTTGGGCTTATGTAGAGAAAACGGCTAATGGCGAAGAAGTTGCTGACCGCACTTACTTTGTTGAGGACGTAGTAGAAGCATGGGCTGCTGTTTATGAGCCAAGTGCTACTCCTGTAGAGCCAGGCGATGCTAAAGACATTACCATTAAGGCTAAAGTTCCTGCAGAGTGGACCAATACTATTACCGCATGGGTATGGCCTACTGGTGGTGAAGGTAAAGAAGTAACTCCAACTCAAGAAGGCGAGTGGTATGTATATACCCAAAACTGCGCTGAACTCAACATTATCTTCAAAAATGGTGAAGGCTGGACTGGCGATGCTAACCAAACTGTGGACATGAAATTCACTGAGAGCACTTGCATTGAGATTGCCGCTGGCTCTGGCAAAGCAACCTATACTGTTGTAGATTGCGGCGGGGAAACTCCTAATCCAGGAACGGGCCTTACCTATAATGTAACCGTTCCAGAGGGCACAAAGGCTTGCTATATCGCTGGTGCGATGAACGCTTGGACACAACAAGAGATGACCAAGGTGGATGATACTCACTATACTATCACTATCGCTGATGCTACTACCACCATGGAGTACAAATACTGCTCTGGTCCTTCTTGGGACTATGTAGAGTGTGGTGCGGATGATAGCGAACTCGCTAACCGTGTTTATAGCGAGAACGATGTAGTTGCAAAATGGCGTGCTGTTTACGATCCAAATGGTAGCACTCCTGTTGATCCAAAACCTGATACTAACATCACCGTAAAGGCAAAAGTACCTGCTGCATGGACCAATACTATTACCGTATGGGTATGGGCTGCTGGTCTGGAGGGTCAAGAGGCTGTTCCTACAAAAGAAGGCGAGTGGTATGTGTACACCCACACAGGCTCTGAGTTGAACATTATCTTCAAGAATGGTGAAGGCTGGAATGGCGATGCTAACCAAACTGTGGATATGAAATTCACCGAGAGCACTTGCATCGAGATTACTGCTGGCGAAGGCAAAGCAACCTATACTGTTGTAGATTGCGACACCACTCCTGTAGAGGATATCGTAGTTAAGCAAAACGCTACCAAGTTCATTCAAAACGGACAATTGGTAGTTCTCCGCGATGGCGTACTCTACAATGTACTCGGACAAGTAGTAAAATAATGCAACCTATTCCCTATCTCTACTATGAGATTACTATGTGATTACTATGAGATTACTATATGATTCCAATCACTATATAATACAATAGAGATAGTTCACCCACAAAAAAAACCGTCTAACAATCGTTAGGCGGTTTTCTTTATCCGTACGGGTTAGCCGTTGATTATTCAGCCTTTGGGCATTCTGCTTTCTTGGTGCAAGCCTCTGCATTGGGGCAAGCGGCTTTCTTCTCGCAATCGGCTGCTTTTGGGCACTCTGCTTTAGGACAGCATTCTGGTTTATGGCAGCATGAATCTGGTTTTTGGCACTCAGTAGGACATTCTGCCTTTGGGCACTCTGCTTTCTTAGCGCAGCACTCAGTAGCAGGTTTGTCACAACACTTGTCTTGTTGGCAATTAGCCTTCTTGCAGCAACCCATAGCCATTACAGCCACAGCAGCAATCAACAAAATCTTCTTCATAACGCTTAAAAAATTAAAAAAAATAGGGTTAATAGTTTTATTGTTTTTAATATATCTATCAAAAACTATGCAAAAATAAGATATTTTTTGCAAATACGCAAAAAAAAGTGTAACTTTGCAGCAAAATTGTAAAAAAAATCGGAAAATGACCAAGAAAAATAATCCAAACACCGGCAAATTGGGTATTGTAGCCATTCATTTCTTGATTGCCGCAGCAGTTGGCGTAGTGGCAGTGGTGACCTTATTGCTTTCCCTTCGTGCCTATACCGAACATGGTGTAGAAATAGCAGTACCCGAAGTCACTGAACTCTATTTAGAGGAAGCCCGCATTATCTTAGAAGCGGAAGGGCTGCACATAGAAGTAATCGACTCTACCTACTCCACCAAAGTGCCATTGGGTACCATTGTAGAGCAAACTCCATTAGCAGGCTCCAAAGTGAAACATGGTCGCACCATATATGTGATTCAGAATGCACAAATGCGCCGACCTGTGATATTACCCGAGTTGCGCGATATGAGTCTGCGTCAAGCACAAACCACCCTTGCCACTTTGGGTCTAAAGGTGGATAGCATAGCCTACGAACCCTCTGCCTACCGCGACATTGTGCTGGATATTCGTATGGGAGATAGCATAATGAACGCAGGTGCGCGTCTGGAGGAGGGTAGCTCAGTACTGCTGATAGTGGGAAGAGGTCAAGGTACCGCCGAAGTCACTATCCCAAGCGTGATTGGTAAACCATTAGATGAAGCGCGTTCATGGCTTCTGGCACACGCGCTAACCGTGGGCGTTGTAGAATACGATATTCCCCCTACCGAAGAAAACAAAGCACAATACATTGTTTATTCACAATCGCCTGAAAGTGGCACAGTTGTTGTGGAAGGCAATAGCATAAACCTGAAGTTATCATTGGATATCGAAAAGACTGTAACCGCAGACAACGAACAGAGCGAAGAGGACTTCTTTTAATCTACCATTTGACTATTTATGTACAATTTGGATACAGAGTTAGACATAGACCAACAAGAGGTGTGGGAACGCTGGCGCACAGAGGTGGACAAAGGTCAAACGCCGCAGCGCATTGATAAGTACTTGGCAGAGCACATGACAGGCACTTCGCGCAGCCGTATCCAAAGTGCAGCAGATGCTGGCAATATATGGGTCAATGGCAAAGCCGTAAGCAGCAATTACAAGGTTAAGCCATTGGATATCATACAAGTACTGCTGGATCACGAGCCACACGACTACACCATTCACCCAGAGGACATACCGCTGAATGTGGTGTATGAAGATGACGATGTGTTGGTCATTAACAAACCCGCAGGCATGGTAGTACACCCTGGTCATGGCAACTACGAACACACCCTGCTGAACGCGTTGGCATGGTATTTCCGCGATAAACTGGATATCAACGACCCCAATATCGGTCTCGTTCACCGTATCGACAAGGACACCAGCGGGTTGCTCCTGATTGCCAAGACCCCCGAGGCCAAGACGGCGTTAGGCAAGCAGTTCTTCGACCATACCACCGAGCGCACCTATAATGCCCTTGTTTGGGGAACTTTCACCGAAGATAGCGGTACGATTGAGGGTGCTTTGGCGCGCGACAACCGCGACCGCACAATCTACCGCGTATGGGACTTAGAGGAGAACCCTAACGCCAAAGAGGCTATCACGCATTGGCGTGTATTAGAGCGTTTTCCGTATGTAACATTGGTCGAGTGTCGTTTGGAAACTGGACGCACACACCAGATACGCGTACACATGAAGACTATCGGGCATCCGCTCTTTGCTGATGAGAAATATGGCGGCATGGAGGTGCTGAAAGGACTGCCTACGCAGAAATACAAACAATATATCCACAACTGCTTTGCACTCTGTCCTCGACAGGTGCTGCATGCCAAAACACTTGGATTCAAACACCCCCGCACAGGCGAAATGATGCATTTCGACAGCGAGTGGGCTGAAGATATGTTAAACCTAATAAACAAATGGAGAAACTATGAACCGAATACTTTGGGCGGACGATGAGATTCATTTGCTGAAGCCCTACATTATTTATTTGCAAGAAAAGGGGTACGAAGTAACCCCAGTGAACAACGGACAAGATGCTATTGACGCCTGTCAAGAGCAGCATTTTGATATTGTTTTCCTCGATGAGAACATGCCTGGTCTCTCGGGATTGGAGGCATTACAAGAGATTAAGACCATGCACCCCACCCTGCCTGTGGTGATGATTACCAAGTCAGAGGAGGAGCAAATCATGGAGCAAGCCATTGGTCAGAAAATCGCCGATTATCTGATTAAGCCCGTGAATCCCAGCCAGATACTGCTTTGTCTGAAAAAGCATATCCACCAACGCGAGATTGTAGAGGAGCATACCAACACCACCTACCGCCAAGAGTTCTCGGACATTACCTACATGATCGACACCGCCAACACCATTGAGGAATGGATGGCTATTGAGCGTACCCTCACGCGATGGGAGTTAGAACTCGAGAAGGTGGACTCTGCCATGCACGAGATGCTACGCATGCAGCGCGAGCAAGCCAACAAAGCCTTTGCCAAGTATATCGCCAAGAACTACGAGAGTTGGTGGGCAAACCCTGCCACACGCCCTACACTATCGCAAGATGTGATGAAGAAGTATGTATTCCCTCTGGTGGACAATGGTGAAAAGGTGTTCTTCGTGGTGATTGACAACTTCCGTTACGACCAATGGAAGACTATCCAACCTCTTCTTTCTGAGTGGTTTACGGTAAAAGAGGAGCAGATGTACACCTCCATGCTCCCCACCGCAACGCAATATGCGCGCAACGCTATTTTCTCGGGATTGAGTCCACTGCAAATACAAGAGATGTACCCCGCATTGTGGATCGATGAAGACGAAGAGGAGAGCAAGAATAACAACGAGAAAGACCTCATTCAGACGCACTTAGACCGCTTCCGCAAACGCTATGGTTTCTCCTATTTCAAGGTGAACGAAAGCGATTTCTGCGAGAAGATTACCCGTCAATTCAAAGGCTTGCAAACGCCGCTAAATGTAGTGGTGCTGAACTTTATTGATATGCTATCTCACTCACGCACAGAGAGTAAGATGATGCGCGAGTTGGCAAACGATGAGGCAGCCTATCGCAGCCTGACGCTGAGTTGGTTGCGCCACTCGCCTACGGCGGAGATGTTCCGCAAGATTGCTTCGTTGGGCTACAAAGTGGTACTCACCACCGACCATGGCACCACACGCGTGGATAATGCGGTGCAGATTATTGGCGACAAGAACACCAATACCAACCTGCGCTACAAGGTGGGCAAAGCACTCAACTGCCAGTCGAAAAACTGCTTCGAGATTACTCGCCCCAAGCAAGTGGGATTGCCATGTCCTAATGTCAGCAGTAGTTATGTATTCTGTTCGGGTAGCGATTTCTTTGCATACCCCAACAACTTCAACCACTACGCACAATTCTACCGCAATACCTTCCAACATGGAGGTATCTCGCTCGAAGAGATGTTGATTCCAATCGTAACACTTGAACCCAAATAATCAATGAAACAAATAAAACGAATAATGATGATTATGCTAACCTTACTGTTAGTTTGGATGCTTTATTCGTTGGTGTCACATAGTTTCCGTCAGCCCAAGGAGGCATTTAGTCACACGCTCAAAGTGATGACCTACAATACGCATGCGATGATGATTGGCGATAAACTGGCAGCCAAGAAAGAGATGCTGAAGTATATCAACAATCAGGGTGCGGATGTGGTGTGCTTGCAAGAGGTATTGGTGTACAAAAACCCCAATCGCCTTACCCTGCCTGCTTTGCGCGAGGCGATGAGCAATTATCCCTATACCTATTATGATTTTAAGCGATACAATAGCCACCGTCAGTTTGGCAACGTAGTCTTCTCGCGCTATCCTCTGACAAATAAGAACACCATTCGCTACGAATCGCAATCCAATATTAGCAGTCAATGCGACATACTCGTAGGAGATGACACGATACGACTGATGGTCAATCACTTAGAGAGTTACGGACTTGTCAAAGAGGATTTGCAATTCGACACGCTGAGCATGGCTGAGATTAAAAATAGCAGTCTGGTACAAAAGTTGCGAGATGCCAGCCAACTGCGTAAGGCACAGGCCAACGAGGTGAAACAAGCCATTCGCCAATCGCCTTATCCTGTAGTGGTTGTGGGGGATTTCAATGCTATTCCGTTGTCGTATGTATATTGGAAGATTAAGTTTGGAATGCGTGATTGTTTCTTGGAGAGCAGTTTTGGCAAATGGGGCAATACTTACAAGAAGGGTCCCTTGGGCATTCGCATTGACTATATCCTCTGCTCCCGCAAACTGACCCCTATAAAATGCGAAGTGGACAGAGTCACCTACTCCGACCACTTCCCACTCTGCGCCACCATCGGCTGGTAACGCCACACAAAATGCGCGATACTTTACCAAATCTACCGTTTTTCACCCACATTTGGTAAACTATCATGCGTTTTTTCGCAAAAATTGCATTATTCTTTACCAAATCTCATACTTTTCTTGCACATTTGGTAAATTATCCGTACCTCTTAATTTCCCTGCACGCACCACACAATAACCATACTATAACCATACAATAACCACACAATTCGTGGCGGATATAGAGCCCTTATGGTACAGTAATAAACAACAAAAACTCTCACCTCAATTTTGGTGAGAGTCTTGATTTATGCCTTCAAATTTTGCTTAACGCTGAAAGCGTTTTGCAAAACAATCGTTCGAACGATAGTGAGATAAGAAATAATCGTTTGAGCTAAAAGCGAAATAAGAAATTTATAAATTACTGGACTAAACGCACGGATAGCCCCTCGCAACGCTCACTGTCGTATATATAGACTTTGCTTTTGCTCGGAATTAAGTAGAGGAACCAGGCGTCGTCTGAATCGTCAGGAGTGGACGACCAATAGAAGCCTCCCGTACCTACGCCGCTCACATAGCCATTGCAATAGCGGGTGCCCGCAGCAGGGAGAAAAATGGAATTACCATTAGGACCAGTGACCTCATAACCATTACCAGTCCAAGTCCATTTACAGTTGCTTTTTAGTTCTTCCAACTGTTGCTTAGTTGGCAACTTATTACCAAATCTGCTTACTGCTTCATCGTAAGTATATCGAGTATAATCACCACCTTCATTTGAATTTCTCCAACAAGTACCACTTGGTAAGCCCAAATCCACATACTTTAATAATTCTGCTTGACGTTTTTGACGGGCAATCTCTGCTTGGCGAGCTTGCTCAGCTTTAATCGCTTCTTTTTCTGCTACACTTTTTCCTGTTGTTACCAACAAGACCATACCAGAAGTATTCTCTTTTGTCATATACTGTGCACCACTCAAATAACCATTGGCACGAAGAAGAGATAATTCCTCATTGGTTGGTACACGCCATTCATCGTACCCATGCATGCCTTGATTATTTATATTGCTAATAACATTAGTAGGTATAGATTGAAATACTCCCAATTCATTGGGGAATACATGCAGATACCCATATACAGTTTCCACCGATGTACGCTTTTTGGGCGCAGGTGTAGAAGGAGTTGGCTGTGCGCTTACCGTAGGACCTGCTCCAATAGCAATTTGTCCTGCTAATTTTTGTGCAAGACTTTTCATTGTTTCACGATAAGAAGATCCCGCAAATGTGGCACCTTCTGTGGCTGCAATAGTACCACTTTCTACATTAATTACGCGCACATCCACATTGTATTGCCCCATTACGATATTTACATCGCCAATGACAATCTTTGAAAGATTTAACAACTGACCTACGCGTACCATTTGGCTTTCTGTCAAAGTGCTGCGCTGCAAGCGTTGCTCTTCGATAATACGGTCGATTTGTGTGCGTTCAATCATGGTGTAACCTGCTGGACGAAAGTAAGTAGTGAAAATACCAGATATACCATCTACATCCGCCTGCGTGATGTCTACGCCTGCCTTAAACTCCATGACTGCAGCACGTTGCGCCATTGCTGATACTGCCAAAAGGCAGATCAAACATAAAGAGAATAGTTTTTTCATTGTTGTGTTGTTTTTATTGGTTAATAGTTTTTTGTTATTCTTAAACATATAGGTACACAAAAAACGTGAGCCACTGCTATTGGTTCTTTCGGGCTTGGACTCCCATAACACTCCAATATATGCAGAAAAGCCCACGTATAAACGTGAGCGTCTCGCATTATTCTCGGAAGTGTTATTTCAAAGTGTCCAAGTTTGAAAGAAATCCTCAAATAAAACAAACGCTTTTATCAAATATGTCTGCAAAACCGATTGCTCGGATTTGCGGTGCAAAGGTAGTGAATTATTTTGAATTGAGCAAGAAAAGTTGCTGTTTTTTGTAGTTTTTAAGGTTGGTTCAGGCTTAATCAAGTTTCAGTCAACCGCCAGTGATGTGCTCGGGATTGTGCACTTATTGTGCGTGTATTGTCCGTCTATTGTGCGTGAATAGTGCGTAAGATACAAGAGAAATGCAAACACATATTGCTCGATTTGCTAAAGAAGCAAATGAAAAAAATCGCCACTCATGCATATAAAACACGAATGGCGATTAAGATTATAGCAGTTCGAATAAAAACTACAACGGCTCGTGGTAGTGATAGTCGCGGTAGTCTTTGGAATCCCTGTCGCGGTCAATGCGCGGATGGCGAGGAGGGAACATATCCTCCCACTTATCTCTAATCCAACGCTTCACATTCTCCCACCAGCGGCGCAACGTGCCATCGTTCCATGGCGTAGAGTCAAAGCCATCATATCCGCGATAACGCCACCAAAGAATCAGCAGCCAACCAAAAATCATACCACCCAAGTGCGCGAAGTGTGCCACATTATCGCCTGCGGTAGGCGCCAAGCCTGCAAACAACTCAATCAACGCGTATATAATAACTAAGGTGCGCGCGCGTATAGGAATCGGAATGAACATAATGAACATACGCACATCAGGGAACAGCCATCCAAACGCCAACAATATACCAAACACCGCACCACTGGCACCAATCGTCACCACGCGGTTTGCCAATTTGGCAGCCATCAAGGGGTCAAGCGAACTCAACAATGGTTGCAGTTGCAACGCCCAAACAGCCTCTTGCACCACCGCAGCGCCCAAGCCCGTCACCAGATAGTAGATCAAAAAACGCTTGCCGCCCCAACGGTCCTCTAAGGCAGGAGCAAACATCAGCACCGCAAACATATTGAAGAATATATGCCCGAAATTGGCGTGCATGAACATATATGTCAGCGGTTGCCACACTTGGAAGTCGGAAGCAGTCAAATAATGCAAGCCAAAAATATGGCTAAAATCAATGCCATAACGCTGAAAAACAACATCCGCCAAATAGCAGATGAGATTTATCAGCAACAGATTTTTTGTAATCGGTGGTAAATTTCTAAACATTGCTTATTAATCGTTAATTCGGTGCAAAAGTAATAAAAAACTACGAAAACACAAACAAAAACCGTGCTACATGCCATAAAAATGTACATTTTGGCAGAAAAATGACATTTTTTCAGTAAAAATATTTGCAATGTAAGAAAAATGTTGTAACTTTGCATGCAATTCGTTGGAAAGTCCAATGTAAAGGTACTTAATGTTTAATAATTTAATCTAATTTTCGTATGAATAAAGCAGATTTGGTAGCTGCTGTTGCAGCTGAGGCTGGTTTGACAAAAGCACAAGCACAAGGTGCTGTTGAGGCAACTGTAAAGGCTATTTCAGAGGCTCTTCAAAAAGGTGAGAGCGTACAATTGGTAGGTTTCGGTACTTTCTCTGTAGTAGAGAAAGCTGCTCGCCAAGGTGTTAACCCTGCTACTGGTGCTAAGATTGAGATTGCTGCTAAGAAAGTAGCTAAGTTCAAAGCAGGTAAAGGTTTGGCTCTCTAATCCAATCATGTAGATAATACGAGTTGCTCTTTGGGGCAACTCGTTTTGTGTCGAAAACACATTGAAACTCTTAAAACTTTTAAAACTATTTCAACGATGTTAAACATCATACTCTGTGGTGCCCCAGGCAGTGGAAAAGGCACACAATCTGACCTTATCGTAGAGAAATACGGTTTGCAACACCTCTCAACAGGCGATGCCCTTCGCGCTGAAATCAAGTCGGGTAGCGAACTCGGCAAAGAGATTGGCGAACTGATTGCAGGTGGAAACTTGGTACCTGATCACAAAATGATTCACCTCATTGCACGCTATTTGGACAACCTGCCAGCAGATTGCAAAGGCGTTATCTTTGACGGTTTCCCACGCACCGTAGCTCAAGCAGAAGCACTTGAACTCTTGCTCGAACGCCGTAATATGAAGGCTGTGTTGCTCGACCTGTTCGTAGAAGAGGACGAGGTCATTAAACGCCTTCTCAACCGTGGCAAGACCAGCGGACGCGCTGACGACAACTACGAAACCATCAAAAAGCGTCTGCAAGTATATCAAACAGAAACCAAACCTGTTTGTACCTACTATCTCCACCGCCACAACTACTTTGCTATCAATGGCAACTACTCTATGGAGGATACTTTCTGCCAAATTGATAACATCCTGAAACTGGCTCAAAAGTAAAATTGTAAATCGTAAATTGTCCAATAAATATATATGGCTTCTTCCTCGTTTATCGATTATGTAAAAATCTACTGCCGCTCGGGTAAGGGCGGTGCAGGTAGTATGCACTTCCACCGCGCAAAATATGTGCCCAAGGGCGGACCCGATGGCGGTGATGGTGGACGAGGCGGACATATCATCCTTCGCGGCAATCGCAACCTATGGACATTGCTCCACCTCAAGTACCAAAAGCATATCTTCGCTACCGATGGTGGTAGCGGTGGTGCTTCGCGTTCGTTTGGTAAAGATGGCGTGGACAAGATCATTGAAGTACCCTGTGGCACAGTGGTTTACAATGGCGATACAGGCGAATGGATGTGCGAGGTAAAAGAGCATAATCAAGAGATTATCCTCTTCCGTGGCGGTAAAGGCGGACTGGGCAACTGGCATTTCCGTACTGCCACCAATCAAGCCCCTCGCTACGCGCAACCGGGCGAACCATGCATGGAAGCCAATGTGATTCTCCAACTCAAGGTACTCGCCGATGTCGGATTAGTTGGCTTCCCCAACGCGGGCAAGTCCACCCTACTCTCTGTAGTAAGTGCCGCTAAACCCGAGATTGCCGACTACCCATTTACCACCCTGACACCGCAGTTGGGTATCGTATCCTACCGCGACAATCAGTCGTTCTGTATGGCAGATATCCCAGGTATCATTGAGGGTGCCGCCGAAGGACGCGGACTCGGACTGCGCTTCTTGCGTCACATTGAGCGCAATGCGGTGCTACTCTTCATGGTGCCCGTCATTACGGAGGACATTAAACGCGAATACGAAATCCTGCTTGCCGAGCTGGAGAAGTACAACCCACAACTGCTCACCAAAGCGCGTATCTTGGCTATCTCCAAATGCGATATTGCAGACCCTGAAATCGACCTCGAACAACTAACCAAAAAACTGTCCGAGGAACTGGAGATACCCGTAATCACTTTCTCCTCCGCCAGCGGCATGGGTATCACCGAGCTCAAAGATATGCTTTGGGAGGAACTGAATAAAGAGCAGAACCAAGTCATTGAAATATCGCACGCACCTATCGAGGTCAATGTGATTGAGCGTGATGATGACGATGACATGGACGAGGATGACGAACCACATACCATTTACCTCAACGAGGTGGAAGAGGAGTGGGACCTCGACAAATACCGTGGCATAGGTTGGGACACACAAGACGACTACGAAGAATAAACTTCTAAACTACTAAACTCCTGAACTCTCGTCTTACATACGACCGCTTCATTGCGTGGCGTGAGCAGCATATCCCACAGAAAAACTTGGTGCTAATCCTGAGTTTTTTCGTGGGTGCTTTGGCGTCTTGTGCAGCACAACTGCTCAAGTTCATGATTCACGCCATTCACCATTTCGTTGAAAACCAACTCATTGCACAAAACCACTGGTTGTATCTCATTACCCCGATGATTGGTATCACATTGGCGGGATTGTTCGTGAAATATGTGGTTAAAGACGACATTTCGCATGGTATCACCAAGATTCTCTACGCTATCTCGCAACGCAAATCCATTATCAAACTTCACAATACATGGTCCTCGTTGGTGGGCTCAGCACTAACCATTGGTTTTGGTGGTTCGGTGGGTGCCGAGGCGCCTATCGTGCTCACGGGTTCGGCTATCGGTAGCAATCTCGCTAAACTCTTCCGCCTCGACCAAAAAACCATGATGCTTATGATTGGTTGTGGTGCCGCAGGTGCAGTCGGCGGCATTTTCCAAGCCCCTATCGCGGGTCTGGTCTTCACCCTGGAGGTGCTGATGATGGATCTGACCATGACCTCCGTAGCGCCATTGCTCATCTCTTCCGTGACGGCTACCGCTATCTCCTTCATTGCCAACGGACAAGAGGCCATGTTTCCACTGGTGAATAGCGAACCATTCTTCGTGGAGCGTCTGCCTTGGTATCTCATTTTAGGCGTAATGTGCGGACTGGTATCGCTCTATTTCACACGAGGCATGAACCGTTTGGAACAACTATTCAAACGCCATGTGCAAAACACTTGGGCTAAGTTCCTCGTGGGCGGAGCCACGCTGGGTCTGTTGCTCTTCCTTTTCCCTCCACTCTATGGCGAGGGCTATGATGTCATTAAGCAACTCATTAATGGCGACTCGGTATCGGCAATCGCTAATAGCCCCTTCGAAGCGCTTGGCACAAGTAGTTGGATATTAGTCGGTTACTTTATTGCCATTCTACTATTCAAGATATTTGCCTCTGTAGCCACCAATGGTGGTGGCGGTGTGGGCGGAATCTTTGCGCCCTCACTCTTTATGGGTGCTATCATTGGTTTTATCTGTGCCCGATTGATGAATATGATTGGTTTAGGTGTACCCGAAGCCAATTTTGCATTGGCAGGTATGTCGGGTCTGATGGCAGGCGTCATGCACGCCCCATTGACGGGTATCTTCCTCATTGCCGAACTCACAGGCGGTTACCACCTCTTTATGCCGCTGATGGCAGTAGCAGTGGTGTCGTTCTTGACCATTAAGATTTTCGAACCTCACAGCCTCTACGCCATGCGTCTGGCACAAAAAGGCGAATTGCTCACCCACAACAAAGACCGTTCTGTTCTCACACTCATGAAGATGGAGAATGTCCTCGAAACCGACCTCCGCACCCTCAATCCAGAGATGACCTTGGGCGAGTTGGTAAAGGTGATTGCACAAAGCAATCGCAACATTTTCCCCGTAGTGGACAACAACGGTAAGTTGTTGGGTATCTTGCTCTTAGACGAGGTGCGAAACATTATGTTCCAACCGCGTTTGTATAATCGTTTCACCGTCAAACAACTCATGAACTCGCCGCAAGCTATCCTCACCGACAGCATGCCAATGGGCAAAGTAATGGAGATTTTCGAGGACACGGGTGCATGGAACCTGCCTGTGGTAAACGAAGAAAAACAATACCTCGGCTTTGTCAGCAAATCCAAGATTTTCAACTCCTACCGCCATGTTTTGGTGCATTTCTCCGAGGAGTAATGCTACGATAACTCCACGAAGCACTCCGTCACAGAGCACTTCGCTATCGGTTACGGGTTCTTGACGGGTTCATAACGGGTTCCACGGGTATAGTTAGACTATACTTAGAGAAAAATTAGACATACACTTGTGTATGTCGTTTTTTTTTTGTAACTTTGCACCCAAATTTTAGAAGATTGCATATGACCGAATTTTTCAAATACTGCTTACCCGCTCTTTGTGTGCTACTTGCCACATGGCTTGTCATGCACAAGTTCTATAAAAGCGAAGCCGAGAAACGCCTTTGGGAACTCAAACGCCTCTCGCAAAAAGAGATTTCTCCTCTGCGCATGCGTGCGTACGAGCGTCTTTCTTTGTTGTTAGAGCGCACCACGCCCGAGCACATGTTGCTCGAACTCAACTTGGGCGAAATGACTATTCTGCAAGTGCAGCAACACCTCATGCGTACCATTCGCATGGAGTACGACCATAATCTCAGTCAGCAGATTTATGTCAGCGAGCAGGTGTGGGATGCCATTATCGCTTCGCGCGACCAAATGGTGGCGTTCATTAACACCATGGCACAGCAGATGCCACCCGAAAGCACCGCACTTGACTATGCCAAGGTGCTCATAACCGCGTATGCTTCCAATGGTGAAACAGCCAACCAAAAGGCCATGCAAGACCTCCGAACAGAAGCCCGCTCACTACTTTAAACCGAACCACTTTGAACCACTTTCATTCTCTCCATATTGCTTTTACGCTGCTAACACTCTCATTGTTGGTGGCTTGCACCGCGGACACCACTTGTCGCAAGGATATGAGCGTGGCGATGGTGATTACCTTAGAGGCTGACTCGCTCAATGCCAAAGGACATACGGTGAAATACACCACATGGGATAGCCTCACATTAGAGATACCCGAAACCCACGACTCGCTACTCAACAACCGCAAAAGCATTAGCAAAATTCCGTTGCCACTGCGTCCTGACACCACCATATCGGCGTTTGTCATGACATTCCACGAGCAAACAGACACGCTCTTTGTGGAGCATACGCCCCGCCAATACTTTGTCAGTCTGGCGTGTGGCTGTGCCATTTATCATACCATTACTGCGGCTTGGTCCACCGATTGGCGAGTGGATAGCGTGGAAATCATTAACGCTACTGTAGAAAACGCAGTGCAAGAAAATCTGCGAATCCACTTGCATGAATAGGCTACTGCTCATATTATCCTTCTGTTGCCTCACGCTATGCGCGAGCGCGCGCGAGTATGGCGATTCGGCGGTATATCAAGGCATGAGTATCAAACTCGACATTGCTATGCCTATCCTCGAATTGGCACGCTCTAAAGGGGCGGTACAAGACTACGAAATGGCAATGAATGTCCGCTTAGCAAAGCGATTTTACCCCACATTCGAATTGGGTTATGCTATCGCAGAGACCAGTGCCGATGGCGGTCATTATAGCGGACAAGGCGGTTTTGCACGCGTAGGAATGGATTTGAGTGCCCTCCAAAAAGGCGTTTCAGGGAACTGCCTCATGGTGGGACTGCGCTTCGCAGGGGCGTACCAAGGCTTTCAAATCACCAATGTGCCTGTATATGGCAACTATTGGTTGTTGCCCAATGTGGACTACCTCAATCAACATAAGTTCGATTGCTGGGGCGAGATTGTGGCAGGTTGCCAAGTGCAAGTGTGGAAAGGGTTTCAGATGGGATGGTATGTGCGCATGAAACTGCTGATGACCCGCACCGACAAACAGGGCGATGCCCTACCCGCTTATATCGCAGGCTTTGGCTATCGCAAAGATTTTCAATGGGGCATGAACTATTTTATTGGTTATAAATTTTAACAACCCTACACAACGCTAAACAATACTACACAATACAATCATGAATTCAACTCAACTTATGACAAAAGCGGCAGATAACATTCGTATCCTCGCCGCAGCGATGGTCGAGAAGGCCAAGAGTGGTCACCCAGGTGGCTCAATGAGTGGTGCAGACTTTGTACAAGTGCTTTACTCTGAGTTCCTTATCCACGATCCAGAGAACCCATGTTGGGAGGCGCGCGACCGCTTCTTCCTTGATCCTGGTCACATGTCACCTATGCTCTATGCGCAACTCTGCATGACAGGTCATTACACCATGGAGGAACTCAAGCAACTCCGCCAATGGGGTAGTGTTACTCCTGGTCACCCAGAGCGCAATGTAGCACGCGGTATCGAGAACACCTCTGGTCCTCTTGGTCAAGGTCATACTTTCGCAGTAGGTGCTGCTTTGGCTGCCAAGTGGTTCAACGCACGCTATGGCGAGGTGCACAACCCAACCATATACGCCTTTATCTCTGACGGTGGTATCCAAGAGGAGATTAGCCAAGGTGCAGGTCGTATGGCAGGCCACTACAAGCTCGACAACCTCATCATGTACTACGACACCAACGAGGTGCAACTCTCTACTCTTTGCAACGAGGTCAGCACCGAGAATGTAGCCATGAAGTACGAGGCATGGGGTTGGTACGTACAAGATATCAACGGTCACGACCCAGAGGCTATCCGCCAAGCTCTCAAGAACGCACAAGCAGAGAAGAACCGTCCTTCACTCATCATTGGTCATACCTCTATGGGTAAAGGTTGCGTGACTGCCGAAGGCGAGAGTTGGGAGGGTAAGACCTCTACCCACGGTCAGCCACTCAGCAAGTCTGGTGCTTCTTTCGAGGCTACTGTCAAGAACCTCGGTGGCGACCCAGAGAACCCATTCCAAATCTTCCCTGATGTACAAGCGTTCTACGACAAACGCGCTGAAGAACTTCGCGAAATCACCAACCAACGCTATGCGGCTTATCACGAGTGGGCACAAGCCAACCCATTGGCTGCCAACGAGTATGAGACCTTCATGCGTGGCGAAGCACCTTGCGTAGATTGGAGCCTTATCCAACAAAAGCAAAACGTGGCTACCCGTGCGGCTTCTGCCAATGTCTTGGCATATCTCTCAGAGAATGTAGGCAATATGGTTGTATCTTCCGCCGACCTCTGCAACTCGGATAAGACCGACGGCTTCCTCAAACATACTCACGTCCTCACCCCTAATGATTTCACAGGTCGCTTCCTCCAAGCTGGTGTAAGCGAGCTCACCATGGCATGCGTCTGCATCGGTATGGCACTTCACGGCGGTATCATTCCTGCTTGCGGTACTTTCTTCGTATTCTCCGACTACATGAAACCTGCTATCCGTATGGCAGCCCTCATGGAGATTCAGATGATGTTCGTTTGGAGCCATGATGCCTTCCGCGTAGGTGAGGATGGTCCTACCCACGAGCCTGTAGAGCAAGAGGCACAAATCCGTCTTATGGAGAAACTCCACAACCACTCTGGTCGTCCAAGTGTGATGGTACTCCGCCCTGCAGACGCAGAGGAGACTACCGCTGCATGGAAGATGGCAATGGAGAATATCTATACCCCAACTGCTCTTATCCTCTCTCGCCAAGATGTAGCCAGTGTGCCTAACACCTCAGCCGAGGGCGTGAAGAAAGGTGCGTATGTGGTTAGCAAAGACGAGAATCCACAAGTGGTGATGTTGGCTTCTGGTAGCGAGGTTTCTACTCTCATGGCAGGTGCTGAACTCCTCCGTGCCGAGGGTATCCGCCTCCAAATCGTGAGTGTGCCTTCTGAGGCTATCTTCCGCCAACAAAGCAAGGAGTATCAAGAAGAAGTATTGCCAAAGGGCGTCGCACGCTTCGGTTTGACCGCAGGTTTGCCATGCAACCTCGAAGGCCTCGTAGGCGAGCACGGCACCGTTTGGGGACTCAACTCCTTCGGTTTCTCTGCGCCATACAAAGTGCTTGACGAGAAACTCGGCTTCACCGCAGAGAATGTGTACAAACAAGTAAAACAACTCCTTGCGTCTAATATCTAACAGCGTAAGCGGTCTAATATCTAACTTCTAATTATCGCCTATGGTAAAATAACACGCGAAACAGACATAATATAAATAAGCATTTGCTTTATTAAGGATTCTCTCAATCTTCGACAAATTGTAATATGTGTCCGAAATATAGCGAATGTTCACATGTGAGTGTGAACTTTCTGCGTATATTGGCACATATGGGAGTCGAAGCCCGAGAGAACCAATATAACACAACGAAAGTTCACACTTTTTATATGCCAAACCCTAAAGGCGTAAGAGGGGAAAATAAAAATATAAACAAATGAAAGCAAAGTATTTATTTAACGCAACATTGTGCTGTATAGCACTCATTGCATGTCAAGGTAACGATCCAAACAATGAAAACAACAAACCAAGCATAGAAGTCATTGAACGACTAAGCGATTTGGTGGATGGGATCGGTACTATTATTGATTCAAAAACTTTGGAAGATGGGTCTATTGTTATGACCGATGACAAAGGGAATACCATTACCAAAGATAAAGACGGGAATATTACCATTATCACAAAAGATGGAGAGACAATACTTATTGATAATTCTATAAAAGAAGATTCCTCCACTCCTAAAGATAAGTGGTATAATACCAAGTGGCAAAGATGTTATGGTATATCATCACCAGATATAGACCTAGATGACAGAAAAGAACAATTTGTCCAAACACTAAGAGAATATGGCTTTATTGTAGAAGAACATGATATCACAAAGGATTCAACGGTTATAGAGATAGAGGAAAACGAGGAGTATAGTCTGCAATTGAGGAATACAACAGCCACTATGCAACAAATGGTTACTTCCACAAAATACACCTATAGCCGAACTTATCAATTCACATGGTATGATGTAATCCAAGAAACTGTAGGAGAAGAAGAAATTAGATATAGATTTGCAATTGAATACGATGAAGAATTTTCTCATTATGATGCCAATTTATATGAAGACTATTATTATTACGATCACGAAACAGGCTCATTTATTTTGTATGAATCGCGACAGATAGACGGTTTAACCATTGGAAATGATAATGTAATTTGCGTAGATAAAGGTTACCAAAATAAGGACACAAAAGAAGAACTACTTTCAAAGAATACTACTAGTACTTTGTATAATTATCGCCGTTTGAGCGATACACAACTGGCTGCAAGTAACAATTCAGCATCATATATATTAAGGGAATATACAGAAGATGACACACCAGAACTAAAAGTCTATGATTTAGATGGTAATCATTTAATTACATTCTATTTAGTCTCATTTTAATTATGACTTTTCTAACCCCATATCAAAGGTATAGCAGGTTATACAAAAAAGCAAGTGGCAGAAATGTCACTTGCTTTCGTTTGGTAGAGATAAGAACTAATAATCGGTAATGATTATGAGTTCGTAAAATAGCCACCATCGTCTGCCATTGCTCGGCTATTTCGTTCCCGTTACAGGTTTAGTGTTCGCGGCTATCCCCGCGAGTTATGACCGTGCATTTCGCGCTCATTTTTGAGCGTTCCACTACCGCAGCACCGCTGCCACCACCTCGCTTTTGGCGACACCACCTCACAAAGTGACCCCACCTACGCTTACGCACAAAAAGTACTTTTATTGATACTTTTTGTTCATTTTATGAGTAAACCTATTTCAGTATAAGACAATGTGTTCCCTCTCTTAGTAAATAGCGCAATAAATAGAATAAAACAACAACTCCCTGCCAACAAAAATGCTTTTTGTTAAGATTGGGCTTTCTAAAAAAGTTGACTTAAAAGTATCGATTTTCTTGTATAAGTCAAAAATAAGTAGTACCTTTGCACTCGATTTTTTTAAAACAATATTTTATGTTTCACAAATTTACAGTTCCATAGTAGGAAGAGATGCGAAAAACGAGTTTTTTCATTTGGGCAAAGTGTGTCTTTAATGACACGAAGTCAACCTTTTATCATATTGGCAGTTCTGCCAATATAGACAGGTTTGTAGATATTCTATCCCGTTCGGGAATTTACAAGATCAAGTCGCTACGCTCTATAGCATTTTATCATATCCTGCACAGCAGTATATACGCGACACAGATGTCATTTTTTCAGCGCAGAGCAAATATTCTATTTCAGCAACACGCGCTTCCGCTTCATCTAAACATTTTATGTTAAATGGTTGTCGATCCTACTGAGGGGATTGACTAATAGCCTTTGTATATATGTCATTAGGCACTCATGTAGTGTCTTATGCGCTGTGGCTTTTCTGACCATTTTGGTCTTGTTTAATCATATTTATTAACCTTTAAACAATTAAAAACAAAAATGAAAAAAACTTTATTTTTGGTACTCGTAATGGTACTATCTAGTGTGTTAGGTTCTAACTCTTTTGCAGCAGATCGCGCTCATACACTCAAGGTGTATAATTGGGCGGATTATGTCTCGATGGATGTACTAGATGAATTTCCCGCTTGGTATTACGAACAGACTGGCGAGCAAGTAGAGGTATTGCTTCAAACTTTTGACATCAATGAAGCTATGTTAGCGGAGATTGAGGTTGGACACGAAGATTATGATGTTATCTGTCCCTCCGAATATATTATTGAACGCATGTTACGTAATCAGCTGTTGCAACCCATTAATAAGGATTTTGGCAGTACGCCAGATTATACAACTAGTGTCTCATCATTTGCCGTAGAAAAATTCCAACAAATGGCACCTGACAGCACCACCTCAGTGGCTGATTACGCTGTTGGCTACATGTGGGGTACTACAGGATTTATATATAATCCTTCTTTAGTGAGCAAAAGCGAAATACTATCGATAGGCTGTCTTAATGACGAGAAATTTCGTGGGAAGATTCTGATGAAAGATGCCTTTCGTGATATATACTCGTTGTTCGTATTATACGTGTATCAAGATGAGATTAATCGCGGAGAAGTTACTAGAGACGAATTAGTGGCGAATGTTACTGAGGAGCGTATTCAACGCGTGGAAGAGTTCCTCCTAAGTATGAAAGATAATATCGCAGGATGGGAAGTTGATTTTGGCAAAGAAGAGATGATTAAAGGGCGTGCTTGGATTAATGTTAGTTGGTCAGGAGATGCGAACTGGGCTATTGATGAAGCTGCACAAGTAGGAGTAACTCTGGATTATATCCTTCCTAAAGAGGGAAGCAGCGTGTGGTTTGATGGATGGTGTATTCCTATCTACGCTAAAAACACTAAGGCAGCCAGTTACTTTATCAACTACATGTGTATGCCTCAGAATGCAATTCGCAACATGGAAGAAGTGGGTTATGTAAGTGTCATATCTTCCCCAGAAGTCCTCGCTTGGGCAAACGACGAAAACATTCATGAAACTGTTGACCTAACTTACTTCTTTGGAAAAGATGCTGAAGCAGTACATGCTAACAAAGTTCTATATCCTGATCAGTCTGTTATTGAATATTGCTCGCTCATGCATGATTGTGGGGATATGACGGAACCAATGTTGGCTATGTGGTCGCGTGTGAAAGGAGATAACTTGAGCATTGGCATGTTGATTTTTATTGTGATTGCATTGGTGGTGAGTGTGATTTTTTGTATTCTGAAAGTACTTTCGAAGAAGAAACAAAAAATAGTGTATTCGAAAAAGAATAGTAATAAGAAAAACACAACCACAAAAATGTTACTAACGATTGGGCTTTCATGGATAAGTATTGCAGCCTTCCCTAATGCTGCATCTGCAGAAGAATCTGAAAATAATATAGGTATCTCTATCGAGGCAGGTGCAGATATAGTTAGTTCCTACTTGTGGCGTGGACAAAACCTGGGTGGCCTATCCATCCAACCATCAGTTACCTTTGATTGGAAAGGTTTGTATCTGAGCGGATGGGGAAATATCGGTGCTGATAATTGGACTTTTGAATACTTTAATCCTGAATTGGATATTACTATTGGATATGATGACTATGGTGTACAAGTAGATTTGACTCACTTATACTATTTTGGTGGTGATTCTTACTTTGGCAAAGGCGGTTTTAATGCCGAGGAACAGGTTACTAGTAGCACCATGGAAGCGCACTTTGGTTTTCACCTAGGCGATTTGGTAGAGAAAATCCCGTTATCTTTGGATTGGTACACCACCATTTACGGCGATGACTGCTACCAAGATAAAAATGGAGAATGGAAACGCGCTTGGTCTACCTACATCGAAGTAGGATACGACTTTAACCTGCCACTTGGTATGACACTTGGTGCGCGCATCGGTATTGTACCTTGGCTTAGTTCGTATACAGATTATGAAGAGGTTTGGAAAAATGCCAATACTATTGCAATCAACAATATTAATCTACGATTAGAGCGTAACTTCCAAATCAAAGACCTTTACTTGGGTATTTGGGGAGAGATGATGCTCAACTGCTACGGTGTGAACAAGAACAACCTGACCACAACACTGAATAATAAGTTCGACCAACACTTTAACTGGCGTATTGGAGCTAGTCTATATATTGGAAAAGAGTGGTAATTGATTTTATGTGGCGGAAATGGTAATTCGTTTCCGCCATTTTCATCCTCTATATAATAGCACCTTATTTACCACGTTTCTCTCCTATCGTCTTATCTCGCCCAAAGGGCTCTAACGAATCGCAAGCGATTTGTCGGCACAAAACAGCTACAATGCCGAAGATTTTTGCAGCATTATTATAGAGACACATTTATAAAAAGCCACTGAAAGCCCACCGATGTCCCACAGATCTCCTATGGTGATCGCGAAATTGGCAGAGCTTCTTACAAAGGTTTACTCTCCCTTTTTGTGTTGTTTCAAGGTGTAATTATTTCGATATTTTACAAAAAAACATCCACAAAACTTCGATAAATAGCACATTCGCCACAAAAATAGTTAAAAATTTGCATATGTGCAATTTTTGTAGTACCTTTGCAGCGCAAAGGTCATGCCTAAATGACCACGGCGCTTGCAGACCGTTTGAGGCTGCAAGCCGAAATAGGAAATGAACAAATAAATAATTAAATCATAAATAGTTTTATGGATTACAATTTCAGTGAAATTGAAAAGAAATGGCAAGCCGAATGGGCGAAGGCTGGTACTTACCGCGTAAGTAACCAAAGCGACAAAAAGCCATTCTATGTGCTCGATATGTTCCCTTATCCTTCGGGCGCAGGTTTGCACGTAGGTCACCCTCTTGGTTATATTGCCAGTGATATCTACAGCCGTTACAAACGCCTTCAGGGCTTCAATGTCCTCCACCCAATGGGCTTTGACTCCTACGGTTTGCCTGCGGAGCAATATGCTATTCAAACAGGTCAACACCCTGAGAAAACCACTATGGAGAATATCGCTCACTATATCGAGCAACTCCAAAAGATTGGTTTCAACTACGATTGGGACCGCGAAGTGAAGACTTGCAACCCTGACTTCTACAAATGGACACAATGGGCATTTATCCAAATGTTCAACTCCTACTTCGATACCTCTTTGCAAAAGGCACAACCTATCAGCAAGTTGATTGAGCGCTTTGAGCAAACCGACCCAACTTGGGCGACTCTCACAGAGCGCGAGCAACAAGAGCGCCTTATGAACTACCGTATCGCGTACCTCGCTGATACCAAGGTAAACTGGTGCCCACAACTTGGCTGCGTACTCGCCAACGACGAGGTGAGCGAAGGCCTTTCTGTTCGTGGTGGCTACCCTGTAGAGCAACGCGTGATGCGTCAATGGAACCTCCGCGTGAGTGCCTATGCGGCTCGCCTGCTCGAAGGTCTTGACCGCGTGGACTGGACCGACTCGCTCAAAGAGACCCAACGCAACTGGATTGGTCGCAGTGAAGGTGCAGAGATGCGTTTTGCTATCAAGGGTCAAGATGAACCATTCACTATCTTCACCACCCGTGCAGATACTGTGTATGGCGTGACCTTCATGGTTCTTGCTCCAGAGAGCGAGTATGTAGCGCGTGTCACCACCGAGGAGCAACGCGCCGAGGTGGAGGCATACCTCCAAATGGTGAAGAACCGCACCGAGCGTGAGCGTATTGCTGACCGCCGCGTGACGGGTGTCTTCACAGGTTCGTATGCCATTAACCCGCTCACCAAAGCCGAGATACCTATCTATATAAGTGACTATGTATTGAGCGGTTATGGCACAGGCGCTATCATGGCAGTGCCTGCACACGATAGCCGCGACTATGCCTTCGCTAAGCACTTCAACCTGCCAATCATTCCACTCATTGAGGGCGCAGATGTCAGCGAACAAAGCTTCGATGCCAAAGAGGGTATCATGATCAACTCGGGCTTCCTCAACGGACTTGAGGTGAAAGAGGCTATCCAACGCATGAAGGAGCATATCACCAACACTGGCCTCGGCCGCGTGAAAGTGAACTTCCGCCTCCGTGATGCGGTCTTCAGCCGCCAACGCTATTGGGGCGAACCATTCCCTGTATATTACAAAGAGGGTATGCCATACATGCTCCCAGAAGAGTGCTTGCCACTCCAACTCCCTGCGGTGTCTGACTTCAAACCTACCACCACAGGCGAGCCACCTCTCGGCAATGCTGATCTCTGGGCGTGGGACACCGCCAACAACAAGGTCGTTAGCAAGTCATTGATTGACAATGTAACTATCTTCCCACTTGAGCTGTGCACCATGCCTGGTTTTGCAGGTTCGTCTGCGTACTACCTCCGCTATATGGACAACCACAACGATGCTGCGCTCGTAGGTAAAGAGGCCAACGACTATTGGCGTCAAGTCAACCTCTATATCGGTGGTACTGAGCATGCTACGGGTCACCTCATTTATAGCCGCTTCTGGAACAAGTTCCTCTTCGACCTCGGCTATATCTGCGAGGACGAACCATTCCGCAAACTCATCAACCAAGGTATGATCCAAGGTCGCTCTAACTTCGTCTATCGCTATATTGGCGAAGGCGCTACGGGTAACCTCTTTATCAGCTACAACCTCATCGACAACCCTGAGTACAAAGATAAGGTACAACCTATCCACGTGAACGTGAATATCGTCAAGAACGATGTCCTTGATATCGATGCCTTCCGCAACTGGATGCCAGAGTTCAAGAATGCGGAGTTTGTATATTCAGACGGTACTACAGATGTGGACAACCCTTACATGGGCACTCCTACCGACAAGCAATATATCTGCGGTTGGGCAGTTGAGAAGATGTCCAAGTCTATGTTTAATGTGGTAAACCCAGACGATGTAGTGGCTAAGTATGGTGCAGATACCTTGCGCTTGTATGAGATGTTCCTCGGTCCTTTGGAAATGTCCAAACCTTGGGATACCAATGGTATCGATGGCGTGCACCGCTTCTTGCGCAAGTGGTGGAACATGTTCGAGACACTCTCTAACGACGAGCCAACAGCAGAGGAGTTGCGCAGTTTGCATAAACTCATCAAGAAGATTACATGGGATATTGAGAACTTCTCATTCAATACGTCTATCCCTGCCTTCATGATTGCGCAAAACGAACTGCAAGCCCTCAAGTGCAACAAGGTGGAAGTGCTCAAGACCTTCGCTATCTTGCTCGCTCCATACGCTCCTCACATTGCAGAGGAGGCATGGCATCTCTGTGGCGAAACAGGTTCTGTTTGCCACGCCGAGTGGCCAGAGTGCAACGAAGCATACTTGGTTGAGGCAACGCAGAAGTACCCTGTTCAGTTCAATGGCAAGGTGCGTTTCACGATTGAGGTGGCAAAGGACACTCCACGCGAGGAGGTTGAGAAGATTGTCATGGCTCACGAACTGACTGCTAAACAATTGAACGGCGCCGCTCCAAAGAAAGTCATCGTCGTCCCAGGCAAGATTGTCAATATCGTAATGTAAGGTAACACCTTAATATATATTATAGAAAATGCACTCCGCGCTCGGAGTGCATTTTTATATTTACAAATTTAGAAATTTAATGCTAATCCTAAACCGTTGTCTTTCAATTGGAAAGTTAATGTAGGTGTCGTTTCATTATAAGCGGATAAGGTTGTTTTCATTGTTTTCAAACCTACGCAATACAGAGGGATACCAACGCTTGTAAAACCAACACCAAATCCGAGTAATGCCCAACCTGCTTTGTTCATGTCTTCCCATCGGTTAGGAGCCTTGTTACTACCAACTATACTACTCGATGGTGCTCCTTCGCGATATAACATAGGTAGCATGATGATACCAGTTGCAAGTGCAGGAACACCGACTCCCATAAAGACAGCTCCAGATACTTGCATGTTCCTTCCTTTTTGATATTGCTTATATAAAAACTCAGATTGGTTGTATAGATTTTGAGCAACTTCAAATGAGGACATGAGGTGTCGATGTTTATGCGCAACATTATTATATACGTTTCCATTGTGATAGTACATCTCTGGTTTGATTTGAGCATTTGTAATTGTACTTCCAAGCAATAAGATTAGTCCTAATAAAATCTTTTTCATAATTGTTTCATTTTTAATAATGATATATCCCTACTCACTTTCGGCTTTTCGGTTACTCCGTTGTACCTTCAATTCTAAAATATACGCACATAAAAAAGCACGGTACTTTTAGTTATTCTCTACTTGAGGTGTTTGGCGTAACCTGACAGACAGAATGACAAAAAGCCCGCGCAATGCGCGAACATTTTCGCATTATTCTTGTCTGTCATTTTTAGTCGCCAAACTTTCAAGTAGACAAAATAAAGCTAAAATGCTTTTCCAAATATTTCATGATGTGCGTATCAATTATACGCTATGCTTCATAGGCAAATCTATATTTTGTAGTTATTATTTTTCGGTTTTATCCTTTCCGCCTGCAAAGGTAATATATTTTTCTTACATGTGCAAGAAAAAAGTTAGTTTATTTACTACTTTTTAGAGCAAAGCATCGCGGAGTTTGTGCTTGATATAATGCTCATCCGTGAAATGCGAACGCAGATGCGGAGTCATCTCTGCATGGGCGAAGAATTTTTGATACTCTCGCTTGATATCCTCACCCAAATTCGGATCGTGAGGGGTATAATGGCAAATGGTTTCGGGCGTGTCCTTCGGTTTGAAAGCTTTGAAGCGGAACAGGTCTTGCATCGTGAGTTTGAACTCTGTTTCGCCATTCTCGCGGCGACCACGGTACTTATTTACACCTACTGCCTTCTTCAACGAGGACATGGGATTGAGAACGGGATTGATGACAATCTTGCGCCCAGCAAAGTCCGCACATAGTACATAGAACCCACCCAACGAACTACCTATCAGGTACGCAACATCAGGATGAGCAGCCACATAGTCATTGATCTTCTTCACCGACTCATCCACCAGATGATTGACCTCCAGAGGACACCACTCTATTTCGGGGTAATATTTGCGGAAATTGGTAATCGTATCCGAATGGATAGAACCCGCAAAACCATGAATATACACTGCTTTCATATTAAATAACGTTACACTTGAGATAAGCGTTTGCAAAATTACTACAAAGTTAAGATATACGCAAATTTTAGAGCAAAAAAAGTGAAAATTATATGCAAACACCTCCGCAACAGACAAAAAAAAGAACAGAAGCCACTTTGACTTCTGCTCTTTCGTGATTCAGCTGGGGCTCGAACCCAGGACCCCATCCTTAAAAGGGATGTGCTCTACCTGCTGAGCTACTGAATCGCGCGTTAAGCGCACAAAACGAATGCTTCCTTACGAAAGCGGGTGCAAAGGTACTGCTTTTTTTTGATATGACCAAATATTTTAGCAAAAAAGTGCAAAAATACACCAATTTTATTGCTTAATCCAAAATATTTGTGTAACTTTGCACCAAATTCGGGTTTTATGGATATTCAACTCACATACCATCGCCGACAAACGACAAGCACAAATGTAGGCGGTTTGCTGATTGGCAGCGAACACCCTGTTCGTATTCAAACAATGGCGAACACCTCTACCAATGACATTGAAGGCAGCGTGGCGCAAGCCAAACGCTGCATGGAAGCAGGTGCGGAACTGGTGCGCTTCACCACACAAGGATTGCGCGAAGTGGAATCGCTGGCGCAGATACATGGCGAATTGTTCAACATTGTTCAAGGTGGTTCAATATTGTTCAATATTGTGCCTTTGGTAGCAGATGTGCATTTCCAATCGGATGTGGCAGACGCCGCAGCCAAGGTGGTGGAGAAAGTGCGAATCAACCCAGGCAACTACATAGACCCTGCGCGTAAATTCAAACAGATTGATTATACCGATGAGGAGTATCAAGCTGAACTACAACGACTTCGTGCGCGCTTTGTACAACTGCTCAATATCTGCAAGGAGCATAAGACCGCTATCCGTTTAGGAGTCAATCATGGTAGTTTGAGCGACCGTATCATGTCGCGCTACGGCGATACGCCCGAAGGCATGGTGGAGAGTTGCATGGAGTTTCTGCGCGTGGCAGTGGCAGAGGATTTCAAGGATATTGTGCTATCCATTAAAGCCAGCAACACGCGCGTAATGGTGACTACCGTCCGCCTATTGGTGTGGCAAATGGCAGAAGAAGGTATGCAATTCCCATTGCATTTGGGCGTGACGGAGGCAGGCGAAGGCGAAGACGGACGCGTAAAATCGGCTGTGGGCATTGGCGCATTGTTGGCAGATGGTATAGGCGACACCATTCGCGTGAGTCTGAGCGAAGCACCCGAGAAGGAGTTGCCTGTGGCTCGTGCGTTGGTGGATTATTTCGCTGATAACCAAAGCATTCGCTACGCGCATGACACGCAAGTGCGGATAGAAGGAAACACCGTATATTATAGCAACGTAGATAGCGACTGGGCAGTGTTTCAACTCCATGCCGCAGCCGAGTGTGGACGATTGTTGTGGGACTATAGTTGCAGCGAATTGGTGCTCAACAACGACCATTTTACTACGGAAGACTTAGAGCGTTTGAGCAAAGATATTCTGCAAGCGGCTCGTGTGCGTATGTATAAAACGGAGTATATCTCTTGCCCTGGTTGTGGTCGCACATTGTTTGATTTGGAGCAGACGATTGCACAGGTCAAAGCCGCCACTTCGCATTTGCAGGGGCTGAAAATAGGTATCATGGGTTGCATTGTGAACGGTCCTGGCGAAATGGCAGATGCCGACTATGGCTATGTGGGTGCAGGTCGCGGTAAGGTGAGTTTGTACCGCGGTAAAGAGTGCGTGCTGAAGAATATCCCACAAGAGGAAGCCGTCACGCAACTCCTCGCCCTTATCGAAGCCGATACAAAAATTCATAATTCATAATTCTTATTTCGCCCAAAGGGCTCAAACGATTATTACAAAATTCAGAATTATCCAATGGCAATTCGTATTGAACATTTGAATAAGTTTATCGGCAAACAACATGTGCTGAAAGATATATGCTTGACCATTAACGATGGTGAGGTGGTAGGTTTATTAGGTCCTAATGGTGCAGGCAAATCCACCCTCATGAAGATTATGGTGGGGGTATGGGAGCCTACCAACGGAGAAGTGCAAGTGCCTGAATCGATAGGCTTTCTTCCTGAGCAAAACCCGTTGTACGAGGACATGTATGTGCGTGAATACCTACGCTTTTTCGTAGAACTCCGCACCAATAGCCAATTGCCAATATCCCATAGCCAATTGGTCGAGGACCTTATAGAGCGCGTGGGATTGCAGCGCGAAGCAAATAAAAAGATTGGGCAACTCAGTAAGGGTTATCGTCAGCGTGTAGGTTTGGCACAAGCCATGATTGGCGATCCACAACTGCTGATTTTGGATGAACCCACCACAGGTCTTGACCCTAACCAATTAGAGGATATCCGCGCTTTGATTCGCAACTTAGCTACTCCTATATCCAATAGCGACATTGTCGCGTCCAATATCCAATATCCGAAGAACGGTCGTACCGTTATTCTCTCAACCCATATCTTGCAAGAGGTCAAGCAGATGTGTAACCGCGTGATTATCATTGACCGGGGTGAGATTAAAGTAGATAAGCCTATCAGCGAGATAGAGGATTTGGAACAAACCTTCCGCCAGGCAACTGTTTAGTGTTTAGAGGACGGCGCATTGCGCCTACTGTTTAGAGTTTAGAGGACATGAATGATTTTGATATAAGAAACCAAATGACGGAAAAGGAGCAAGATAATGCCTTGCGCCCTCTGAGATTCAATGATTTTGCAGGTCAGTCTAAGATTGTCAGCAACTTGCGTATCTTCGTAGAAGCAGCTCGTATGCGTGGTGAGAGTCTGGACCACGTGCTACTGTTTGGTCCTCCAGGATTGGGCAAAACCACGCTCAGCAATATCATTGCCAATGAGTTAGGGGTGGGATTCAAGGTTACATCGGGTCCCGTATTGGACAAACCCGGCGACTTGGCAGGACTGCTGACTTCGTTGGAAGAGAACGATGTGCTTTTCATCGATGAGATACACCGCCTCTCATCTGTGGTAGAGGAGTATCTATATTCCGCAATGGAGGACTACCGCATCGATATTATGATCGATAAAGGTCCTTCTGCGCGAACGATACAGATTGATCTCAATAAGTTTACTTTGATTGGTGCGACTACTCGTAGTGGTCTATTGACCAGTCCATTGCGTGCGCGTTTCGGTATCAATTGTCACTTGGAGTATTATGATTCGCATATCCTTGCAGGCATTGTGGAGCGTAGTGCGCGCCTCTTGGGTATTCATATCGACAGCAAGGCTGCAGCCGAGATCTCGCGTCGCAGTCGCGGTACCCCTCGTATTGCTAATGCCTTACTCCGCCGTGTGCGCGATTTTGCTCAGGTGAAGGGTAATGGTGCAATAGATTTGGAGATTGCGCGCTATGCTTTGGAAGCGTTGAATATCGACACCTTTGGTTTGGATGAGATTGATAACAAGTTGCTCAGCACGATTATTGATAAGTTCAAAGGTGGGCCTGTGGGCTTGAATACCATTGCCACCGCTATGGGTGAAGATGCAGGCACGATAGAGGATGTCTATGAGCCATATCTTATCAAGGAGGGCTTTATCAAACGCACTCCTCGCGGTCGCGAAGCCACCGAATTGGCATACAAACATCTTGGCAAGACACCAATCATTAACGGACAAATCACGTTGGATTTTTAAGGTATAAGGCGAGAGGTTAAAGGCAAGGATATAAAAATCGCACCCCGAATGGAGTGCGATTTTCTTATGTTTACTTGTCCGTAAACTCGCCTGATTACTCAGCAGCAGCCTCAGTAGCAGGAGCCTCAACAGCAGCCTCAGCCTTAGGAGCAGCCTTCTTACCAGCACGACGGGTGGTCTTCTTAGCAGCAGCCTTAGGAGCCTTGAGCATGTTCTCGTTGTAGTCAACGAGCTCAATGATTGCCATCTCAGCAGCATCACCAAGACGGAAACCTGTGCGGAGGATACGAGTGTAACCACCTGGGCGGTTAGCAATCTTCTCAGCTACATTTTGGAAGAGTTCGGTAACAACAGTTTTTTGTTTGAGTTTAGCGAAAACAAGACGACGGTTAGCAGTGCTATCCTCTTTCGCATGGGTGAGCAATGGCTCTACATACATACGAAGCGCTTTTGCCTTCGCCAAAGTGGTCGAAATACGCTTGTGCATAATGAGCGAGCAAGCCATGTTGGAAAGCATAGCATGACGGTGCGCTGCTTTACGACCAAGATGATTGAATTTCTTATTATGTCTCATTGTAGTTTTACTTTTTTAATTAATCATTAAGTTTGTATTTGCTAATATCCATACCAAATGCCAATCCATTACGCTCGAGCAATTCGTCCAACTCGGTGAGAGATTTCTTACCGAAGTTGCGGAACTTCAAGAGGTCAGAACGGTGGTATTTTACCAACTCGCCCAAGGTATCTACCTCGGCAGCCTTCAAGCAGTTGAGTGCACGCACAGAGAGGTCCATATCTTGGAGATGTTGGTTAAGCAATTGACGCATGCGCAAGTGCTCCTCATCCAGGATATCATTTGCTGGTTTAACAGGATCCTCGATGATGATACGCTCCTCAGAGAAGAGCATAAAATGATAAATCAAGAGCTTGGCAGCCTCAGTAAGTGCTTGTTGTGGAGTGATTGATCCGTCCGTAAGAATCTCGAGGGTGAGTTTCTCATAGTCGGTGCGTTGCTCCACACGATAAGGGTCGATGCTATACTTCACATTGCGGATAGGCGTATAAATGCTATCTACAGCCAATACGCCAATGGCATCGTTAGCTTGACGATTTTCGTCAGCAGATACATAGCCACGACCTTTATTAATGTTGATCTCTAACTCAAAGTCAGCGGTCTCGTCCATTTCAGCCAACACCAATTCAGTGTTGAGTACATCGAAGTGTTGGAGGTAACTATTGAGTTCACCAGCCAAAAGCGCATTGCTACCCTTGACATGCATGCGAATCGTTTCTCCCTCTACATCGGTGATACCATCTTTGCGTGCGAAACGCACTTGTTTGAGGTTGAGGATCAAGTTGGTGACATCTGTAATGACACCTGGGATAGTAGCAAATTCATGATCAATACCATTGATCTTAATCGAACAGATAGCAAAGCCCTCGAGCGAGCCAATCAGCACGCGACGAATAGCATTACCTACTGTAATACCATAACCCGGCTCGAGCGGACGGAACTCAAAAACTCCGCGTTTGTTGCTCGAATCCAACATGATCACCTTGTCAGGTTTAATAAAATCTAATATTGCCATGAATTTAATTATTATTTAGAGTACAACTCGACGATTAATTGCTCCTTGATATTCTCAGGAATTTCCTCGCGTTGAGGCATATTGAGGAACTTACCAGCCTTGTCAGCCTCGTTCCACTCCAACCAAGGATATTTGCTGTGGTTGAAGCCATCCAAAGAAGCAGCGATAACCTCCAATGATTTAGCCTTCTCGCGAACAGACACTACTTGACCAGGTTTAACTTGGAAAGAAGGAATGTTCACTACCTTGCCGTCCACGCAAATGTGACGGTGGCTAACGAGCTGACGAGCAGCAGCGCGAGTAGGAGCCATACCAAGACGATATACTACATTGTCGAGACGCGACTCGAGCAATTGGAGAAGGATCTCACCAGTAATACCTTTGATACGAGATGCTTGCGCAAAAAGGAGACGGAATTGACGCTCGAGTACACCGTAAGTGTATTTTGCTTTTTGCTTCTCTGCGAGCTGAGTACCGTACTCAGACATTTTTTTGCGACGGTTTACACCGTGTTGACCTGGAGCGTAGTTACGACGATCGAGCACTTTGTCAGGACCGAAGATAGCCTCTCCGAAACGACGTGCGATACGAGATTTTGGTCCAATATATCTTGCCATTTTCTTAAAATTTTAGTAGTTAAAAAATTATACACGACGACGTTTAGGAGGACGGCAACCATTGTGAGGCATAGGAGTAACATCCACGATTTCAGTTACTGCGATACCTGCGTTAGCGCAAGCGCGGATAGCGCTCTCACGACCTTGTCCAGGACCTTTAACATACGCTTTTACCTTGCGCAATCCGAGGTCGTAAGCGACCTTTGCGCAATCCTCTGCAGCAGTTTGTGCTGCATATGGAGTATTCTTTTTAGAGCCACGGAAGCCCATTTTACCAGCCGATGACCAAGAAATCACTTGACCTTGACCATTAGCGAGAGTTACGATTACATTGTTGAAAGAAGACATCACGTGAAGTTGACCAACACCGTCAATCTTTACTACGCGCTTCTTAGCTGCAACAGTTTTCTTTGCCATAATTGATAGATATTAACAGAAGGGGGAACTTCTCCCACCCTTCGGGTTGGTTGATTACTTAGTCGCTTTCTTCTTGTTAGCAACAGTTTTCTTTTTACCCTTGCGCGTGCGGGCATTGTTCTTGGTGGATTGACCACGTACAGGAAGACCGATACGGTGGCGCACACCGCGATAGCAACCGATATCCATCAATCGTTTGATGTTGAGTTGTGTTTCCGAACGGAGGTCACCTTCTACTTTGTACTTAGCACCGATGATCTCACGGATTTTAGCTGCTTGGTCATCCGTCCAATCTTGCACCTTGATGCTTGGGTCAACGCCTGCCTCTGCCAAGATTTTCTTTGCGCTTGAACGACCTATTCCGTAGATGTAAGTCAATCCGACTTCACCACACTTGTTTTGTGGCAGATCTACACCGACAATTCTTATAGCCATAATTATTTACTTTAAGGATATTGATTAAATGGTTTACCTCGATGAAATGCTTATCCTTGACGCATTTTCATTTTGGGTTCTTTTTTGTTAATTACATACAAGCGACCTTTGCGGCGTACGAGTTTGCAGTCCGCGTTGCGCTTTTTTACAGATGCTCTAACTTTCATTTTTAATAGAGTTTTAGAGTGTTAATTATAAGGGATTCGTCCGAATTATTTGTAACGGAACGAAATACGTCCTTTGGTGAGGTCATAAGGGCTCATCTCCACCTTCACACGGTCACCTGGAAGAATCTTAATATAGTGCTGACGCATCTTACCAGATATGTGGGCGATAATGACATGACCACTTTCGAGTTGAACACGGAACATAGCGTTGGACAATGCCTCGGTTACAGTTCCATCTACTTCAATTGCATCTTGTTTTGCCATAATTGTAATGGGTATATTTTATATAAAACGATCTCCTAAGACTTGTTGAATATAGTCGAAGGTTGAGAGTATCTCTGCTTTGCCATTGCGCACGCATACGCTGTGCTCGTAGTGAGCAGCCGGTTTGCGGTCAATGGTGCGAGCAGTCCAACCATCCTCCTCGAGAATCACTTGGCGGCGCCCCAAACAAATCATAGGCTCAATAGCAAGTACCATGCCCGATTTGAGAACGAGTCCGTTGCCTCGGCGACCATAGTTGCAGACCTCTGGTTCCTCGTGCATGTCGCGTCCGATACCGTGTCCCACAAACTCGCGCACTACCGAATAGCCTGCGCGTTCGCAGTGGTTTTGGATAGCAAATCCGATATCGCCCAGTCGGCGACCCGTGATAGCCTGCTCAATGCCGAGATAAAGTGCCTGTTTGGTAGTACGCATCAGTTGCAAGGTCTCTGGTGCCACCTCTCCTACGGGGAAGGTATAAGCCGAGTCGGCATGCATACCGTTGAGTTCTACCACAGTGTCAATGGATACGATATCTCCGTCCTTGAGGACAACCTTGTTGGATGGGATACCATGCACCACCTGCTCATTGACCGAAGTGCACAAGGTAGCAGGGAATCCTTCGTATCCAAGGCAAGAGGGTTTGCCCCCATTGTCGCAGATAAATTCGTATGCTACACGGTCGAGTTCGGCAGTAGTAACACCTGGTCGGATCACCTTGGCTACTTCAGCCAAGGTGCGTCCGAGCAAGTCGTTACTGCGGCGCAGAAGCTCAATCTCTTCTTCAGTCTTAAGATAGATCATTTCGTATTAATATGCCATTGCGCCAGAGCGTCCCTTGATGCGCATGCCAGACTCAAAGAATCCGTCATAATGACGCATGAGAAGGTGACTCTCAATTTGTTGTAGCGTATCCAAGATTACACCTACCATAATGAGGAGTGACGTACCACCAAAGAATTGCGCGAAACTCATGCTCACACCAAAGAGGCGAGCAAAAGCAGGCAAAATAGCGATGATAGCCAAGAGGCAAGAGCCAGGCAAAGTCAAACGGTTCATAATGGTATCAATATACTCAGCAGTCTTCTTGCCTGGTTTAACGCCAGGAATGAAGCCATTGTTGAGCTTGAGGTTTTCAGCCATTTGTACAGGGTTGATGATAATCGCGGTGTAGAAATAGGTGAAAACGATAATCAAGATAGCGAATACGAAGTTGTACCAGAAGCCATTGTTATCCATGAAAGCGCGAGTGAAAGCACTTGCACCATCTGCATTGGAGAAACCAGCAAGTGCGATAGGAATAAACATGATTGCTTGCGCAAAAATGATAGGCATCACATTAGCCGAGTTGACCTTTAATGGAATGTATTGGCGTACACCACCGTATTGTTTGTTACCCACCATGCGTTTTGCATATTGTACAGGGATACGGCGTGTACCTTGTACGAGCAAGATTGCAAATGCGAAAACGAAGAGCAGGATAACCACCTCAAGGAGGAACACGATCAAACCACCACCTGCGTCATTGAGACGAGACGAGAACTCTTGAATGATAGCAGCAGGGAAACGAGCGATGATACCAATGAGAATGATAAAGGAGATACCGTTACCAAGACCACGATCGGTGATACGCTCACCCAACCACATTACGAACATAGAGCCCGCGCAGAGGAGGATAGTGGATGAGATAGTGAACCAGTTGAGTCCCACCTCAAGCATTTGACCTGCTTGCGCCATTTGCACAGAAAGGTTTACCAAGTAACTTGGGCCTTGGAAGAGCAAGATAGCTACGGTCAAATAGCGAGTGATTTGGTTCATCTTCTGACGGCCAGACTCGCCCTCTTTCTGCATTTTTTGGAAGTAAGGCACTGCGATAGTGAGCAGTTGGATTACGATAGATGCAGAGATATATGGCATGATACCCAATGCGAAGATAGACGCATTAGAGAACGCACCACCCGAGAACATATCGAGAAGAGCCATCAGACCTCCAGCTGTTTGAGCGCGCAATGCGGTCAATGCTGTAGGATCAATACCTGGAAGAACCACGAATGATCCGAAACGGTAGATGAGCACAAACAAAAGTGTGGTCAGCAGACGGTTGCGGAGATCCTCAATCTTCCAGATATTTTTGATTATCTCAATAAACTTACGCATACTAATTAGATTTTGTTGATAGTACCACCAGCAGCTGTGATAGCCTCTTCTGCTGATTTACTGAAAGCGTTAGCCTCTACAGTGAGTTTAGCAGTCAAAGTACCATTGCCCAAGATCTTAACGAGTTGAGTCTTGTTGATAAAACCAGCCTCGTGCAATTCGATAAGACCGATTTTCTCCAAGCCTTTAGCCTCAGCAAGTGCTTGCAAGGTAGCAAGGTTGATTGCCTTGTACTCAACGCGGTTGCTGTTCTTGAAGCCGAACTTAGGCAAACGGCGTTGCATAGGCATCTGACCACCCTCGAAACCGATTTTCTTAGAGTAACCAGAGCGTGACTTAGCACCTTTGTGACCGCGTGTAGAAGTTCCACCAAGACCAGAACCTGGACCACGTCCGATTCGTTTAGCGGTCTTTACAGAACCAGCAGCTGGCGTTAAATTATTTAATTCCATAATGCTACAAATTAATTTAATTAGTCAATAACTTTTACCAAGTGTTTAATTTTGTTAACCATACCGAGGATAGCAGGAGTAGCCTCATGCTCAACGATGGCATTCATCTTGCGAAGACCAAGAGCCAACATTGTATCCTTTTGCACTTGTGGGCAGCCGATTGTGCTGCGTACTTTTTGAATTTTAATAGTTGCCATGATTTTCACAAATTATTATCCGTTAAACACAGTAGAAAGGCTTACGCCACGGTTTTGAGCTACGGTGCGTGCATCACGCATCTCGCCGAGAGCGGCGATAGTAGCCTTAACGAGGTTGTGAGGGTTAGAAGAACCTTTTGATTTAGCCAACACGTCAGTTACACCTACAGACTCCAACACGGCGCGCATAGCACCACCGGCTTTTACTCCGGTACCGTGAGAAGCAGGTTGGAGGTAAACGCGTGCACCACCAAACTTAGCCTCTTGCTCGTGAGGGATAGTACCCTTGAGCACAGGCACTTGGATAAGGTTTTTCTTAGCAGCCTCAGTACCCTTAGCAATAGCAGCGGTTACCTCACCTGCTTTACCAAGGCCCCAGCCTACGATACCAGCCTCATTTCCTACAACAACGATGGCTGCAAATGTGAATGTACGTCCACCCTTAGTAACCTTAGTTACGCGGTTGACAGCAACAAGGCGCTCCTTGAGCTCCAAGTCTTGGGTTGATTTTACTCGATTCATAACAGTCTCTTTGTTTTTAGAAATTGAGACCTGCCTCGCGGGCAGCGTCTGCCAATGATTTTACTCGACCATGATAGAGGTAGCCGTTACGGTCAAATACTACAGCCTCTACGCCTGCAGCCTTTGCAGCCTCAGCGATGAGTTTGCCTACTTGAGCAGCCTTCTCTGTTTTGGTCATTTTATCTTTGATAGCGAGCGAAGATGCAGAAGCAAGAGTCTTGCCTTGCAAATCGTCGATTACTTGAGCGTAAATTTGGCTGTTGCTACGGAATACAGTCAGACGAGGACGCTCAGCGGTACCCGAAACTTTAGTACGGATAGATGCTTTAATTTTAAGTCTTCTTGCAATTTTCTGATTCATAACTTATTCCTTTCTAATTATTTACCAGCCGATTTACCAGCTTTACGACGAACAACTTCACCTTGGAACTTAACACCTTTACCTTTGTAAGGCTCTGGTTTGCGGAACGAGCGAATCTTAGCACATACTTGGCCAATGAGTTGCTTGTCAGCAGATTCCAAAATCACGAGTGGGTTTTGGTTACGCTCAGACTTGGTCTCTACCTTAACCTCTTTAGGCAATTGGAGGTAGATTGGGTGGGTATAACCGAGCGCAAAGTTGAGGGTATTTTGCATACCTGCAGCCATTTCAACGCGGTAACCTACACCGACGAGTTCGAGCACTTTCTTATAACCCTCGCTAACACCTACAACCATATTGTTGATGAGTGCGCGATAGAGACCGTGCATAGCACGATTTTCCTTCTCATCGTTTGGACGAGCCACACGGCAAACACCGTCTTCTACTGTCACTGCGATGTTAGGATTTACTTGTTGTTGAAGTTCACCTTTTGGACCTTTAACAGTCACAAGGTTCTCAGGGCTAACTGTTACAGTTACACCTGCAGGGATAGCGATAGGCAATTTACCAATTCTTGACATAGCGTTTCCTCCTTAATTAATAGATGTAACAAATAACCTCGCCACCCAACTTCATACCAAGCGCCTCTTTGTTGGTCATCACACCCTTAGATGTAGAAAGGATAGCGATACCGAGACCATTCAATACGCGTGGCATCTCGCGATAGCCTACGTACTGACGAAGACCTGGGGTCGAAACACGTTTCAAACTCTTGATGGCGTTAACCTTGTTAACTGGATCATACTTCAAGGCAATCTTAATGGTACCTTGAGGGCCATCCTCCACGAACTTGTATGAAAGGATATAACCTTTCTCAAACAAGATACGGGTGATCTCTTTCTTCAGATTCGAAGCAGGCACCTCTACTACGCGGTGACCAGCTTTGATTGCATTTCTGAGTCGAGTCAGATAATCTGCGATTGGATCTGTCATAAATGTTTTTTGTTAAATTAATCCCGCCTTTCGGGACAATATTTAATAAATTAATTGTATTTATTCCCCAGAGGCACCTACGTCCTCTGGGCGAATTTCAGTTTTTTACCAGCTTGCTTTCTTCACACCTGGGATGAGGCCCTTAGACGCCATCTCACGGAATTGAATACGACTCAAGCCGAACACGCGCATATAGCCTTTTGGACGGCCAGTGATTTTGCAACGGTTGTGCAAACGTACTGGGCTAGCGTTCTTTGGCAATGCTTGGAGACCTTCGTAGTCACCATCCTTGAGGAGTTGTGCACGCTTAGCAGCATATTTTGCCACCAATTTAGCGCGTTTCACCTCGCGAGCTTTCATTGATTCTTTTGCCATAGTCTAATTACTTTTTGAATGGTAATCCAAACTCACGGAGGAGAGCAAAGCCTTCCTCATCGGTCTTAGCGGTAGTTACAAAAGTAATGTTCATACCGAGGAGTTTAGAAATGTTATCAATGTTAATTTCAGGGAAGATGATTTGCTCTTGGATACCAAGTGTATAGTTGCCATGACCATCCATCTTGTTGTGGATACCCTTGAAGTCGCGGATACGAGGCAAAGCCACGCGCACGAGACGCTCCAAGAACTCGTACATACGCTCACCACGGAGAGTTACGCGCACGCCGATAGGCATTTTCTTACGAACCTTGAAGTTAGCGATATCCTTCTTGGAAACCGTAGCAACAGCTTTTTGACCAGTGATAAGGGTCATCTCTTGTTGTGCAACATCGATGATCTTCTTATCAGCTACAGCCTCGCCAAGACCTTGGTTGAGAACGATCTTCTCGAGTTTAGGACACTGCATTACAGTAGTGTAGTTAAACTCCTTCATCAGAGCAGGCACAATGCGCTCCAAATAATCTTGTTTCAAACTTGCTGTATTCATTATTAGATCTCCTTACCAGATTTTTTACTTACGCGGACAAGCTTGCCATCCTTCACTACGCGACCTACGCGTACTGGTACTCCGTTCTCAACTGGGTTGAGGTTAGAGATATGGATTGGAGCCTCCTGTTTTACAATACCTCCTTGAGGATTTTTAGCATTTGGTTTGGTACTCTTAGATACCATGTTGACACCCTCTACGATAGCACGTTGTTTCTCTACGAGCACCTCCAACACGCGGCCGGTTTTGCCCTTAGAAGCACCTGCGTTTACATAAACGGTATCACCTTTCTTAATATGCAATTTTGCCATACTTGTAGAATTTAGATGATTAGAGCACTTCAGGTGCCAGAGAAATAATTTTCATGTTCGTTTGACGCAACTCGCGAGCCACAGGACCAAAGATACGTGAACCACGAATCTCACCTGCGTTGTTTACGAGTACGCATGCGTTGTCATCAAAGCGGATGTAGCTACCATCAGCACGGCGTACCTCTTTCTTCACGCGAACAACAATAGCGCGTGTAACGGTACCGTCCTTAATGTCAGAAGAAGGAATTACACCTTTTACTGCTACTACGATGGTGTCACCCAAACTGGCGTAACGCTTTTTGGTTCCGCCAAGAACGCGGATGCACAATGCCTCTTTAGCACCTGAGTTGTCCGCAACTACGAGTCTTGATTCTTGTTGTACCATATTACTTAGCCCTTTCTACAATTTGAGTTAAACGCCAACG